>CAYQPD010000143.1:0-1332 GCA_964419305.1 uncultured Rhodobacter sp.
CGCCGAAGAAGAAGCCGCCGCCGCCGCCAAGGCCGCCGCTGATGCCGCCGCCGCCAAGGCCGCCGCAGAAGAAGCCGCCGCCGCCGCAGATGCCGCCGCAGCGCTTGATCCGGCCAGGTTCGACGCGGCCAGGATCACGGCGCTGATCGACGCCTCGGCGCTGGATGAGGCCACCAAGACCACGCTCAAGGCCGCCGTCACCGCCGCTGCCACCAATCCGACCCTGGTTCAGGGTGCAATTGATCAGGTGAAAGCCGCCCTCGGGATGTGATCGGGCAGCCGACCGCATGACAGATGCCGCGCCGGGCGATCGGCGCGGCGTTCTTCATTGCGTCAGGGCGGTTCAGATGCCGTCGCCGACGAAAGCCTTTTCGACCACATATTCCAGCGGCTCGGAATTGGCGCCTTCGCGCAGGCCGAAACCTTCCAGCACCGCCTTGACATCGTGGTTGAACGCCAGGCTGCCGCAGACCATGGCGCGATCATCGGCCCGGCCCATGACCGGCAGGTCGAGATCGCCAAACACCTTGCCCGAGGTCAGGTTGGCGGTGATCCGCCCCATGTGATCCGAGGTTTCGCGGGTGGTGGTGGGGTAGTAGCGCAGATGGCCCGCGACCATCTCGCCGATCAGCGGGTCGTCCTTCAGGCTGGCCACCAGTAGACGGCCATATTCCAGCTCGCCCACCGTGCGGCAGGTGTGCATCATGATCACCTGATCGTAGCGGTAATAGGTGTCGGGGTCGCGCATCAGGCTGGCAAAGGGGGCAATGCCGGTGCCGGTGGCCAGAAACCACAGCCGTTTGCCGGGCAGCAGCGCGTCGAGCACCAGGGTGCCGACCGGCTTGGGGCGCAGGATGATCTGCTCGCCGACCTGAATGTGTTGCAGGCGCGAGGTCAGCGGGCCGTCGGGCACCTTGATCGAGTAGAATTCAAGTTCCTCGTCCCAGTTTGGCGAGGCGATCGAATAGGCCCGCAGCAATGGCTTGCCGTTGTCGCCCAGAAGGCCGATCATCACGAACTCGCCCGAGCGGAAGCGCAGCGATTTCGGGCGTGTGACCCGGAACGAGAACAGCCGGTCGGTCCAGTGCCGCACCGCAGTCACGGTTTCGGCGTCGGGCAGGTGTGGCGTGAGGGTCGGGTTGGGCAATCGGTGGGGCAAGGCAGCACCTCGGTGATGATATCCTGAGGCTTGAATACGTGGCGCAGCACCTTATGGAAACCCCAAACTCACCCGCGCAGCCGCGACTGATAGTCATGCGCCTGCCAGTCGGCGCGCGCGCGCCACTGGTCGGCGGGCTGACGGGCGGCAAGGTCGTCGCTGATCTCGACCTC
>CAYQPD010000143.1:1432-6450 GCA_964419305.1 uncultured Rhodobacter sp.
ATGCCGCATTCGGTCTTGGCGCGGCCGCGCCAGCGCCCGGCGCGGGGGTCTTCGCCGGGGGCGACCGGGGTGGTGCAGGGGGCGCAGCCGATCGAGGGATAGCCTCCGGCCACCAGCGGGTGGCGCGGCAGGCGGTTGTTGACGATATAGTCGGCGATATCCTCGCGCCCCCAATGGGCCAGCGGGTTGACCTTGATCCGCGCCTCGCCTTCGGCTTCAAAAAAGTCGAGATCGGCGCGGGTGCTGCCCTGATAGCGCTTGCGCCCGGTGATCCAAGCGTCATAGCCCGCAATCGCCCGCTCCAGTGGCGCGGTCTTGCGCAGGGCGCAGCAGGCGTCGGGGTTGACCTGGTGCAGGGTGGCGTCGGGGTCTTCATGGGCCAGCAGCGCGGGTGCCGCGCGGATGGTCCGCACGTTGGTCAGCCCCAGCTTTTGCGCCACCTCGGTCTGATAGGCCAGAGTCTCGGCAAACAGCATCATGGTATCGACGAACAACACCGGGGTGGCGGGGTCCATCAGTGAAACCATGTGCAGCAGCACCACCGACTCGGCTCCGAACGACGATACCAGCGCGATGCGCCCCACCTCGGGGTCGCGCATCGCCTGTTCCAGCACCGCCACCGCCGCGTGATGGCGATAGCGATCGTTGAGCCGCGCCACCTTTTGCGCCAGCGGATGGTAGGCGGGATCAAGCGGCATCGCGCGCCCCTTCGGCCGGGTAGAGGGCGGCCTTGAACGGGGCCAGCCCGAGGCGGCGGTAGGTGGCCAGAAAGGTCTCGTCCGCACTGGAGCGCAAGCCAAGATAGGCCGCGATCAGGCGCTCGATGGCGGGCACGATTTCGTCATAGGCAAAGCCCGGCCCGGCGCGCTCGCCGATCACCGTGGTCTCGGTGCCGTCGCCGCCCAAGGTGATCTGATAGTTTTCCACCCCGGCGCGGTCGAGCCCGAGAATCCCGATATGGCCGACATGGTGGTGGCCGCAGGCATTGATGCAGCCCGAGATCTTGATTTTCAGCGGGCCGATCTCGTGTTCCAGCTTCAGCTCCTGAAACCTGAGCGCGATTTCCTGCGCCACCGGGATCGAGCGCGCGGTCGCAAGCGCGCAGTAATCCATGCCGGGGCAGGCGATGATATCCGAGATCAGCCCGATGTTGGCGGTGGCCAGCCCCAGGGTGCCAAGCGCCGCGTGCAGCGCGGGCAGGTCGGCGCGGTGGACATGCGGCAGGATCACGTTCTGCTCGTGGCTGATGCGGATTTCCGAGTGGCCATAGCTTTCCGCCAGATCGGCGATCAGCCGCATCTGGGCCGAGGTCGCATCGCCGGGCGTCGCCCCATGGGCCTTGAGGCTGATGGTCACGATCGCATACTGCGGGTTGCGGTGGGCGGCCAGATTGGTGTCGGCCCAGGACCGGAACACCGGATCGGCCTTGTAAAAGGCGTCAAAGCCGTCAGTCGGGGCATCGCGGAACGGCGGCGGGGCGAAGGCGGCCTCGATCTCGGCCAGCAGGGCCTGATCGGCACCGCCGAACAGCGGGCGCAATTCGGCAAAGCGGGCCTCGATCAGGCGGGTCAGCTCAATCTTGCCGGTCTCTTGCAGGGTGATCTTGATGCGCGCCTTGTATTTGTTGTCGCGCCGCCCAAGGGTGTTGTAAACGCTGAGCACCGCCTCGACATAGGGCAAAAGATCAGCCTTGGGCAGGAACGCGCGCACCACCGCCCCGATCATCGGGGTGCGCCCCAGCCCGCCACCGACGCTGACCTCGTAGCCCGGATCTCCGGCCGCATTACGCACCATCCGCAGCCCCACGTCATGGGCATGGGTCACGGCGCGGTCATGGGGCGAGCCGGTGACCGCGAACTTGAACTTGCGCGGCAGGAACTGGAATTCGGGGTGGTCGGTGGACCACTGGCGCAGCAGCTCGGCTACCGGGCGCGGATCTTCGATCTCGTCGGCCGCAGCGCCCGCGAAATGATCGGCGGTGACATTGCGAATGGTGTTGCCCGAGGTCTGAATGGCGTGCATCTCGACCTCGGCCAGGGCGGCCAGAATGGCGGGCACGTCGGGCAGCCTGGGCCAGTTGAACTGGATGTTCTGACGGGTGGTGAAGTGGCCGTAACCCTTGTCCCAGGTGTCGGCGATCAGTGCCAGTTGGCGCATCTGGCGCGGGTTGATTGTGCCGTAGGGGATGGCAATCCGCAGCATGTAGGCATGCAGTTGCAGATAAAGCCCGTTCATCAGTCGCAACGGGCGGAATTCGTCTTCGGTCAGCGCGCCGTCGATCCGGCGCTGCACCTGATCGGCAAACTGCGCCACCCGGGTGCGCACGAAGTCGCGGTCGAAATCGGAATAACTATACATGGCGCGGCTCCGCCTGCTTGCCGTGGGGATAGTTCGAGGGACCGCGGGTGCGGAAGGTCTCGCGGAAATGCACCGGCTCGGGGCCGTGCGGGCCGCGTCGCGCATCGGCGAGATAGACCCCGACCACGACATTGCGCTGCGCCGCGCCGTGCAGCAGGCGCATCTGGGCATGGGCCTCGTCTTCGATCAGCTCGGCGTCACCCAACTGGCGCGACCAGCGGTCGTCGGCGGTCAGATAGACCACGTCGCCCGCCAGCAGCGCGTTGGCGGTGACGACCTTGGGGATGAAGGGCAGGGTCATGGGCGGACCTCGGGAAATATTGGCGGCGGTTTGATACGGGTAATATAGGATATTTTCCCATATTTTCGCTAGCCCCCCTTGCCGATAAGAACTTTGGTTCCGATAATGATCCAGATTGGAACAGGGTTCCGGTATGGGGAGGAATTGGTGAATGGTGGTCCGACTCGACGAGATTGATCGGAAAATCCTTGCCGAACTGCAAGCCGACGCGGCGCAGTCGCTTGACGAGATCGCGCGCAAGGTGGGCTCATCCAAGACCCCGGTGTGGAATCGGGTGCGGCGGATGCGCGAGGCCGGGGTGATCCTGCGCCAGACGGCCCTGCTTGACCCCGAGGCGCTGGGGCTGGAGGCTTGTTTCTTCGTGCTGATCCGCACCAGCGAACACGAGGCGGGCTGGCAGCAGAAGTTTTTGACCGTGCTGCGCGAGCGCCCCGAAGTGCTGGAGGCCCACCGCCTGGCGGGCGACATCGACTATATCCTGAAGGTGCGGGTCAAGAACGCGCGGGCCTATGACAGCTTCTATCAGGCGCTGATTGCCGAGGTGCGGATTTACAATGTGACGGCGCTGCTGAGCATGGAAGAGATCAAGGCGACGACGGTGCTGCCGGTGTAGGGCGGCGGGGGGCGCTGCCCCCCGACCCCCGGGATATTTGAGCCAGTAAGAATCTTATTCAGCCGCGACCATCAGGCGTTTCAGCCCGTGAAAATGGAACACGTTGGCGTAGCGCGGTGCCTCACGCAGGTGCAGGCCGGGCAGGCGCTGGAACAGGATCGGCAGGGCAGTTTGCAGCTCGAGCCGGGCCAGGGGCGCGCCGACGCAGAAGTGCAGACCGGCGCCGAAGCTGGCGTGCGGCTTGGCCGGGCGGTCGGGATCGAAGCGGTCGGGGGCGTCAAAGGCGGCGGGGTCGCGGTTGGCGGCGGCCAGCAACAGGCCGATCTGGCTGCCTTTGGCAAAGGTCTGGCCCATCATCTCGACGTCGTCGTAGGCGTAGCGGGTGAAAAGGTGCAGCGGCGGGTCGAAACGCAGGATTTCCTCGACCGTGGCCGCGACGCGTTCGGGGGCGAGGGCGGCAGGCGGAGTGTGGGCTTCAAGCAGGGTCTTGACGCCATTGCCGAGGCTGTGGACGGTGGCCTCGTGACCGGCGTTCAAGAGCAGGATGCAGGTGGTGATCAGCTCGTCCGGGGTCAGGCGGTCGCCGTCCTGCCCGGCCGCAATCAGGTGGGTGATCAGGTCGTCGGCGGGACGGGTGCGGCGGCGGTCGATATAGCCGCGCAGAAAGGCCACAAAGGCCTCGGTCGCGGCCACCGCGCGGTCTTCGGCCTCGCGGGTGCGACCGGCCATATACATGCCGACCATGGCGTTCGACCAGGCCAGCAGATCGGGGGCCAGCGCTTCGGGCACCCCCAGCAGGCGGGCGATGATGATCACCGGCAGGTGCTGACCAAAAGTGGCCAGCAGATCGCATTCGCCCGCAGGCATTGCGTCGATCAGATCATGGCTGAGCCGGGCGATCTCGGGGGCCAGCGCATTGATGCGGCGCGAGGTGAAGGCGCGCAGCACCAGATTGCGCAGGCGGGTGTGGCGGGGTGGCTCGAGTTCCAGCATGGAATGGGCCTCGACGGCGTAGAACGGCGCCAGATGATCGGGGACACTTCGGCGCTGGTCGGCGGGTTGCTCGCGCCCAAGGCGGCGGTCGCGCAGCAGGGCGTTGACGGCGGCGCTGGCGGTGGCGCAGGGCAGGCCGTAATCGCGCCACAAGAAGAACGGGCCAAGGGCGCGGGCGCGGCGGTAAAAGGCGTAGGGGTCTTGCACGAAGGCGGGATCGGTGGGCGACTGGCTGAGGCTTTGCATCGGGCTACCGGCGGGTGGGGCGGGGCGGGATTTGCGCGATCAGCACCCCCACGCCGACGATGGCGGCCCCAAGCGCCTGCGTGGCGTTCCACGGGCCGCCGAGGGCGTAAAGGATCGCCATGACGTAGAACGGGGCGGCGTTGATGTGCAGGCTGGCCAGACCGATGCCAAGCTGACCGACCGACAGGATCCACAGCACCTGCGACAGCGCCAGCCCGGTGACGGCGTAAAGCACCAGCGCGCCGATCTCGCGCGGGCCGATCGCCGCCCAGTCGGTTGTATCCGCGCCAAGGGCGTTGGCGGCAAGGGCGGCGGCAAGGGTGACGATCGCCGCGCCCGAAAGGGTGATGGTGGTGCGGCCGATCGCGGTGAGGGTGGGAAAGGCCGTGACGGAGGCGCGCGAGCCCCAGGTGAAGGCCAGCACCGACCCGAACGCCGCCAGCGCCCCCAGCCCCAGCCCGAAGCCGATACCGCCGACCCCGATGCCGCGCCACCAGGGCGCGCGGC
>CAYQPD010000144.1:0-4068 GCA_964419305.1 uncultured Rhodobacter sp.
GTCTCGGTCGGCATGTTCGAGCATGTCGGCGTGCCGCAATACCGCACCTATTTCCGCCAGGTGCGCGATCTGCTGGCCCCTGACGGCGTGGCGCTGATCCATACCATCGGGCGCACCACGCCGCCGGGAATCACCAGCCCGTGGATCACCAGGTATATCTTCCCCGGCGGCTATTGCCCGGCGCTGTCGGAAGTGATGCCGGCGGTGCAGTCCAGCGGTCTCTGGACCACCGACATCGAGGTCTGGCGGCTGCATTACGCCGAGACCCTGCGTCACTGGCGCAGCCGGTTCGAAGCCAACATCGACCGCGCTGCGGCGCTTTACGACGACCGCTTCTGCCGGATGTGGCGCTATTACCTGACCGCCTCGGAAATGACCTTCCGCCACTACGGCCAGTGCGTGTTCCAAATTCAGCTTGCGCACCGCCAGGACGCGGTGCCGCTGACCCGCGATTACCTTTACAAGGCCTGACCCGCCCATGTGGCCGGGCTCAGCCCGCGCAGGGAATTGCCGAGCCACAGCCGGACGTGGGGCAGGTCGGCCCCCGCCAGCACCGACTCAAAGCAGCGGCCACGCGCCAGCAGCTCCTCGCGCAGCACGCCGGGCAGCAGGCCCGAGGTCAGCGGCGGGGTGCACAGCCCGGTGCCCGCATCAAAAAACAGCGTGGTGATGGTGCCATCGCAGACCTCGCCGCGCTGGTTGAGAAACACCACCTCGTCCAACCCCGGCACCAGCGCCGCCCGCGCCGCATCGTAGGCGCCGCGCCGGGTCGATTTGACCCGCAGCCACGGGTCATCGGCATCGAGCCGCGCATCGGCCAGCCCCAGCCGCCACAGCGGCCGCGCCGCAGGCAGCGCCGCCGCCGTCACCTGCACCTGCCCCGCCGCGTCCAGGGTCAGCCGCATCCGGGCAGGCGTAAGCGGAGCAGCGCCACGCAGCGCTGCCGCCACCACCACCGGATCGCAGCCCCAGCCCAGCATCCGTGCCGAGCGTTCCAGCCGCGCCAGATGCCGCGCCAGCCGCGTGAAGCCCGCACCATCCCAAAGCAGGGTCTCGATCAGCTTCAGATCGGGCTCAGATCCGCAAAGCGGGCTTTCCACAGCGCTTCCTCCCATTCCCCCGGTTCGGTGCTGTCATAAACTACGCCGCCGCCGACGTTAAGCACCACCCGCCCGCCTTGGAACAGCCGCAGGGTGCGGATCGCCACGGCAAAGCTGGCGCGCCCATCCGGGGCCATCCAGCCGATTGCGCCGCAGTAAACCCCGCGCGGGTGCCTTTCCACCTCGCGGATGATCTCCATCGCCCTGATCTTCGGCGCGCCGGTGATCGAGCCGCACGGAAACAGCGCCGCCATCAGCCCCGCCAACCCCGGCGCACCGGCCAGTTGCCCCACCACCCGCGACGACATCTGATGCACCGTGGCAAACGAGTCGATGGTGAAAAGCTCGGGCACCCGCACCGACCCGACCGCGCTGATCCGCGCGATGTCGTTGCGCAGCAGATCGACGATCATCAGGTTCTCGGCCCGATCCTTTGGCGAGGTGCGCAGCGCCTCGGCCAGATGCGCATCAACGGTCGGGTCACTGCTGCGCGGCGCGGTGCCCTTCATCGGGCGCGCCTCGATCCGGCCAGCAGCATCGACCGCAAAGAACAGCTCGGGCGAGCGTGAAATCACCACCGGCGCGGTGCCAAGATCGGCGTAAGCGCCAAACCCCACCGCCTGCCGCGCCCGGAGTGCGCCGTAAAGCCCCAGCGGCGTGCCCGATTCAAGGCGGGACTCGAACGGAAAGGTCAGGTTGATCTGATAGCAATCCCCGGCCGCAATGTAGTCGGCCACCTTGGCAAAAGCCGCGCCATAATCCGCCCGGCTGATCAGCGGGTGCCGCGGGGCCAGCCGCGCCGCCCCGGCCTGATCCGCCGCCTGCGCCAGCACCGCGCCCGCATCCTGCGGTGCTGCGTAGGCACCGAACGCCAGCAGCGGCCCGTCGCGCCGGTCGGGCATCAGCGCTGCAAGCCGTGGCTCCAGCGCCAGCCCGGCCTCGTAGGCGGCATAGCCCGCAATCCACAACCCCTGCGCGCGCAACTGGTCCAGCCGCGCCAGCGCCGGGGCCACGGCGCTCGCATCATCGGCCACCACATGGTCTAGCGCACCGGCAAACAGCGCCGGTCCGCCCTCGGGGCCGCTTTCACACAGGATCATGCGTCACAGCCTTTCCGTGTCGAATCTGTCGGCTGACCTAGGACGATCCCGCCCCCGCTGCCACCAGATTTGCAGCACCTTGCAGGTGATTTGCGACCTTGGCGCGCCCCAGTCCGACCATCGCCCACAATTTTTGCGCCGTCCGCTGCGGCATTCAGCTTGGCGTAAGGTTCTTGCGACTAAATGAGACATCATGAGCAAGATCGAATCCATCGCCCTTACCATCGCCGGCTCGGAACCCGAGACCGCAACCCACCGCGTCTGGGATCCGCTGATCCGGGTGCTGCACTGGACCATCGTGTTGTCGGTCGGCTTCGCCGCCTGGAGCGGACTGGTCGGCGGCGGGCGCTGGATCATGCCGCATGCCACCGTCGGCATCGTGATCGGCATCGCGGTGCTGACCCGGCTGGTGTGGGGCTTTGTCGGCACCGGCCCGGCGCGCTTTCGCGAATTCCTGGTCGGCCCGGTGGCCCTGCTTGAACACCTGCGCGAGATGGCAACCGGCCGGGCCGAGCGTCACCTTGGCCACAACCCGCTTGGCGGCTGGATGATCGTCTGGCTGCTGGTCTTTCTGACCATCCTCGGCGTGACCGGCCTCTTGGTGCTGGGTGGCGAGTTCAAGGCCGGCCCGGCCAAGGCGCTGATCGCCTATTCCCCCGCGATGGTGGCGCACCTTGTGCACCGGCTGGCCGCTTGGCTGCTGCTGGCGCTGGTGGCGCTGCACATCGGGGGCGCGCTGTTTGAAAGCTTCCGCACCCGCGAAAACCTGGTCCGTTCGATGGTCACCGGGCACAAGGCGGCGCTGCCGCGCACCCGCCACGGGTTGGCGGTTGCCACCGCCCGGCCCGCAATGACGCTGGCGCTTGTCGCGGTGATCACGGCGGCGACGGCGGCGGTCGCGGTGGTCGGCATGAAGCGCCCGGTGGCCGGTGTGCCGGTTGACATGGCCGGGACCGACTACGCCGCCAACTGCGCCGATTGCCACGCCGCCTACCACCCCAGCCTGCTGCCGGCCGCAAGCTGGCGCGCGGTGATGGCCACGCTGGACGATCACTTCGGCGAGGATGCCTCGATCGACCCGACCCTCGCGGGGGAAATTACCGCCTGGCTGGTGGCCAACGCCGCCGAGGCCACCGACACCAAGCCCGCCCATGTGCTGGCTGCGGTCAACCCCGCCAGCCCGATGGACATCACCACCACCCCGTTCTGGATTGCCACCCACCGCCCTATTCCCGACAGCCGCTTTGCCGCCGCCCCGGTGCTGAGCAAGGCCAATTGCGCCGCCTGCCATACCGACGCGGCGCAAGGCTGGTTCTACCCCGCCGCGATCACCCTGCCCGCCCCGGTGACAGCCGTCGCCTCGGCCTCCACCCAACCCTAAGATGATCTCTCAACTAAAAGGAGCTTAACGATGACTCTCGGTATGAAAAGCGGCGCGCTGCTGATGGCACTGGCGTTCGCGATCACTCCCACCCTGCTTGCCGCAGCCGACGCCAACGCGGGCAAGGCCCTGTTCCAGGGCACCCATGCCGGCGGCAAGCCCGACACCCCGTCGTGCACCACCTGCCACACATCGGATCCGCGTGCCATGGGCAAGACCCGGGCCGGCAAACCGATCGATCCGATGGCGCTTTCCGTCAACCCCAACCGCTTCACCGATCCGGCCAAGGTCGCGAAATGGTTCCTGCGCAACTGCAACTCGGTGCTGGGGCGGGAATGCACAGCTAATGAGAAGGCCGACTTTCTGGCCTATATGAAATCCATCTGACGACAAGGGAGATATTCATGTCGCGACTGCTCTTTAACCTGGCGGCTGCCGCCACAATCGCGTTCGGCGGGGTCGCCTTTGCGGAAGACGGAAACGAGAA
>CAYQPD010000144.1:4168-6425 GCA_964419305.1 uncultured Rhodobacter sp.
AAACGAGAATGAGGGCGGCTTCGGCGCGGTGATGGACCCCGTGACGCAGGCCGAGTGCTCGGCCTGCCACATGGCCTATCCGGCGCAACTGCTGCCGCAGCAATCCTGGCGCGGGATCATGCGTGACCTTTCCAACCACTTCGGCGAAGACGCCAGCCTTGACGCCAAGACCGCCCGCAACATCGAAAACTATCTGGTGTCGAACAGCGCACGGGCGCGCGGCGTCAACGCCAACAACCCGCCGCTGCGCATCACCGAGATGTTCTGGTTCACCCGCGAGCATGGCCAGCGCCTGCGCAACAGGGCCGCCGGCAACGCCAACATCGGTTCGATCTCGAACTGTGTCGGCTGCCACGGCGGCGCGGCCAATGGCTACTTTGACGATTGATCGCCCGCCAGCCCCAAGCCTGACGGACGATCATGGCCGACCGGTGCCCCCAGACGCCGGTCGGTCGCTTTTGCGCCGCGCGGTCCCGCCGGGCCGGGCGGCGTTTGCTTAAGCCTTGCGCCGCCCCGGCAGGCGTCTATAACCCAGCGGAATTTGCGCGCGCGGGGGCCCCATGCCGAAACGGACCGACCTCAAATCCATCATGATCATCGGGGCCGGGCCCATCATCATCGGGCAGGCCTGCGAGTTCGATTATTCCGGCGCGCAAGCCTGCAAGGCGCTGCGCGAGGAAGGTTACCGGGTGGTGCTGGTCAACTCGAACCCGGCCACCATCATGACCGACCCCGGTCTGGCCGACGCCACCTACATCGAGCCGATCACCCCGGAAATCGTCGCGAAGATCATCGCAAAGGAACGCCCCGACGCGCTGCTGCCGACCATGGGGGGGCAGACCGGCCTCAACACCGCGCTGGCACTGGCCGAGGCGGGGGTGCTGGAGCGCTTCGGGGTCGAACTGATCGGGGCCAACCGCCAGGCCATCGAGATGGCCGAGGACCGCAAGCTGTTTCGCGAGGCGATGACCCGGATCGGGCTGGAAAACCCGCGCGCCACCATCATCACCGCCCCGAAACTGCCAAACGGCAAACATGACATCGCCGCCGGGGTCAGCGCCGCCATGGCCGCCATCGAGGCGGTCGGCCTGCCCGCCATCATCCGCCCCGCCTTCACCCTGGGCGGCACCGGCGGCGGGGTGGCCTACAACCGCGACGATTTCGCGGCAATCTGCCGCTCGGGGCTGGAAGCCTCGCCGGTGGCGCAGATTCTGGTCGATGAGTCCTTGCTGGGCTGGAAGGAATACGAGATGGAGGTGGTGCGTGATGGGGCCGACAACGCCATCATCATCTGCGCGATCGAGAACGTCGATCCGATGGGGGTGCATACCGGCGACAGCATCACCGTCGCCCCGGCGCTGACCCTGACCGACAAGGAATACCAGATGATGCGCAACGGCTCGATCGCCGTGCTGCGCGAGATCGGGGTGGAAACCGGCGGCTCGAACGTGCAATGGGCGATCAACCCGGCGGACGGCCGCATGGTGGTGATCGAGATGAACCCGCGCGTCAGCCGCAGCTCGGCGCTGGCGTCCAAGGCCACCGGCTTTCCGATTGCCAAGATCGCGGCCAAGCTGGCAGTCGGCTACACCCTGGACGAGCTTGACAACGACATCACCCGCGTGACGCCGGCCAGTTTCGAGCCGGCGATCGACTACGTGGTGACCAAGATCCCGCGCTTTGCCTTCGAGAAATTTCCCGGCGCCAAGGCCGAGCTGACCACCGCGATGAAATCGGTGGGCGAGGTGATGGCGATCGGTCGCACCATCCATGAATCCCTGCAAAAGGCGCTGGCCAGTCTGGAAACCGGCCTGACCGGCTTTGACGAGATCGCGATCGAAGGTGCGCCCGACCGCGCCGCGATCCTGAGCGCCCTGTCGCACCAGACCCCCGACCGCATCCGGGTCATTGCCCAGGCGATGCGCCACGGGCTGAGTGATGCCGACATCCATGCCGCCACCGCTTATGACCCGTGGTTTCTGGCCCGGATTCGCGAAATCATTGATCTGGAAGCCGAAATCCGCATGACCGGCCTGCCGCTGACCGAAGCGGGGCTGCGGCGGCTCAAGATGTTCGGCTTCACCGACGCCAGGCTGGCCACCCTGACCGGGCGCGACGAATCACAGGTGCGCCGGGCCCGGCTGCGGCTGGGGGTGCATGCGGTGTTCAAGCGCATCGACACCTGTGCTGCCGAATTCGAGGCCCAGACTCCTTACATGTATTCCACCTACGAATCGCCGCTGATGGGCGAGGTCGA
>CAYQPD010000145.1:0-6372 GCA_964419305.1 uncultured Rhodobacter sp.
CGCGTTGTCGGGAAAGAAGGCCTTGAATTCGCCGTATAATTGCGCGGCCAAGGTCTTGTTGGGGGCCAGGATGATGGCCGGGCGGTGGGTGGCCTCGATCACCTTGGCCATGGTGAAGGTTTTGCCGGTGCCAGTCGCCCCCAGCAGCACCTGATCATGCTCGCCCGCCATGATGCCCGCCGTCAGTTCGGCAATTGCGCTTGGTTGATCGCCGGCCGGCTGAAACGGGGTGGCCAGTTTGAACCGCCGCCCGCCTTCAAGTTTCGGGCGGGTCAGAACCTCGGGGCGCGGGGTGGGGGCGTTGGTGTTGTTGTGGGGCATGGCGGTCGGTCGTGTCCGGGCTGTGCTGAAGGTTGGCGAATTGAGTTCGGGCAAGGTCTTGCCTCGGCCCGGCGGGGCTGGGTCAGGTGCCTTGATACCCGGCCAGGAAGCTGGTCAGGTTTGCCCCCAGATCGGGCGACAGATAGCCGCCTTCCTGCACGATCACGCAAGGCAGGCCAAGGGCGGCGATGGCGGATGCGATGCGGGCAAAGCCGGGGGTGGTGACGGCAAAGCCCTTGAACGGGTCGTTGACATGCGCGTCAAGCCCCAGTGCCAGCACCAGCACGTCCGCGCCGAACGCTGCGATGCGCGCCAGCGCGGTGGCCAGGGCCGCGAGATAGGCCGCGTCATCGGTGCCGCGCGGCAGCGGCAGGTTGAGGTTGCAGCCGCGCCCCTCGCCCGCGCCACGCTCCTGCGCGGTGCCCCAGAAGAACGGGTAGAAACGCTCGGGGTCGGCGTGGATCGAGACCGTCAGCACATCGCGGCGGTGGTAGAAGATGCCTTGGGTGCCGTTGCCATGGTGGACATCGACATCAAGCACCGCCGGGTGCCGCCCCGCGCGCAGCAGGGCCTGCGCCGCAATCGCGGTATTGTTGAGAAAGCAGAAGCCGCCCGCCAGATCGGCAAAGGCATGGTGGCCCGGCGGGCGGCACAGGGCATAGGCGGCGGGCGCGCCCGCCAGCACCGCGTCCACCGCGCTCAGCGCCGTCTGCGCCGACCAGTAGGCGGCCTGCCAGGTGCCGGCGGCAATCGGGCAGGCGGTGTCGGCCTGATGAAACCCGGCCTGACCGACGGCAGACTTGGGATAGGCGGCGCTGCGCCGGTCGGGGTGGATGTTGGGGATCACCTCGTCCGCAGCACCCGGGATGCGCGACCAGCGCTGATGGATGGTTTGCAGGAAGCTCAGGTATTCGGGCGAGTGCACAGCGGCCAGCGGGGCCATGCCGTGATCGGTGGGGGGGCCAAAGGTGCAGCCCGCCGCCTGTGCTGCCTCGGTGAGCACGGCAATCCGGCGCGGTTGCTCGGGGTTGGGCAGCACCGCCCCATTGGCCATGAAGTGCTTGGGGTCATGCAGCGCCTGACGCGGATCAAGAAATGCCTTCATGCCAAAGTCTCCAATGCTGCGCCGTCAAGCGCGATCCAGTGCTCGCCCTCGGTCGCGATGAACCCCAGTCGGGCGTAGAATTCCATCGCACGCGGGTTGTCGTGATAGACCGCGAGACGCAGAAAAGCGCCACCCCAGCGGTCGCGCGCGGTATCACGCGCCGCCGCCAGCAGGCGCGGCCCCAGGCCTTGCCCGCGCTGGCTGGCATCGACCCAGAGGTCCGAGACATAGGCCCCGACCTTGCCGCGGGTGGTGGAAAGAAACGGCGAGAACAGCGCCAGCCCGACCACCGTGCCCCCGGCTTCGGCCAGCAGCGCCAGATAGGCCGGATGCGCCCCGAACCCGGCGGCGGCAATCAGCGCGTCGCTGGCGCGGTGGGTATCATTGGTGTCGTGCGAAAGCGCGCGCAGGGCGAGGCTCACCAAGCCCGCATCCTGCGGCCCGGCCAGCCGGATCAGGGTCGCGCTCAAAACCCCACCTCGGCGGGGCCTTTCAGACCCAGCATCGCGCGCACTTCATCCGGGGTTGCAACTTCGCGCCCCAAACCCTCGACAATGCTGCGGATTTTCATCACCTGCTCGGCGTTGTCGCGGGCCAGCCGACCCTTGGCGATGAACAGATTATCCTCCAGCCCGACCCGCACATGCCCGCCCATCGCCGCCGACATCGCCGCCAGCGCCATCTGCTGGCGCCCCGCCGCCAGCACCGAAAAGCGGTAATCGGCCCCGAACAGCCGGTCGGCGGTGGTCTTGAGGTGGGTCAGGTGCTCGGGTTCGGCGGCGATCCCGCCCAGCACCCCCAGCACGAACTGGATGAAGATCGGGGCCGTGACCAGCCCGCGGTCGGCAAAATGGCGCAGCATGTAAAGGTGGCCCACATCATAGCATTCGAACTCGAAGCGCGCGCCACGCTCGACCCCCATCTGGCGCAGCACGGCTTCGATGTCGCGCGGGGTGTTCTTGAAGACCAGATCGTCCGAGTTGGCGAGGAACGGCTGTTCCCAGTCGTGCAGCCAGGTCCGCGGTTTGCCAAGCATCGGGTAAAGCGCAAAATTCATGCTGCCCATGTTGAGCGAGCACATCTCGGGTGCCGCCGCCAGCGGGGCAGCCAGGCGCTGCGCCAGCGTCATCACCGCCGAGCCGCCGGTGGTCAGGTTGATCACCGCGTCGCACCCGGCCTTGACCCTGGGCAGGAAGGCCATGAAATCGGCCGGATCGGACGAGGGCTGGCCGGTGACCGGGTGGCGGGCGTGCAGGTGCAGGATCGCGGCCCCGGCGCGCGCCGCCGCAATCGCCTGATCCGCGATCTGGGCCGGGGTGACCGGCAAATGGGGCGACATCGACGGGGTATGGATCGAGCCGGTGACCGCGCAGGTGATGATGATCTTGCTCACGCTGCAGCCTCAGCCAAGCCGTGCCAGGGCGGGGGCGAAACGGTCGGCAAACTGGTCGAGGGCGGTGGTCAGCAGCGCCATGATCTCGTCCACCTGGGCGGGGGTGGTGATCAGCGGCGGGCAGACCAGAAAGTGATCGCCCTCGGTGCCGCCGCGCGAGCGCCGCGAATAGATGATCAGCCCGGCCTGATAGGCCAGCTCGACCAGCTCGGCGTAAGCGTTCATCGCGCGGGGCAGCGGGGCGCGGCTGGCGCGGTCGGCCACCAGCTCGAACGCCAGCAGCAGCCCTTCGCCGCGCACGTTGCCGATGAAGGGATAGCGCTGCATCAGCGCGCCCAGCCGCGCCTTCAGCGTGGCCCCCACCGTGGCCGCGTTGGCGATCAGCCCGTCGGCCTCGATCACCTCCAGCACCGCCAGCCCCGCCGCACAGGCCAGCGGGTTGCCGGCATAGGTGTGGCCGTGCATGAAGCCCCCGGCCCCCAGCACCGCGTCCACCAGCCGGTCGTGCGCGATCATCGCGCCCAGCGGCACATAGCCCGCGCCGAAGCCTTTCGAGATCGCGATGATGTCGGGCACCACCCCCCAGTGATCGGCGCCCCAGAACCGCCCGGTGCGGCCGCCGCCCGACATGACTTCATCATGGATCAGCAGCACCCCGTGGCGGGTGCAGATCTCGCGCACCGCGGCCATGTAACCCGCCGGTGGCACCAGCGCCCCGGTCGAGGCCCCGCCGACCGGCTCAACGATGAAGGCAAGCACGCTGTCCGGCCCTTCGGCGATGATCTTTGCTTCCAGCATGGCAGCGTAATGCGCGCCGGTGGCGGGATCAGCCGGGTCCAGACCGTCAAGCCAGGCGCGCGGGGCGGGGATCTTGGGCATGGCCTGCATCATCGGCAGGAATGGCGCGGTCAGCGGGTCGTAGCCGGTCAGCGCCAGCGCGCCAAGGGTCGCGCCGTGATAGCTGGGGTGGCGCGAGATCACTTTCCAGCGCGTGCCTTGCCCGACCGTGACCGCATACTGGCGCGCCAGCTTGATCGCGGCCTCGACCGCTTCCGATCCGCCCGAGACGAAAAACACCTTCTCCATGCCCTCGGGCGACAGCGCGGCGAGTTTCGTCGCCAGCAGCTCGGCCGGTTCGGTCTCGAAGTGCAGGCGGTAGCCGAAGGTCGATTTCGCCATCTGCGCGCGCATCGCCTCCAGCACGCGCGGGTCGGAATGGCCGATGTTGCTGACCATCGCCCCTGATGATCCGTCGATATGGCGCTGGCCGTCGGTATCCCACATGTAGATGCCGCGGGCCCGCGCCAGCACCGGGCGGTGGGCGGAGGTCTGGTAGAACAGATGGCTGGTGGCGGTCATGTGACACTCATAAGCAAGGAGGGCGGCTGCCGCCGTGGGCAGAGGCTGCCGGATCATCACCGTTCCCGCGGGCGGCGGCAAGGGCCGAACACGCCACACGGTGCCGGGCGCTGCCGGGGGGGCCATGGGGCGGGCAAATTCCCTGAGGCGGGCTGGAAACATAACGCGATTCGGGGCTGCAAACGGTGTTTACACCCCGGAACCGAGGCTCTACACGTCAGCCAGCGCATGAAGGGCGGAATCCCCGGATGGTTACGTCGTGTCAGGATCGGTCCGCGCCGGCGATGCGTGGGTGAAAAACGATGGGGCAGGCGATGTCGGCAGTTGATTTCGCAGCACTGGTGGCCGGGGCGTTGCTGATCCTTGGGCCGGTGGCGGTGATGGCGCAGCGCTGGTCGCGGCTTTCAAACTTTGTCTATGCGGCGGCGAGTGGGCTGTGCTGGATCCTGGCGCTGATTGCGCTGGTGGTGCTGTTCGGTTTTGGCACCGGCCCCGAACTGGTGCTGCCGATGGGGCTGCCCTGGCTTGGGGCCCATCTGCATGTCGATATGCTGGCGGCGTTCTTCCTGCTGATCCTCGGGCTTGGCGGCGGGGTGATCAGCATTTTCGCGATCGGCTACGGGCGGCACGAACACGCGCCCCTGCGGGTGCTGCCGTTCTACCCGCCGTTTCTGGGCGCGATGGCGCTGGTGGTGCTGGCGGCGGATGCCTTCACCTTTCTGCTGTGCTGGGAGGTGATGTCGCTGCTGTCGTGGGCGCTGGTGCTGGCCGATCACCGCGCCGAGGCCACCCAGAAGGCGGGCTATGTCTATCTGACGATGGCGGGTTTCGGCACCATGTCCTTGCTGCTGGCCTTCGGGCTGCTGGCCGGGCCGGATGGCGCTTACGGGTTTGACGCGATCCGGGCGGGCGCACGCTCGCCGGTGATGGCGGCGGTGATCCTGGCGCTGATGCTGCTGGGGGCCGGGTCGAAAGCCGGGATCGCGCCGCTGCACGTTTGGCTGCCGCTGGCGCACCCGGCTGCCCCCAGTCATGTCTCGGCGCTGATGAGCGGCGTGATGACCAAGATCGCCCTTTATGGGTTCATCCGGGTGGTGTTCGATCTGCTTGGCCCGGTGGCGTGGTGGGCCGCCCCGACGGTGATCCTGATGGGGTCGCTGACGGCGGTGCTGGGCATTTTGCTGACGGTGCTGGAGCGCGACCTCAAGCGCGCCCTGGCCTACAGCACGATCGAGAACATCGGCGTGATCTTTGCAGCACTTGGCTTGGCGCTGGCGTTCCGCGCCAATGGCATGATGGCGGCCGGGGCTCTGGCCTTCACGGCGGCGCTGTTTCACATCTTCAACCACATGGCGTTCAAGAGCCTGCTGTTCATGGCGGCGGGGGCGGTGCTGAATGCCACCGGCCTGCGCGATCTTGACCGGCTGGGCGGGCTGATCCATCGCATGCCGGTGACCAGCTTTCTGGTGCTGATCGGGGTGCTGGCAATTTCGGCGCTGCCACCGCTGAACGGGTTTGCCTCGGAATGGCTGCTGTTTCAGGCGGTGCTGATGAGCCCCGGCATCCCGCAGGGCGGGTTGCAGTTGATGATTCCGGCGGCGGGGGGCTTGCTGGCGCTGGCGGCGGCGTTGGCGGCGGCGGCGTTCGTGCGGATTTATGGGGTCGGGTTTCTCGGGCGACCGCGCTCGGACGGCGCGCGCGATGCGGTCGAGGTGGACCGCTTTTCGCTGACGGCAATGGCCATGCTGGCGGCGGTCTGTGTGCTGGCGGGCATTTTCCCCGGCGTGGTGCTGGATTGCCTGGCGCCGGTGGTTGACGCCGTGCTGGGCGCGCGGCTGCCGACACAGATGAGCCAGGCCTGGTTCACGACGGTTCCGATCGCCGAGGCGCGCAGTTCCTACAACGGTCTGCTGGTGTTCCTGTTCATCGCGGTTTCTGCCTCGGGATCGGCCTGGGCGGTGCACCGCTATGCCTCGCGTCAGTCGCGCCGCGCGCCAGCCTGGGATTGCGGCTTTCCCGATCCCAGCCCGCTGACCCAATACAGCGCCGGTGGCTTTTCCCAGCCGCTGCGGCGGGTGCTGGGCACCAATCTGCTGGGGGCCACCGCGAAAGTGGTGATGCCGCCTCCCGGCGACATGAGCCCGGCGCGGCTGACCGTGCATTATGCCGATCCGGCGTGGGAGCGCATCTATGC
>CAYQPD010000146.1:0-6286 GCA_964419305.1 uncultured Rhodobacter sp.
AATTCTCAGTGAAAATTACGCCCCTACCCGGGTCACTTCTGAGTGCAAATCAACATGCCGACCTCTTGCGTGAACTCGAAAAGTGTCGGCAGGGCCGGATCCAGCAGTTGCGCTGGGCACACGCCTGTGACAGCCAGCGCCCAAGGGGACGGGATGATATGCGGCTCAATCCGGCAGCGCAGATTGACCCGCTCGATTTCCCTGAAGTGGTCATCCGTGAGAATAGCCGCAAATTGCAGGGGCTGATCGAAGGCAGGTGAAAGGCCGGTTGTCTCAAGGTCGTAGAATGCAAAGGTCATGAGATATCATAGCCTGGACCACCGCCCGCGTCAGCAGCCATACTTCGCGCAAACCAGGCACGCCCCCCATTCATCCCGATCCCGAAATTGCCGTGAGCTCCCGCGCGCAGGTTGCCTTGCCTTGCCCGTTTTGTTACATTTCCTCGGACGCCTAGACGTTTATACCAAGGATTCGTAACATTGATGCCTGCCGAGACCGGACAGCTCGATCGCCTGCTTGTGCATCTCGAAGCGCACAGCCCCGCACGTGCCCGGGAACTCAAAGACATTGGCGTCGCCGCGACGACAGTTTCGCGGGCGGTCGACGCCGGAATGATCCTTCGGATCGGACGAGGACTGTATCAGCTTCCTGACAGCCCTCCCGACGCGCATGCAGCCCTTGTGGAAGTGGCCAAGCGTGCGCCCAAGGTGGTCATCTGCCTGACGTCGGCCCTTGCGTTTCACGGGCTGACGGACCTTCTTCCCCGCAAGGTCTGGATCGCCATTGGCACCAGGGACTGGGCCCCGAAGATCGCGTATCCCCCCATCAGGGTGGTGCGGTTCCGCGAGCCCTATCTGTCTGACTCTATCGAAACGCATGTGGTCGGGGGTGCCGAGCTGCGGGTCTATTCGGTGACCAAGACCATCGCTGATGCATTTCGGCTGCCCAAGCTCGTGGACCGTTCGGCTGCGATCGGCGCGCTGAAGACCGCGCTGAACGAGCGCAAGGCAACGCCGGGGAAACTGGCCGCTGCCGCACAGAAGAACGGAGCCTGGAAACAGATGCAGCCCTATCTCGAGGCGCTGACCGCAAATGACTAGGCCTCCTGCCAACAGGGCGGCCTCGGTGAGGCAACGGCTCCTGAACCTCGCCCGGGCACAGGGACAGGTCTTCGATGTCGTACTCGTCGCATTCGGGCTGGAACGCCTGCTCTATCGCCTGTCGCTGTCCAGTTACCGTGATCGCTTCGTCCTGAAAGGCGGGCTCCTGGTCACGCTTTGGACTGCCGACACCGGCCGCTTCACGCGCGACATCGACTTTCTGGCGTTTGGGCCAGACGATGAAGCCAGCCTGCGCTCAGCCTTTGCAGAAATCCTCGCCATCGATGCCGAGGATGGGCTGGTCTTCGACGCGGCAAACCTCACCGCGATGCTTATTCGCGAGGACCAGGTCTATGGCGGCATGCGGCTCCGGACGACGGCACATCTCGGGGCAACCCGGATCCCGGTCGTGATCGATCTCGGTTTTGGGGATGCCCTCGGGGATCCGCAATACCAGGTCGCCTATGACTCGCTGCTGGATTTTCCGCCCGCGACGATCCGCGCCTATTCGCCCGCCACCGTCATCGCCGAGAAATTCCACGCGGTCGTCGCGCTGGGCCTCGCCAACAGCCGCATGAAGGACTTCTACGATCTGGTCACCTTGCCCAGAGCGATCCCGATCGAAACCGACGATCTCGCGAAGACGATCCGGAACACCTTTGAACGACGTACGACCGCAGTGCCGCGGCTGCGCCCGGACGGGTTATCCGACGCGTTTGGGCGCGATCCGATCCGGCAGACGCAATGGCGAGCCTATGTGGCGGATACCGAACTGGCGGACTCGGAACTGATCGCGATCCTTGAGGACATCTGGTCCCGGCTCGGCCCGATTTGCACAGTGATCGCGGTTGCAGCGGAGGCCAGTGACAATACCGAGCCCGGCCAATAAGCTATTTCCAAATCCGTATGAACTCAACTCAGGGAAATATACTGTGTGGCACAGAAACAGCTTGAAACAACACTGGCGGAACTGGCCCGGCTGCACGATGACTTCGATGGCCGCCGCGAAATCCTCGATCGCGCGAGCTTTGCTCTGCTGCATCGGCCTGCGCTGGGCGGACAGCTGATCGCGCGCCTCTGCGCGACCGACGAAGCTGCACCGGAACTGGAACCGCTCACGGAGCTGCTCGGCTCGGTGCTGGACGGCGCGCGCATGGCGCGGGAGAACCGCAAGAAGCGCGGTGACGCATTCCTGAAGGCCGTGACGGACGCTGTCGGGTTGGCCGCGGGTCAACGGAAGCTGAGACCTTTCCATCGCCTGGTGCTGGCCCGCGTCTGGGCGCGGAACGGCCTGGAAGCGCCCGCAGCGCTGGAATTGTCGGCGGACGACCTGGATTCGGCAGACAGGGGCGCTGCCCCGCAGGACCGGGCCGCCGCCGAAGCGATGCTGGATGGTCTGTTTCGTGATCTGATCGCGCAGTCCGAAGGTGACCCGCTCGCGCTGCACGCCGCCCTGACCGAGACGTTTCCCGCCATGCCACCCGAAATGCGCGCGCTTGTCATCGCCTGGTCGGTGGAGCGGCCAGAGCCGATCCACACCAGACTGGCATGTTTCTGGCTGCTTGATCCCGCAGCATCGATCCGCCTCTCGGCCACCCGCGCCCTTGCGGATCGGGCTTGCGCAGACGGGCTCTCGGCCGACGTGGCAGGCAAGATGGTGATGTTGCGCAGCTGGATGCCCGATGACGACGCGCGAGCCGCCGTCGATCAGGCCCTGAAGGTCGCCATGCGCTCCGGACTTGCAACGGGAGCATCGGTCAAGCCGTGGACCATTCACAACATCATGGCCACGCTACCCGATGGCGGCGGCGCGCAGAGCATCTGCATCGCCTTGCAATCAGGCGGGGGCCGCAAAGTTGCCATGCTCCTGCTGAAGCAGAGCCACGGCGTGAAAGACGCCTACGCGATACCGTGCCGCTCGGTGACCGAGCAGAAAGCACTGCTCCAGCGCGTGATGGATGAGACGGACACTGCGAAGGCCTCGGTTGCGTGGCTTGAACATGCCTTGTCCATGGCGCTGGCCGATGGCCTTTCCGCCGACCTGCCGCCCGCCCCGGGCCTTATTGAAGTGGCCGAACTTTGCGGGTTTTCGGCGTTGCGCCCCGAACCCGTGACGACCGAGGCGCTGATCGCAGCGCTGCCCGCCGCGAAACGCATCGGCAGCCTTTCCGCACAAGCGCGCGGCAAGCTGATCAATGCGAGCAAAGACTGGTGGAATCGGCACGGCATTGTCCAAAGCTGGTTCGAGGAATGTGATGACGCGCAGGAGTTGATTGAGGGCGCGCACAGCCAGCGTGCGCTCGACGCCGCGCTATGGAAATGGCTGGAGACGCGGCGCGACTTCTGGGCAAGGCTGGTCGCACGGGGTGCCGACGTCCTTGCGGACGCAGATCACGCCGATGCGGAAAGCTTCACCGCAACGGCCATGGCGCTGCGCGACGGGCGGGACCTGAAGAAGATCCCGGTCATGGCTGATGTCCATGATCAGACCGTTGAGGCCTGGATTTTTGATGACCCGGACGTCGATCAGGCCGCCACGCTCGAAGACCTGGTGGACCAGGCCGAAGAGCCTGAACCTGAACGCAAGGGCGAACTGGCCCGCCTCGTGAAGGGCTCAGCTGTCACGGCGGACTGGATCGATGGCTTCCTGATGGCAATCACCCTGGCACCGAAGCTGATCGCACCGAACCGATGGCTGCCGGAAATCCTTGGGAGCGCGATTACCACCCTCGGGCCTGACACGATCCAGCGTTTCGCCGACCTGATCATGATGCGTGCCAACGCCTGCGTCGAACATGCAACCCACCCTGCGCAGTTTACGGCAGCCATATCGAAACGAAGCAAGATGGCGATGCGGGATTGGGCGGCGGGCTTCAGCTATGCCTGCGGGCATTTCAGATCATCCTGGCCCGCCAAGTCGACGGCGCCAGATGATCGGGCGACGATGCAAATTGTGTCGGATGCCATGGCGACGGGCTTCAGCGCGGCCGAGGTGAAGACCCTCAGCCAGTGGATCGCCGCCCGCCATGACCGGAACACGGGTTCCTGATGCCCGCGATTGCCGCTCAATGTCGGCGGATACGCGCGAGCGTGGTCGAACGTCAAAATTCGGGTGGGGTGTTGATGTGGCGTTGATGTAAAACGCAAAACGGCCTGTGGTATTATTATACCTCACGCCAAGCGTTTGATATATTTGGTAATTTTGGTTGCGGGGACAGGATTTGAACCTGTGACCTTCAGGTTATGAGCCAAAACCCCAGCGATTCCAATAGGTTAGCCATTTCAACGGCTTACGCGCCAAGCCTTTGATTTCGCGCATTTTCCATCCCGACAATGACCGACATTGACCTGCTTTCACCAGCATCGACCGCGCCAAAACGGCGTATGCGCGTTGACGTGGCGTTGACATGGACGGCGCTGACAATCCTGATCATCAATCACGCCATGGCGCGGCGCGGCGGAAATTTTCGTCGGGAATGAGGCCGAACTTTCGCCGATTTTCCTTGTCGCAGCGTTATCCACAGATTCGTGTGCTGCCCCTATTGCACCGAATCGTGGCCGGGTGCAGCCTGCACGCTTGAGGAGAGCAGTCCTCAACCAAGAGCACAACAGGACGTATCAACCAGCACATAACGGTCGAAGAAGGCGCTCCAGCGCCCTGACCTTGCATGCCCAGATTCTCCTGCTTTGCACATAAAAATCGTGGTCAGCAGGCGGCACAGGCACGTTCCCTCCTCTGGTCCTATTGAGGAAGGATTCATCGTGGCTTTACCACCCCGCGTGTTTTTCACGCTCTACGAAACTTCACTTCGTTGGAACTGTTCCATTGCCGACATCGCTGGCTGGTCGGCAATCGGCAAGCTGAAGATCAAGACAGGAATCAGCCTGGTGCGCTGCGGTGAGACCGTGGTTGCGGGCCAGGTCATCCTCTCGCCGATGGACCTTCTGCCCTTGTTCCGCCGCAGCAGTCCGTGCCCGACCGAAGGGGTGGTGCGGCGCATCATGCTGCCCGGCACCTCGGACTGGCTGATCATCACGGATCCGGCGGGCGGGGTATCCGTCACGGTGGCCGACATGCTGATCCTGGCTGCGGACGTTTTCGGCTTTGAGGACGATCACGACCTGGCCCGCAAGGGGACCGGTGGCACCGGGTCCGGATCCACCTATGACTGGGAGGGTATTAACGTCGCTCTGATCCAGCGCATCCATGATCGCGGCCTGCCCGCCACGCAGGCCGACCTCATCGCGGAAATGCAGGAGTGGTTCGCCAATCAGTCCGATGGCACCAAGATGCCCGACAGCCGCAGCATAAGGCGGCGGATCACGCCGATCTGGCGGGCGCTACGACGCGAAGAAGCCTGACCCAACCGGCCCCGCGCAGGGCCGGTCGGGTCACGCAGACTTTTTATCCACCGGCGCTGCATCGGCGTCATGCACCAGCATCGGGCGCGGCCGGAACATGCTGGCCACGGCATCGACACCTGCCCGCAGGGGTGAATCCATCAGGTGGGCATAGCGCTGGGTCGTCTGCATCTGGCTGTGGCCCAGCAGCTTGCCGATCATCTCGAGCGAGGCACCGCCGCTGACCAGCAAGGAGGCGAAGGTGTGGCGCAGATCGTGGATCCGGACATCGGGCAGTTTGGCGTCTTTCTGGATGTTGATCCAGAAGCGGCGGATTTCCTTGACCGGCTGGCCCGGAACGTCGCCGGGGAACAGCCACGGGTTGCCCTTGGGCACAACCAACTGACGCTGGCGCACAATGGCCGCAACCTCGGCCGAGATCGGTATCCGGTGAATCTTGCGTTGCTTGGTGGTGGCGGCGGGTTTTGACCAGCTGCCCAGTTCCAGATTGAATTGTTCAAACCGCGCCTGTCGCACCTCGCCGACCCGGCTGCCGGTCAGCATGCACAGCCGTATGATGCCTGCCCCGCGCTGATCTGCGGCGGCGTCCAGTGCCTCGGCCAGTTTGCCGATTTCGTCCTGCGACAAGAACCGCTCGCGTTCGTTCTCGATCCGCTTCTTGAAGGCCGATGCCGGATTGTCGGTGCGCCAGCCCCAGCCGATGGCAAGGGTGAACATCTTGCGCAGCACCTCGCCCACCCGGTTGGCGCGGATTGGTGTGGGTTTGGCACCCTGCAGCTTGCGCGCCCGGTTGTTGGGCTTTTCCTTCGAGGGCCGCGCCCGGC
>CAYQPD010000147.1:0-6245 GCA_964419305.1 uncultured Rhodobacter sp.
GGCTTCGATCTCGGCTTCCAGCTCGGCCATTGCCTCGCCTCCGGCCATCAGATCGGTGATTTCCTCGCGGGTTTTCTCGCCCTTGCGGAAATCGGCGGCCAGCGCGCCACGGATCAGCACCGCGAAATGGTCGCCCACCGTCAGCGCATGCACCACCTGATGGGTGATGAAGATCACCGCCAGGCCGCGCTTGCGCGCTTCCAGCACGATGCGCAGCACATGCGCCGCCTCCTTGACGCCAAGTGCGGCAGTCGGCTCGTCGAGGATCAAGACCCTGGCACCGAAATGCACGGCACGCGCAATGGCCAGCGACTGGCGCTCGCCGCCCGACAGACCGCCGATCAGCCGGTCGCCATCGTCGATCCGGGTGATGCCGAATTCGCGCACCGCCTTGACCGCCACCGCGTTGGCGGTGCGGCGGTCATAGATCGTGAACGGCCCGAATTTGCGGGTCGGTTCCTGACCCACAAAGAATGACCGCCCGATGCTCATCAGCGCAAAGGTGCCGCCGAACTGGTGCACGGTGGCGATGCCACTGGCGGCGGCATCCCGCGGGCTGGCGAAATCGACCGGCTGGCCGGCCATCTCGACGGTGCCGGAGGTGGGTTTGAACACCCCCGACAACAGCTTGATCAGGGTCGATTTGCCCGCGCCATTGTCACCCAGCAGGCACAGCACCTCGCCCGGATAGACCTTCAGCGAAATGTCGAACAGCACGTCGATCGGCCCGAACGACTTGTTGACATGGGTCATCGTCAGCAAAGGCTCTGTCATTTGCGTGCCTGCCTTTTTCCCGAGGAATAGCTGAGCGCCATGGTGCGGAAGGTGTTGTTCATCAACACCGCCACCAGCAGCAGGATACCGATGATCAGGCTGGCCCAGTTGGCGTCAAAGCCGGTGTAGAAAATGCCCTGACTGACGATGGCAAAGGTCATGGTGCCGAAGGCGATGCCCACCACCGAGCCGAACCCGCCGGTCAGCAACACCCCGCCGATCACCACCGAGATGATCGAGTTGAAGATGAACGAAGTGCCGGTGGAGACCTGCGCGCTGTTGTAAAGGATGGCCTGACACAGGCCGACAAAGGCTGCGGCAAAACCGCTGGTCATGAACAGAAGGATGGTCAGCCGGGTGGTCGGGATGCCGGCATTGCGGGCGCTGATCTTGTCGCCGCCCAGTGCGAACAGCCAGTTGCCGTAGCGGGTAAAGTGCAGAACGAAGCCCACCACGACCAATGCGGCCAGCCACCACAGGATCGTGACCTCGAACTTGCCGCCGATGAACTGGCCGAACAGCGCCTTGGCAACCGGGGCGGCCTTGATCGGAACCCCGGTGCTGCCGGTGATCAGCACCGAAATGCCAAGCGTCAGCCCCGCCACCGCAAACAGGGTGCCAAGGGTCACGATGAACGACGGCACCGCCGTGCGCACCACCAGCAACCCGTTGACCAGACCGATCACCAGCCCAAGCCCAAGCGCGGCAATCACCCCCAGATACATCGGTGCGCCATAAAAGCCCGAGACGATGGCGACGGTCATCGACGATGCCGGGATCACCGAGCCGATCGAGATGTCCAACTCGCCCGCGATCATCAATAGGCCAATCGGCAGGGCCACGATGCCGATTTCCGAGGCCACGTTCAGCCAACTGGCCAGGCCGCCCAGGGTCACGAAATTGATCCCGCCGAAGATCGCGAAGAAGGTGAATACCAGCAGCATTCCCAGCAGCGACCCGGTTTCGGGACGGCGGGCCAGCTTGCCGAAGGACGACCCGGATTTGGGCACCTCGGCGGCGGCTGTAACAGATGGCGTGGTGGTCATGGATGCCCCCGGATTTTACCGCTGAACGGATGGCAAGGCAGGGTCCGCACGATCCCGCCTTGCGGTTCTGCCCGACCCCGAACGCAAGCGGGGTCGGACATGGGTATCAGGTAAGGTCAGGTGCCGCGGCTTAGCGCGTGCCCGCCGCGACCCCCGCCATCGTCGCATCGACGTTGGCGCTGTCAACGATTCCCGGCCCGGTCAGGATCTGGCGGGTCGGCACGGTCAGGCCGAAGGCGGCATAGCCGTTCAGCAGCGATACCGCGAGGTAGCCTTGCAGGTAGGGTTGCTGGTCGATGGCGAACATCTGCGCGCCCGACTTGATGTTGTCGAGAATGGTCTGATCCATGTTCACGCCGCCCAGCTTGACGGTTTCGGCCACGCCCGCCTGCATGATCGCGATCGAGGCCGAGTTGGCATCGACGTTGCCGATGGTGTAAAGCCCGTCAACGGTCGGGTTCTGCAACAGATGCGCCTTGACCGCTTGCGTCACCGCCGTCGGATCGCCAAAGCTGGTCATCGGCAGCGGCAGTTCCACCCCCGCGCCACCCGCCCCGGTGATGCCGTCGATCATGCCCTTGCACTGGGCTTGCAGGTTGGCCGCCCCCGGCAGGGTGTTGACGCACACGAGATTCTTCTGGCCGTGGGTGCCGAAATATTCGCCCGCCGCCTTGCCCGCCAGATAATCGTCCGAGCCGACATAGTTCATCGCCCCCAGACGGTCGGCGGCATCAAGCCCGCCGGCGTTGTAGATGATCAGCGGAATACCGGCATCGACCACGGCGTTGAAGGCCTCGTCCATCGCCTCGGGCACCCAGTCGGGGCCGACGATGGCGCTGGCGTTCTGTGCGATCGCGGTGCGGATCAGGTCGGCTGCGTCGGCGCCAAGATTGTCGTAGTTCTGCGGCCCGAGCCAGGTCACCGACCCGCCCTGTTCGGCCACCAGCTTGCCCGCGTCTTCGGCACCGCGCTTGACGATCGACCAGAACGGGTCGTCGGCCTTGCCGCCGATGACGAAGATGTTGGCCCCCTCGGCCAGCGCCGCGTTGGCACACAGGGCCAGTGCGGCGGATGCCAACAATCCCTTCAGGATAGTCTTCTTCGCTGTCACTTGTTTCTCCTCCCAAATGGTAAGCGTCATGATGTGCCGCCTCGCCGGCACGGCTCGCTCGGCAGCCTGAAGACGTGATAGACATTTACGTGTCAAAAAGAAATTGCTCTTGCTCTATAATGAACTTAATGTTCCAATTCACATCATGGCAAAATGAAACAGATCGGGGCCTGAAATGACAAAGCGGCCTACTATCGCTGACTTGGCCGATGCCGCCGGGGTCAGCATTTCGACCGTCAACCGCATTCTTGGCGGGGCCGGAAAGGTGCGATCGACCACCATCGAGCAGGTTCAGGACGCCGCCGCCGAGATCGGATTCTACGGCATCGGCGCGATCGCGGCGCGCAAGCAGGCTGCGCTGCCGCGCTACCGCTTCGGCTTTCTGTTGCAGCAATCGACCCGCGATCTCTACCGCCTGTTCGGCGAGAAGATCCGTGAGGCCGCAGGCCGCAGGCGCAGCGAAAAGGTCGATGCGCTGGTCGATTTCGTTGACCTGCTCGACCCGGCCAACATCGCGGCGCGGCTGGCGGCGCTGGGGCGGGAATGCGATGCGGTGGCCCTGATTGCGGCCGATCATCCGCTGATCAGCCAGGCCATCGAAAGCCTCAAGCGCGAGGGCAAGCCGGTGGTCGCCTACATCACCGACCAATCCGCCCCCGGAAGGGCCGGGTTTGTTGGCACCGACAACTGGAAACTGGGCCGCACCGCCGCCTGGTTCATCGAACAAACCACCTACGGGCCCGGTCGCGTCGCCGTCTTCATCGGCAACCACCGCTATCAGTGCCAGGATATTGCGGACGCGAGCTTTCGCTCTTACATCCGCGAACATGCGCCTCGCCTGATGGTCGATGACAGCCGCCCGACCCATGAAGAGCCGCAAGTGGCCTACGATATCGTCAAGGAACTGCTGGCCAAACAGGACGACCTGTGCGGCATCTACATTGCCGGTGGTGGCATATCCGGCGTGCTGCGGGCGCTGCGTGAAGCGCCTGCGGCCAAGCGCAGAGCCGTGCGGATCGTGTGCCGCGATATCGGGCCGGAAACCCGCAACGGGCTGAACGAGGGGCTGATCACCGCGGCGTTGTGCCACCCGCTGGAGCTGACCTCGGCCGAGTTGATCGCCACCATGATTGCCGCCCTGGAACCGAAGGACAGCCCGGCCATCATTCAACGGATCGTGCCGTTCGAGATCATCACCCCGGAAAGTGTCTGAAGCCGGTCGGTCACGCGCCGGTGCGTAAAATGGTCGCCGACCGACTTGCGCGGACCAGGCGGGGTTGCTAAACGGGGCGCGCGTAGCCCGATTAGCACAGCGGTAGTGCAGCGGTTTTGTAAACCGAAGGTCGGGAGTTCAATCCTCTCATCGGGCACGCGCGAAACAGCCTCGGCGTTCACCCCGGAGGGTCGCAGTATCCCGCGCCGCTCGGCCTTTGTTGATGGCAAGATCGGGTCTGTGGGACGGCCGGGATATCGCCGACAATTCAATCCGGGAAAGTCGAAAACCCGACGCCTGTGCCGTCGAGCTATGCTCGAAGGTATGGACCTTGGCCCCAGAATGGCCTAGTGCAGAAAAATCATGAGTCCCCGTGTCCGATAGGCGCGCGGTTTTGGTGATTCGACGCCGGAGGGTGCAGGCAGGTTAGCTGAGTGGTTCTGGAATGTTCTTTTCTGAACAAAACGAATTTCTGCAGACCTTCGCCTTGTCGTTCGGAGTCAGCGCTCTGGTGGTCTGCACAAAAAAGTATCACATCGCCCTGAGCGCGCGCCACTTTGATATCACGGCAGTGCAGAGGGCCCACCGATTTGCGACCCCGCGGGTTGGCGGATTGGGGGTCGGGTTGGCGATTCTTCTGATACTGCTGGTCCTGTTGCCTGACCGGCAAGGGCCGGGTTGGTCGCTGTTCGCCGTATCGCTTGCGCCGATCTTTCTGGCCGGCCTTGCCGAAGATCTGGGTTATGGCGTCAGTCCCTTGCGCCGGTTGCTGGCGGCCGCGCTGTCCAGCGCCATCTGTATCGTTCTGCTTGGCTTCTGGATTCCGCGCGCCGATACGCCGCTGCTTGATGGTCTTTTCGCCTTTGCGCCGTTCGCAATCGTGTTCACGATCTTTGCCGCCAGCGGTATCTGCCACGCTTTCAATCTGATTGACGGAGTCAACGGGCTGGCCGCCGGAATCGGGGTGATCGTCGCCGTGGGTCTCGCGGCGATTGCCGCCAAAGCGGGCGAAACGGAGATTGGCACCGCCGCTGTCCTCATGGTCCCGGCACTGCTGGGATTCCTGGCTCTGAACTTTCCGTTCGGCAAGATCTTCCTCGGCGACGCCGGGGCCTACTCGATCGGCCATGTCCTCGCCTGGCTCGCCATTGCCCTGCTTGCACGGGTCGAGGCGCTGACGACCTGGGCTGTCATGCTGGTGCTTTTCTGGCCGGTGGCAGATACGGTGCTGGCCATATACCGCCGCCGACATGCGGGCAAACCGATGGGCAGGCCTGATCGGTTGCACTATCATCAACTGGTGATGCGCGCGCTTGAAATCGGATACTTCGGGCGAAAACGCCGCCACATCGCCAACCCCGTGAGTGCGCTGGTGATCCTGCTGCTGGCATCCGCGCCAATCATCGTGGGCGTTCTGCTGTGGAACCGCCCGCTGGCCGCATTTACCGCGTTCGTCCTGTTTTCTGTTCTGTTCGTCAGCAGCTACCAGTTGGGCATGCGATTTGCGTATCGATCGGCAAAGCGGTTGAACAATGGCGCGCGCCGCCGCGGGCACAATTCCGTCGTGCGCAATGGTCGCGCACCGGCCACTGCCAAGTCGCGGTCGCCCGAGTTTGTGCCACCGCCTTGCGATGCCGCCACGGCATCGGCGTGGGTGAACGGTTTTGATCGCAGCCCGGACCGCGGCGATCAGTGACGGTCGGGTGCATCGGCAAGAGGCTCTGTTGCACAAATCCGATGAGGGATTCATCTTGTGAATCCAGTGTGGTAGCTGGGCGGCATGAGCAGCCCCCCCCCGCCTACAAGACCAGGAACTGGCCTGACTACAACGCAGCGCTCAAGCGCCGCGGCTCGCTGGCGATCTGGTTCGATCCCGCCATGATCTGGGAGGCTGCGCCGACAGGCAAGCGCGGCCGACAGCCCGACTACAGTGGTGAGTATCCGTCTTGATCAAGAGCGTTTTTCGACCCGGATGCGGTCTGCTTTGACGAGTGCGTTCGCCGTTTCGAGCAGCTTGCGCATGAGGGCGACGATGGCGAGTTTCGCGGGTTTTCCGGCCGTGCGGAGCGCATTTTATTTGCTTTTCAGGTCTGGATTGAAC
>CAYQPD010000148.1:0-6243 GCA_964419305.1 uncultured Rhodobacter sp.
CCGCGCGCCTGGGCTGCGCCCCGGTCAGCGTCACGAACGACGGGCAAAAGCCTGACAGGCAAGAGAAATCCTTGTTGCAGCTACTCTGGTCAATGGCCCGTTTGCGCCCCAGTTCGGTCTCCAGCGGCACGATCGAGACGCAGTTCGATTGCACCCCGCAATCGCCGCAGCCCTCGCAGATCTCGGGGTTGATGAAGACCCGCCGGTCGGGATCGGGAAACTGCCCGCGCTTGCGCCGACGGCGCTTTTCAGCGGCACAGGTCTGCACATAAAGAATGACCGACACGCCCTTGATCTGGCGGTATTTTTCCTGCACCTGCGGCAGCGCGTCACGGCGGTGGCGCTCGACGGCGGCGGGATACAGCGCGAGGTCCAGGTTTTCCTTTGGATCATAGACCAGCGCCACATGCTGCACCCCCATTGCCAGCACCTCGCGCGCGATGCGGTCGGCGGTCAGGCCGCCCTCGTTGGCCTGGCCGCCGGTCATCGCCACCGCGTCGTTGAACAGGATCTTGTAGGTGATGGTGGTGCCCGCCGCCAGCGCGGCGCGGATCGCCTGCACCCCCGAGTGGTTGTAGGTGCCATCGCCAAGGTTCTGGAAGACATGCGAAGTTTTGGAAAACGGCGCTTCCCCGATCCAGTTGGCCCCCTCGCCGCCCATCTGGGTGAAGCCGGTGGTGGCACGGTCCATCCACTGCACCATGTAGTGACAGCCGATCCCGGCATAGGCGCGGCTGCCCTCGGGCACCTTGGTCGAGGTGTTGTGCGGGCAGCCCGCGCAATAATAGGGCAGGCGTTGCGCGATGTTTGGTGCGTTGTCGGCGCGCAGCGCTTCGTCCAGCCGCACCAGACCCGCTTTCACGCTGTCGGTGGCGCGCCCTTCTTCGACCAGAATCGCGCCGATCTTCCGGGCGACATGAATCGGATCAAGGGCAAAGCGGGTGGGGAAAAGCTCTTCGCCGCGGTCATTCTGCCAGCCGTAAATCCGCCGCCCGCGCCGGTCGTTGAAGATCGCTTCCTTGGCCTGCACCTCGATCAGCTTGCGCTTTTCCTCGATGCAGACGATCAGCTCCAGCCCCTCGGCCCAGGCGTGAAAGCCCTTCATGTCCAGCGGCCAGGTCTGCCCGACCTTGTAGGTGGTCAGCCCCAGCCGCCCGGCCTCGGCCTCGTCAATGCCCAGCAGCGCCAGCGCATGCACCAGATCGAGCCAGTTCTTGCCCGCCGCCACCAGCCCGATCTTTGCCCCCGGTTGACCCCAGACCCGGCGATCCATGTGGTTGGCGTGGGAAAACGCCTCGGCGGCAAATCGCTTGTAGTCGATCATCCGGGCTTCCTGCGCCACCGGCGTGTCGTTCAGGCGGATGTTCAAGCCGCCCTCGGGCAGGGTGAAATCGGGCAGCACAAATTGCAGCCGGTGCGGATCACCCTGCACCACCGCCGTGGCCTCGACCGTGTCCTTCATGGTTTTCAGGCCCACCCAGACCCCGGCAAAGCGGCTGAGCGCCCAGCCGTAAAGGCCGAAATCCAGCACCTCCTGCACCCCCGCCGGGCTGACGATCGGCATGTAGGCATCGACCATCGCCCAATCGGACTGGTGCAGCGTGGTGGAAGACTCGCCGGTGTGATCATCACCCATCGCCATCAGCACGCCACCAAAGCGCGAACTGCCCGCCATGTTGGCATGGCGCATCACGTCGCCCGAGCGATCGACCCCCGGCCCCTTGCCATACCACAGGCCGAACACGCCATCGAACCGGCCTTCACCGCGCAGTTCGGCCTGCTGGCTGCCCCACAAGGCGGTGGCGGCCAGGTCTTCGTTCAGTCCCGGCTGAAACCGGATGTCGGCGGCGCTCAGCTCGGCGCTGGCGCGCGCCATGGTCAGATCGACCGCCCCCAGCGGCGAGCCGCGATAGCCGGTGCAGTAACCCGCCGTGTGCAGCCCCGCCGCCACGTCGCGCGCCTTCTGCATCAGCATCAGCCGCACCAGCGCTTGCGTCCCGTTCAGCAGCACCGGCGATTTGGCCAGATCATAGCGATCGGTCAAGGCAACATCCGGTCGGATCACGGTTTGCGGGCTCATTGCAGCCTCCCCAGCTAGTCGCCCCATGATAGGTCAAAATGATTGACCTACAAAGCGGAAAATTTCACCATAAAATCATTTACAGGGCCGAAATTGCGCCTACTTAGAAGCGGTCGCGCCAGTCGCGAAAAATTACCAAGAGTTGCGCCATGGATTGGGACAAGCTTCGAATATTTCACGCCGTGGCCGACGCGGGCAGCCTGACCCATGCGGGCGAGGTGCTGCACCTGTCGCAATCGGCGGTCAGCCGCCAGATCCGGGCGCTGGAGGAAGACCTTGGCGTGACCCTGTTCCACCGCCATGCCCGCGGCCTGATTCTGACCGAGCAAGGCGAATTGCTGTTCGATGCCACCCAGGCGATGGTCAAACGTCTTGATGCCACCACCGCCCGGATCAGGGACAGCGAAGACGAAGTGTTCGGCGAGTTGCGCGTGACCACCACCGCCGGGTTCGGCACGCTGTGGCTGGCCCCGCGGTTGATCAAGCTTTACAACAAGTATCCGGCGCTGAAGATTGATCTGATGCTGGAAGAGCGGGTTTACGATCTGCCGATGCGCGAGGCCGATGTGGCGATCCGGATGAAAGAGCCCAGCCAGGCGGATCTGATCCGCAAACGTCTGATGACGATCCGGATGCGGCTTTACGCCACCCGCGAATACCTGGCCGAACACGGCACGCCCGAAACCATGGCCGATTTCAGCCAGCACCGCCTGATCTGCCAGCACCCCGGCGCGCCGCAGGTCAGCGCCGGTGCGTTGCTGGTGCAGAAACTGATGGCGTTCGACATCCCCTCGATTCTGACCGTGAACAACTATTTCGGGGTTTTGCAGGGGGTGCTGAACCATCTTGGCATCGGCGTGCTGCCGGACTATCTGACCAGCGATTTTCCAAACCTTGTCAGGGTCTTGCCCGACATCGATTCAAGTGACGTGCCGGTGTTTCTGGCCTATCCGGAAGAACTGCGCCACTCCAAACGGGTGGCGGCCTTCCGCGATTTCGTGACCGAGGAAATCATCGCCTACCGCAAGGCGCGCGCGCTTTAGGCCACCCGAATTCGCTGGTATGCAAACAGTGCATGGCGGTTATGCTGCACTTGCAGCATGAAATGCCTTGCAGGCAGGCACCCCCGCCCCTAGATGCCTCTCTGAGGGCGCAATTGAGACTTCTCTTGTTCCTTCATACCTCCCTGTTGGACTTGGGCCGAGCTTTATGCTCGGCCTTTTTTTTGCACCTGCGCCGGTGCCGCACCCGGCCGTCGCCCCTTTCATCCGCGGGCGTGACTGCGTAAAAGATCGCTCATATCCTGCCAGGAAGGGCCGATCATGCGCGACGAACCGAAGATCACCGACAGCCTGATCGCCGCCCATGGTGTGACGCCCGATGAATACGCCCGCATCCTCGACATCATCGGGCGGGTGCCGAGTTTCACCGAACTGGGCATCTTTTCGGCGATGTGGAACGAGCATTGTTCCTACAAATCCTCGAAGAAATGGCTGCGCACCCTGCCGACCACCGGACCACAGGTGATCTGCGGGCCGGGCGAAAACGCCGGGGTGGTCGATATCGGCGATGGTCAGGCGGTGATCTTCAAGATGGAAAGCCACAACCACCCGAGCTACATCGAGCCGCATCAGGGTGCCGCGACCGGGGTGGGTGGCATCCTGCGCGATGTCTTCACCATGGGCGCGCGCCCGATTGCGGCGATGAACAGCCTGTCGTTCGGGGTGCCGTCGCATCCGAAAACCGCGCATCTGGTGAAAGGTGTGGTCGAAGGTGTCGGCGGCTACGGCAATGCCTTCGGGGTGCCGACCATCGCCGGCGAGGTGCGCTTTCACCGCAGCTACAACGGCAACTGTCTGGTCAACGCCTTTGCCGCCGGTCTGGCCGATACCGACAAGATCTTCTACTCGGCGGCTTCGGGGGTTGGCCTGCCGGTGGTCTATCTTGGCGCCAGGACCGGGCGCGACGGGGTGGGCGGGGCCACCATGGCCTCGGCCGAATTCGACGACACGATTGAGGCCAAGCGCCCCACGGTGCAGGTCGGCGACCCCTTCACCGAAAAGCGCCTGCTTGAGGCATGTTTAGAGCTGATGGCCTCGGGCGCGGTGGTCTCGATTCAGGATATGGGGGCGGCAGGCCTGACCTGCTCGGCGGTGGAAATGGGCGACAAGGGCGGTCTTGGCATCGCGCTGCAACTTGACGACGTGCCGCAGCGCGAAACCGCGATGACCGCCTACGAGATGATGCTGTCGGAAAGCCAGGAACGCATGCTGATGGTGCTGAAGCCCGAACTCGAGGCTACGGCGCGGGCGATCTTTGACAAATGGGATCTCGATTTCGCGATTGTCGGTGAAACCATCGTCGAGGACCGTTTTCTGGTGATGCAGGGCAATGCGGTGAAAGCCGATCTGCCGCTGTCGAAACTGGCCTCTTCCGCCCCCGAATACGACCGGCCCTGGGTTGCCACCCCGCCCGCCGCGCCCTTGGGCGCGGTGCCCGCGATTGATCCGATCACCGCCCTGCGCGCCCTGATCGGCTCGGTCAACTATGCCCACAAGGCCTGGGTCTATGAGCAATACGACAGCATGGTGCTGGCCGATACCGTGCGCGCCCCCGGCCTTGGGGCGGGTGTGGTGCGGGTGCATGGCAGCGGCAAGGCGCTGGCCTTCACCAGCGATGTCACCCCGCGCTATGTCAAGGCCAACCCTTACGAGGGCGGCAAGCAGGCGGTGGCCGAGGCCTATCGCAACCTGACCGCCGTCGGGGCCCTGCCCCTTGCCACCACCGACAACCTCAACTTCGGCAACCCCGAAAAGCCCGAGATCATGGGCCAACTGGTCGGCGCGCTGCAAGGCATCGGCGAGGCCTGCATCGCCCTTGCCATGCCGATCGTTTCCGGCAACGTCTCGCTTTACAACGAGACCGACGGCACCGGCATCCTGCCCACCCCGACCATCGGCGCGGTCGGCATCCTTGCCAGCCTTGATGAGATGATCAGTGGCCTGCCGCGCGCCGGTGATGTGGCGCTGCTGATCGGCACCACTGCTGGCCACCTTGGCCAGTCGGCGCTGCTGGCCGAGGCGTTCGGGATCGAAGCCGGCGATGCCCCGCCGGTCGATCTGGCGGCCGAGCGCAAGCATGGCGAATTTCTGCGCGCCAACCGCGCCCTGATCACCGCCGCCACCGATCTCGCGGACGGCGGTCTGGCGCTGGCTGCGTTCGAGATGGCCGAGGCCGCCGGTTTGGGTCTCTGCCTTGATCCAGCCGATATTCCCACCCTCTACGGCGAGGATCAGGCGCGCTATCTGGTGGCCTGTTCCACCGCCCAGGCGCTCAAGCTGGAAGCTGTCGCCACCGCCGCCGGGGTGCCCTTGGCGCGGGTTGGCAACTTTGGCGGCACCACGGTCCGCCTTGGCACTGATCAGGCCCCACTGGCCGATCTGTCGGCGCTTTATCGCAGTGCCTTTGCTGCGGCGGTTGGTTGATCCACCCTTGCAGCAAAGCTGTTCGCGCCCTACATCTTTCCCCGACCAACAAAGGAACGGCCCGCCATGGCGATCGAAGCCCGTGATATCGAGACCCTGATCCGGGCGCGTTTTCCCGCCGCCCGCATCACCATCACCGACCTCGCCGGTGACGGCAACCACTGGGCCGCCGAAGTGATCGACGAATCGTTTCGCGGCATGAACCGCGTCCAGCAGCAGCGCGCCGTCTATGCGGCGCTGCAAGCCAAGATGGCGGGCGCGCACGGCGAGCTGCACGCTCTGGCGCTGACCACCAAGATCCCCGAATAACCCTCATCAAGGAGGCATCCCATGTCCACCGCCAAGGATCAGATCCGCCAGACTGTCACAAGCAACGATGTCGTGCTGTTCATGAAAGGCACCAAGATGATGCCGCAATGCGGGTTTTCCTCGCGCGTGGCCGGGGTGCTGAACTTCATGGGCGTCGAATTTGCCGATGTCGATGTGTTGGCCGATGCCGACATCCGTCAGGGCATCAAGGAATTTTCCGACTGGCCCACCATCCCGCAGCTTTACGTCAAGGGCGAATTCGTCGGCGGCTGCGACATCGTGACCGAGATGACGCTGTCGGGCGAGCTTGACGCGCTGTTCGAGGCCAAGGGCGTGGCTTTCGACAAGGCCGCCGCCGACAAGATCCGC
>CAYQPD010000149.1:0-6240 GCA_964419305.1 uncultured Rhodobacter sp.
CCATCGCCCCGGCAACGCCACGCAAGGCCGCGCGGTGGTCGCCGTAGGCAAGCGCCATGTGATGCTCTAGCCCGCTGGCGATGACGTCGGCCAGCACCGCGCCGGTATCGCGTTCAAACCGCACCACGCCCGAGGTGCCGGTAAACGCCATCGGGCGGCGCAGCATTTCGCCAAAACCCAGCACCATATGCGGGCGGTTGTGCGCCTGGCTGATGCGCAGGAAAGTGACCGGGCCGGGCTTGAGCGTGAACTGGTAAAGCAGCGGCATCTTGCGGTTGGTGTGGATGGTCGCCTTGGCGGGGCTTTCAGGATCGCGCATCGAAATGGGCGCCTGTCCGCAATGCCAGACCACGCCGGTGTTGTCGGCCACGTCCATATCGACCAGATCGGTCAGAAACACCGGGGCCTCGGCGGTTTGCAGCAAGACAAGCTGCGTCAGTGCGCCGTAAACATCGGCCTCGCAGGCGCAGGGCACACGGCCCTCACCCAGCATGCCCGCCGGGCCGCAGACCGCACCGCCATAGGCGGTGAAGGTTTCGGGCCAGCAGCGGATTGCAAACGCATCGTAGCGCCCGCTTTGGCGCAGATCGTCAAGCCCGGCCTTGAGCCGCAGCGACCGGTCAAGCTCGGGCTGATCGAGCGCATCCAGCCCGGCGATCTGCCCGGCCACCTCGGCGCGCAGCGCGCGCGCGGTTTCGGCCGGGGCGGCGCGGGCAGCGGCAAAGAGATCGTCGAGCTCCAGCGCATCGACCTCGACCCCGGCAAGGGCGGCAACCGCGCCCGGATCGTAGGTGCAGGTATCAAACCCCACCGGGTGCGCGCCGATCCGCGCGATCCGGCGGCCCCGGATTGCTGCCGCGATCGCTTCGCCCTCGGGCGTTGGCGCCGGCACCGCGCCCGCGGCGCGTTTTCCCGCCTGCCGCGCGCCCGACAAAAGCGCCTCAAGCTCGCTGCCGATCTCGCCCGAAGGCGCGGCGTAAAGCCACGAAAACGCCCGGCCCTGGCGACCGAGAGCATGCGAGGCAAGGTTGAGCCCGCAGAACGCATTGAGCCTTAGCCGCCCGCCAAGGCGCGGCTCGGGGATCGCCCAGATTGCCAAGGGCTGCGCGAACTGCGCACCGATCACCACCGCCATCGCGGCATCGGTAAAGGTGACTTGCAGCACCAGCACCTGATCGACCCCCGCCTGGCGCACCTCGGCCATCGCCGCGCGGGTGGTGGCCTCGTCAAACATGAGCGCGCGCGGCCCCACGATTTCGTGCCCGCTGGCATCAAGCGCTGCCAGCATGTGAGCAAGGTTCTGCTCGGCAAAGGCGACGTCAAAGGTCGGGCGCGCAAGCGCAAGGATACCGATTTTCATGTCAGGCCCCGAAATCGGCGTAGCCATGGCGAAAGCTGGCATCGTCGGGTTTGAACGCCGCCCCGCCGGCACCATAGCAGCGGTGCGCGGCCCAGTTTGCAGCTTTTTGGTCGGCCAGCGCGCAGATGTCGGCCATGTAGGCCGCCGCCTCGCCCCGCAGCCCGGCGCGGATCGCGGCCCAATCGGGATAGGCGCCAAAAGCATCAAGCCAGATCGCCCGCCCGGCAAGAAAGCCAGAGGCACCGGCAGCAAAAGCGTGCTCAAGCACGGCGCGAAACTCGGCCTTGCCCGCACCGGCCGAAAGCATCACCCAAGGCCGCCCCGCCAGCCGCCCCATCTCATCAAACACCGCTTGCACCGCGGCGGAACCATCGGCCGCAGCGGCGTTGACCGGGCTTTCCAGTTTGAACACATCGACCCCATATTCCGGCCCGGCAAATGCCGCCACCGAGGCCAGCACATCATCGGCCCGCTTGCCCTTCATCTCGACGTAATCGCGGGTCTGGTCGGCATCCGCCGCCAAAGGATAGACCAGCAGTTCAAGCAAGAACGGAATGTCGTAGCGCGCACAGTCTTCGCCGATCCGTTTGACATACTCTTGCTGTGCCCGGCACACCGCAGCGCTGGCATCGGGCCGATACCAGGCCAGCACCTTGACCGCGTCGCCCCCCATGCGCTTGATCTTGGCCACCGACCAGTCGTCGATGTTCGATGACAGCCGGCCACCGGGGGGGTCTGCAAACAGCGAATCTTCAAGCGTCACGATCAGCCCCTTGGTCGGCGACAGCCGGCCAAGGCCGTGCGGAATTGCATAATGCGGATCGAGCAGCATCGCCGTGCTCGGGCCTTGCAGGGTTTCAATCAGCAGCCCCTTGAACCGAGCGACCTCGCGCCACGGGGCCTCGGGCAGACCCAGAGCCTGCGCGATCGGGGCCTTGATCGGCGGGCGCTGATCGACCGCCGTCATCTTGAAAATGCCGTTTTCATCGGCCATGCGGCGCAAGCCCCAAAGCTTGCCAGGGGTAAGGTCCATCATCAGTTCTCCGCAAGATATTGCAAGACGGCACCACGGGTCGGGCAGCCCTTGCGGCCGCCGAAGGTGGTGCATTTGAGCGCGGCGGCGGCATTGGCAAAGCGGATCGCCTGCGGCTCGCCCATCCGTTCCGCCAAGGCAAGGGTGAAGGCCCCGTGCCAGATGTCGCCTGCCGCAAGCGTGTCGATGGTTTCGACAGGAAAAGCGGGCACATGGGCGACGCCATCGGGGGTGGTAAACCACACCCCGCTTGGCCCATCGGTCACGCAGGCCCAAGCGCCATAGCGGCGGGCAATGTCTGCCAGCGCGTCGGCAACCGGGGCTTGGGGGTAAAAGCTGCGCAGACCCTGCATGGAAAACGCCAGATGGCTGGCCAGTGCCATCAGCGCCGGGTCGATCGGCGCCTCGCCATCAAGCACCCCCGGAATGTCGCGGCTACGCGCCAGCGCCAGCGCATCGCGCGCGGCGGCAACCTGCCGAGTGTCGGCCAACACCGCCGCCAGACCATCGAGCCCGGCAAACCAGCCGGTCTCAAGCACCAGGCCCTTGCCGCGGAAATTGACGATCTGGCGCTCGCCGCGCTTGTCGATCAATACCGACGAATACGAGCTCGCAGCACCGGGGTTGCGGGTGACATGCGCCACATCAACCCCCTCTTGCGCGAGATCGCCAAGGATGATGTCGCCGACAGCATCACACCCCAGACGCGCGCCCAGCACGGCGTGCCCGCCAAGCCGCGCCACCGCAACAGCGGCATTGCCAGCACAACCGCCGCCCACCACTTCAGCAGTTTCAGTGCCGTATTTTTCGGCCCTGTCAGGCAACGTATCGAGGTGGAAGACAAAATCCAGAACCGCCGCACCAACGCAAAGAACTTGAGTCATGGTGCAACCGCCGTTGGCCGCGCGGCGCGCCCCGCTACGGGCGGCAGCGGATCAGGCTTGCCGTTGCGGCAGGCGCGCAAGTGCGATGCGGGGGCAATTGTGCCGCGTGAATTGCGAAAGCCCAGGGTCGCGGAATTGACTGGATGCACTGGATCTGTCCGTTTTGGTGAGCCGGGGCCGCACGGTCTGCGGCCCCGGCGTCAGGTCATTGCATGTCGGTGGCGCGCGCCGCGTCGATCTCTGCCTCGGCAGCCGAGACCGAGGTTTTCAGCGCGGCAAAGACTTCGGGCCCACCTGCGACATTCGCGTTGAACCAATCATAAACCGGTGCTGCGGCCTGGGAGAACGTCACCTTTTCTGCGGGCGTCGGCACATAGATATCGCCGCCAGCCGCAACAAAGTCTTCGTAAGCCTGAATCGACTTGCGCTTCGGCGAAGCGAAGGTCGCTTGCTGAAGCTGGTAGAAGCCGTCGATCACGACGCGCTTGAGGTCATCGGGCAACGCCATGAAATGTTCGTTGTTCATGAACCACAGCGCGCCCATGTAGGCGTGACCATCCAGTGTCAGATACTTCAGGCCGGCATCGGTGAACTTCATGTTCATGATGTCGGTGATGCCATTCTTGGTGCCTTCAACCACGCCGGTTTGCAGCGAGGTGAAAAGCTCGGGCCACGGGATCGGCGTCGGCGAGGCCCCGAACGCACGCACCAGCTCTTGCGGCAGATCGGCGACAACCGTGCGGATTTTCAGACCGGCAAGATCGCCGGGCACCTGCACGCGGTGCTTGGTGTTGGCGATGTTGCGCCAACCGCCAGTATTGCCGATGGTCATCAGGCGGATTGCGTTGCTTGAAGCGGCAAGCGTCATCTGCTTCATGGTGTTCATGAAATCGGAACCGTTTGCCAGCACCGCTTCAGCAACCCGGTCGTCCGACATCAGATAAGGCAGATCCAGAACCTGCACGAAGGGAAAGATCCCCGCAGCGCCGCCCGAGGTCGAGATGAAGACGTCGATGGTGCCGTCTGCCACGCCTTGCAGGCATTCAGCACCGTTCGCGCAAAGTTGCGTGCCGATGAAGAGTTCGACCGCGATCTTGCCGTTCGAGGCTTGCTCGACAAAGGTCTTGAAGACCACAAGACCATCATAGTCTTCATCGTTCTCGTTCGAGTTTGCGGTTGCGCGCAGCGTGTAATCTGCGGCGAACGCCGGCAGCGCAAGCGCCCCGAGCGCGGTCGCCACCACGAGTGATTTCAGCGTCGTCTTGAGCATTGGGAACCTCCTTGTTGATTGCTCTTTTGGCCGTTTCATTGCGCAAACCCTGCCCAGCGCGGAAGTGTCATCGAAATCGCAGGCACGTAGGTAATCAGGAAGATCACCAGCACTTCGATCGCGAGAAACGGCAGGATCGCTTTGGATATGGTTTGCACTTTTTCGCCTGAAACTTGCGACGTCACGAACAGCACCAATCCCATCGGCGGTGTGGCGAGGCCTACCGTGAGGTTTACCGACATGATCATCGCAAAGTGCACCGGATGCACCCCGAGCCCGATAAAGACGGGTGCCAGAATCGGCCCGAGAATGATGATCGCCGGGCCGGCATCGAGAAACATGCCGACGACGAACAGCAGCACGTTGATGAGGAACAGCAAAATCAACGGGTTCTGGCTCATTCCCAGGATAAATTCGGCAAGCATCTCGGGTGCGTGGCTAAGGCTTACCACCGTCTTGAACGCCACTGCGGCGCCGACCAGCAACAGCACCGTTGCCGATGCCAGCGCTGACTTTGTGAACATCGCGGGAAGGTCGGAAAGTCGAAGCGAGCGGAGCACGAAGAATGATACGATCAGGGCATAAAAAACCGCGATGGCCGAAGCCTCGGTCGGGGTGAAGACCCCGACAAGAATGCCGCCCAGGATGATGACCGGGGTTTGCAGCGGCGCGACGGCCTTTTTGCAGACAGTCCGGAAATCGGCGCTGACAGCGCGGCGAAGCTGCACCAGCATCAAGTGCGCCACCGGCAGGAACACCAGCAGCATGACCCAGCCGTTTACCGCGACCCCGCCAACAAGCTTTACCACCGTGAAGAACAGCGCCACAAGCACGCCCGCAAGGTCGATGCGCAGCAATACGAACGAAATGGATGCCTCAAGCGGGCTGATGACCTGCCCCGGCGACACGATGCGCTCGGCTTTGGGCAGGTCGTAACGATCGGCCATAAGCCGGACCACCAGCATCAGGCCGAGCCCGACGAGGATGCCCGGCACGATCCCGGCAAGAAACAGCGCGGCGACACTTTCGCCCATTACATAGGCGTAAATGATCATGATGCCCGAGGGCGGAATGATCGGGCCGATCACTGACGAGGCGGCCGTTACCGCTGCGGCAAAGCGGCGGGTGTAGCCGTTTTTCTCCATCGCCGGGATCAGGGTCGAGCCGAGCGCCGAAACATCGGCGACCGCCGAACCCGAAAGCCCCGCGAACAGCATCGACGAAAGAATGTTCACATGCGCAAGGCCACCGCGCAGATGGCCCATCAGTGCCTGCGAAAACTCGACAAGCCGGGCGGTGATGCCGCCGCGGTTCATGATCTCGCCCGCCAGCATGAAGAACGGCAGCGCCATGAGCGGAAAGCTGTCCATGCCGTTGTAAAGGTTGCGATAAAGCAGCGCGAGGTCGCGTTCCTGCCCGTTGAGTGTCAGCAGGGCACCCGGCGCGAACAGCAGCGCAAAGAAAACCGGCAGGCCGATCAGGATCGAGACGAGAAAGACAGGCAGAAACCAAAGCAGCATCATTCAGCCTCCGGCGAAAAGTCTATCGGTGCATCGGTCGGGGGCAAGCTCGTGGCGGGGGCAAGTAGCGCTGTGACTGCTCGCAGAATCAACTCGATGTTCACCAGGGTCAGAAGCGCCATCCCGACCAGCAGCGAGGCATAGGTATAGCGCAGCTTTACCCGGACCATTTC
>CAYQPD010000150.1:0-6168 GCA_964419305.1 uncultured Rhodobacter sp.
GCCTTCCTGGCCGATCTGGAGACGCGCGGGCTGAAGGCCTCCTCGGCGGCGCGGCGCCTGTCCTGCGTGCGCGGCTTCCACAAGTTCCTGTACGCCGAGGGCCTCGCCGGGGCCGATCCGAGCGTGGCGGTCTCGGGGCCGCGCCGGGGCCGGGTGCTGCCCAAGATCCTGTCGGTGGCCGAGGTCGACCGCCTGCTGGCCGTCGCGCAGGCGGCGGCCGGTGGTCACGATGAAGGGCGCGCCGATCTGGTTGAGGGTCAGGCCATGGGCCGCAGTCAGGGCCTGGATCGCCGTAATGCCGGGGATGACTTCGATCTTCGGGGCGGGGGTCAGGCGGGCGGCGATACGCAGGGTGCTGTCGTAAAGCGCAGGATCCCCCCAGACCAGCAGCGCTACCCGGCCGGTCGGGCCAAGGTGGGCGGCGATGGTGCGCGCCCAGACCGCGGCGATGGCACCGTGCCAGGCCTCGACCCGTGCCTGGTAGTCGGGGATCTTAGGGTCGCGCAGCGGCAGGTCGAACTCGACCAGGCGGGTGGCGGGGTTGGTGATCACAGCGGCGCAGATCGCGCGGCGCAACGCGGCCAGATCGGATTTGTCGGCACCCTTGCGCGGAATCAGGATCAGGTCAGCGGCGTTCAGCGCCTTGACCGCCTGCAGGGTCAGGTGGTCGGGGTTGCCGGTGCCGATGCCGACGAGGGTCAGGGTATGCATGCAGGCTCCGGGGTTGCCGGGCAAGCCGGGGGGCTGTCTGCCCCCCGGACCCCCCGAGGATATTTGTGCAAAGGAGAAATGCAAACGCGGCCCCGGTGGCAGGGCCGCGCCTTGGTTGAATAATGCTGGATCAGGCGGGGTTCAGCAGGCGCGCCGTGACCAGCGCCGAGCCGTTCAGGCCGCGGCTGGCTTTTGCGGCGGCCAGCACCGCCAGGTCGACCAGCGGCTCGACCAGCACCACCAGCAGGTAGGCGGCAGCGAAGCTGGTGATGGCGGCAAGGTTGGCGGCACCGAAGCCTTCGCCGTAAAGCGCCCAGAAGCCGACCCAGGCGACGATGCCGCCCTGATAGGTGGTGGAAAGCGCCAAGACCTGGCGGTATTTCAGATCGACATAGGCGGTGTGCGGGGCGATGATCTTGGCCGCCAGCGCTTGCAGCGCGAACAGCGGCACCAACAGGGTGGTCAGGTTCATGCCGTATTGCGGCAGGTCGAACGGCGCGAAGAACAGGCCCTGGATCAGCAGGCCAAGCGCCAGGCCGATGGCGGCGGGGGCGGTGCCCAGCAGCAGGAACAGGGTCGAGCCGAGGATCAGGTGCACCTCGGACACCCCGACCGGAGGATGCGGCAGGATCTGGAAGAAGGTGAAGGTGGCGGCGGTGGCGAGGACGGTGCGCCCGGCCAGCGACGTGAGGCCCTTGTCGCGCACCGCGTCATAGGCCAGTTTCATTGCGTAGGTGCCTGCCCCGGCGGCGGTGGCGTAGCTGAGAACGATTTTCGCCTCGGAAACGAGGCCCGGTTCGATATGCATGGTATTGCTCCTTTTCTCCTTGCCGTCACAGCGACGGCGGTTGGTTGACTTTGGTGGCGGCCGGTCATGGGGGTCGGCGCGCCGGATGTGACCGGCTCAGGCGGGTCTTGCGGCCCAGAGATGGCCCGCCACCGTGCCCAGCATCAGCCAGGCAGCAAGGGCCGTGCCCAGCACCCGCGCGGCAAAGGCGGCGGCCAGTTCGGGGGGGGCGACCCCGGCGAACTGGTCGGGTTGGGGCGCACCGATGACATGCGGCGCGGCCAGCAGGGCGACGGCCAGTGCGGCAAGGGCGATGCCGCGACCGTAAGCCAGCAGCGCGATCCCGGTCGCGGTGGCGGCCACGGTGCCCAGCCACCAGATCTGGCGCAGGACAAGATCTGCCCCCGGGGTGCCGGGCAATTCGGGCGCAAGACCCATCGCCGGGGCAAGTTGGAACGCCACAAACCCCGCCCCGCCCCACAGCAGGCCCTCACGCGCGGTGATGCGGGTGCCGAAGATCTCGGCCAGGGCAAAGCCCGCCACCAGCAGCAGGCCGTAGCCGGTATAGAGCAGCACGGTGAACAGCGCAGTCAGGCTGTTGCGCCGTAGCGGTGTCGCGGGCGTGCCGTGGTCGTGGGCAGTCGCTGCGGCGGCTGGGGTGGTGTGATCATGGCCGACCGCGGGCGCCGGGGCCGCGGCCGTGCCGAAATGCACGGTCTGCCCGGACTCATAGCGTTCGCCCAGCAGGATCAGGTTCTGGACCAAGGCGAAATGCAGCACGGCCGCAAGCAGCCCCGCCGCAAGGCCAGCGCACAGGGCGCTGGTCAGCATGCGCTGAATCATGGGAAGGGGATGCTCGCGCGCTTAGTGGCAGGGAAAGCCGGTGGCGTGGCGCACATCGTGGGCCGCGTCGTGCAGCGTGGCCGACTGGGCAAGGCCTGCCGCGAACAGCAGCGTGGCCCCCAGCAGGGCGACGAACAGCACCGACGCCAGCGCGGTGGTGGCGGCGTTGGTCGTGGTGGTGGCGGAATGGTTCGTGGTCATGTCTGTCTTTCTGCCGTCACACCCGACGGCGCTGGATTGCCTGTTGCACGGCCGGTCTCCTGGCTCGCGGGTCTGGGCGACCTTCCACCTTCCCGGCCCAAGGGGGGCCAGTGGCGTCACGGAAGGCCGCTCGCCGCATACAGTCGCGGGGGCGGCTGAGGCATCGGGCGCCCGGTTTGGGTTCGCCTTTCCTCATTCCCGATGAAGTTCCGGTGCGGGGCACCGATCGAACACCGTGCCTGACCATTTGCGCCGGGGCGCGGCGCGCGGTCAAGCACCAATTGCGCCATTTCCGGGCGGTTTGCGACTGCCGCCGCCGGTCGTCAGCCGGGAATCCGCGCGATCGCCTTGGCCCGCAGCACGCCAAGCGGGCGGGCATCGCTCAGGGTGCCGTCGCGCGAGGCGGCATAAAGCCGGGCAAAGACCAGCAGATCGGCAAGGTCTTGCGCCGTCACCTCGCCAAACAGATAGGCAGTCTTGCCCGGCGCGCGAAAGGCGATGGTTGAGGCGCGGCTGCAGCCCGACATGCAGTCGGCAAAGGCCAGCCGGGCCGGGATGCCGGCGGCGGCAAGGGCGGCCGCAAGGGTTGCGCCAAAGTCGCTGCGCCCAAGCGGGCAGCCGGTGCACAGGGTGACGATCACCAGCCGCCCGTCGCCAGCGGCCCGTAAAGGATCAGCGCCGGGCTGTGGCTTTCGGCCCCGGCGAGGTGGGCGGCAAGGGTGCCAAGGGTGAAGCGTTCAAGGTGCTGCGCGGGGGTCGAGACCGACTCGGCCAGCAGCACCGGGGTCTCGGGGGGCAGGCCGTGCGCCAGCAGCAGGGCGGCCAGAGCGGCGAAGGTGCGCTTGCCCATATAGACCACGGTGGTGGCCTGCGGGTCGGCCAGGGCGGCCAGATTGAGGTCGTCGGGCAGGCCGCCGCTGGTATCGGCGCCGGTGATGAACTGCACCCGGCGCGCCGTCAGGCGGCGGGTCAGCGGGATGCCCGCAGCGGCGGCGGCGGCCGAGGCCGAGGTCACGCCGGGGATGATCTCGTAGCCGATCCCGGCGGCGCTGAGGGCCAGGGTTTCTTCCTCGAGCCGCCCGAAAATCCCGGCATCGCCCGATTTCAGCCGCACCACCCGCGCGCCGCTGCGGGCGTAATCGACCAGCAGGCGGCTGACGTGATCCTGTTTCGGCGAGGGGCGCCCTGCGCGTTTGCCCACCGCCACCAGATCGGCCCCGGCGCGGGCATGGGCCAGGATCGGGCCGGCCGCAAGATCGTCGAACAGCACCGCGTCGGCGGCCTGCAGGCGCGCCACCGCCTTGAGGGTCAGCAGTTCGGGGTCGCCCGGCCCGGCCGAGACGAACGAGACAAATCCGGTCATGTTGCGGCTCCGATCAGGTGAAAGAAGGTGCCGCTGGCATGACCCCGGCAGGATCCGGTTTCCGCAACCGAGCCGCCGTTGGCGTCGGTGACAGTGGCCAGCGGCGGGTCGGGCTGGGAGATGATGGTGGAATAGTGGAACTCGTGGCCGCGAAGGGTGCTGCCTGCGGTGTAGCCGGGCAGGGGGGCGGCCAGATGCGCATGCCGGTAGCCAAGGTGCATGCGGCGGGTCTGGTAGCTGGTCACCAGCCCCAACAGCCCCGCCATCTGGTGGCGGGTGCCACTGGCGTCGATCAGGGCCTCGCCCAGTGCCATGTAGCCGCCACACTCGCCATGCACCGGGCGGGCCCGGGCAAAGGTTTGCAGACCGGCACGGAACCGGGCGGCGGCGGCAAGGGCAGCGGCGTGCAGCTCGGGATAGCCGCCGGGCAGCCAGCAGACATCGGCGGCGGGGTCGGGCGGCTGATCGGCCAGCGGCGAGAACGGCACGATCTCGGCCCCCTGTGCGCGCCAGTCGGCGACAAGGTGCGGGTAGATGAAGGAAAATGCCGCGTCATCGGCAAGCGCGATGCGTTGCCCCGGCGGCGGCAGGCGGGTGGTATCGGCGGCAAGGGGGCGGGTTGGCGACGCAGCGGCCAGAACGGCGTCGAGGTCGATGTGGGCGGCGACAAACGCCCCGAGATCGGCCAGCAGGCGCGCCAGATCGGGGGTCTCATTCGCCTGCACCAGGCCAAGGTGGCGCTCGGGCAGGGTGATCGCCGGGGCGCGGGGCAGGGCACCGAACACCGCCACTCCGGCCTCGGCCATGCCCGCCCGCACCAGTGCTTCGTGGCGCGGCGAGGCGATGCGGTTCAGCACTACCCCGGCCAGCGTCACCCCGGCCCGCATCATGGCAAAGCCGCGCGCCACCGCCGCCGCCGATTGCGCCTGCCCCGAGACATCCAGCACCAGCACCACCGGCCAGCCCAGCAGGGCGGCCAGATCGGCACTGGCCCCGGTGCCGGACTCACCCAGCCTCGCCACCCCGTCGAACAGCCCCATCGAGCCCTCGGCCAGGATCAGGTCGGCCCCGCGCGCCGCCTGCACCAGGGCTGCGATCCGGCCGGGTGCCATCGCCCAGCTATCGAGGTTGAGCGAGGCGCGCCCGGCGGCGGCGCGGTGAAAGGCGGGGTCGATGTAATCCGGCCCGCTCTTGAACGGCTGCACCGCAAGGCCGCGCGCCCGCAGCGCCGCCAGCAGACCCAGCGTCACCGTGGTCTTGCCGCTGCCCGAGGCGGGGGCGGCGATGATCAGGCCGGGCGGGGTCATTGCGCCTCCGGCCAGCGCGGCGCGGTGCCGACCGGGCGATAGCGGCGGTCGTAGTCGCCGGCGTAAAGGCGGCTGTCGCTGAAATCCGTGGCGTCAAGCGCCCGGCCCACCAGGATCAGGGCGGTGCGCTCCATTTCCGCCCCGATCGCGGTTGGCAGGGTGGCAAGGGTGGCGCGCACGATGCGCTGATCGGGCCACGAGGCGCGCCAGACCACCGCCACCGGGCAGTCGGCACCGTAGAAGGGCGTCAGTTGCTGCACCACCTGCGCCAGCACGTGGACCGAGAGGTGGATCGCCAGCGTCGCCCCGGTGGCGGCAAAGGCGGCCAGGGTTTCTCCCGACGGCATCGCACTGGCGCGGCCCGAGGTGCGGGTCAGGATCAGTGATTGCGCCACGCCGGGCAGCGTCAGTTCTGCTCCAAGTGCCGCAGCGGCGGCGGCAAAGGCGGGCACGCCGGGGGTCACGTCATAGGGAATACCAAGGGCGCGCAACCGGCGCACCTGCTCGCCCATCGCCGACCAGATCGAAAGGTCGCCCGAATGCAGCCGCGCCACGTCGTGGCCTTTGGCATCGGCGGCGGCGATCTCGGCGATGATCTGATCAAGCGCCAGCGGGGCGGTGTTGACGATGCGCGCACCGGGCGGGCAGTGCGCCAGCAGCGCCTCGGGCACCAGCGAGCCGGCGTAAAGGCAGACCGGGCAGGCCGCGATCAGATCGCGCCCGCGGATCGTGATCAGATCCGCCGCCCCCGGCCCCGCGCCGATGAAATGCACCGTCATTGCCCATCCCCTTCTGCAATTGCCGCCGTTGCCAGACGGTCGTCCGAGATCACCCGCGTCCCCACCAGCCGCGCCCCCGGCCCCGCTGCCGCCAGCGCTGCGGCTTCGGCCAGGCTGCGCGCGCCGTAGCGGGCGGGCACGGCTGGCGCAAGCCTTGCCGCCGCCTGAGAGGCCAGT
>CAYQPD010000151.1:0-6153 GCA_964419305.1 uncultured Rhodobacter sp.
GTTGCCGCCGATCCCGCATTGGCCGCTGATGTGCCAGGCGGGATGGTGCCGCACGCGGGCGCGGTGGTGGCCGGTTCGGCGGCGATCTCGGACGAGCAGGATTTCAGCGCCGTGGCGGCGCGCGAAACCATTGAAAGCGATGCCGAGCGGCTGGCGCGCAACCGCGCCCAGTATCAGGTGATCGAGCCGACCGCCCTGCCCGAACGCAGCGGCGAGGCCGCGCCCAACATCGTGCAGTATGCGCTTTCGACCTCCAACCCGGTCGGCGTGCCGCTTTACAAGCGCGCGTCGCTGCAACTGACCAATGCCGCTGCGGCCTGCGCCCGCTTTTCCTCGCCCGACCGGGCCCAAGAGGCATTTCTGGCCAGCGGCGGACCGGACAAGGATCGCAAGGGCATCGACCCGGACGGCGACGGTTTCGCCTGTTCGTGGGACCCCACGCCGTTCCGCGCCGCGATGAATTGAAGGCGGGTGCGGTGCCGCTTTATCGTGACTATCCATCCCCCAATTGCGGGCCGCGCCGCGGCGGGGCGCTGCCTGATCTGATCGTGCTGCACTATACCGCGATGGCCGATTGCGGCGCGGCGCAGGCGCGGCTGTGCGATCCGGCCAGCGCAGTGTCGGCCCATTACCTGATTGCGGAAAGCGGCACGGTGGTGGCGCTGGTGCCGGAAGAGCTGCGCGCCTGGCACGCCGGGGCGGGGGCCTGGGGTGCGGTGAGCGATGTCAATTCGCGCTCGATCGGGATCGAACTTGCCAATGACGGGGCACAGCCCTTTGCCGCGCCGCAGATGGTGGCGCTTGAGGGCCTGCTGGCCGACGTGATGCGGCGCTGGCAGATCCCGCCCGAGCGGGTGATTGCGCATTCCGACCTGGCACCGGGGCGCAAGGTCGATCCGGGGGCGCGGTTTGACTGGCGCGGGTTGGCGCTGGCGGGGCTGGCGGTCTGGCCCGAGGTCGATCCTGAAGCCTGGGCCAGTCCGGTGCGGGTGGCGGCGTTTCTGGCCGCGCTGCGCGCCTTCGGCTATCCCGATGCCCCGGCTGATACCCTGCTGGCGGCGTTCCGGCTGCGCTTTCGCCCCTGGGGCACTGGCGCGCTGGACGCGGTCGATGTTGCCCTTGCTACCGACCTTGCCGCCCGCTTTGCGGTTGACGCAACCGGGTCTGCGGCGTAAGCCCCGGCTCGCGCGGATGGCCGGATGGCCGCGTGGGGGGCAACCCTTGCGAGGAAAGTCCGGACTCCATGTTGCAAGGGTGCCGGGTAACGCCCGGCGGGGGCAACCCCAGGGAAAGCGCCACAGAGAACAGTCTGCCCCATCGGCCGCAAGGTCCGGGGTGATGGTGAAACGGCGGGGTAAAAGCCCACCGCAGGTCTGGCAACAGAACTGGCACGGCAAGCCCCACCCGGAGCAATGCCGAATAGGGGCCTCGCGTGGGCTGGTCCGCTTTGCGGATACCGCCACAGGGACGCATCAGCCCGGAGGCCCGGGTTGGCAGCTAGATCCCGCCGGTAACGGCGGGGGCAGAGGAATGGCCATCGAAGGGGCGCAAGCCCTGGAACAAAATCCGGCTTACAGGCCATCCGCGCATCTTGCCTGTTTACCGCCGCTCAGCGCTTCCTGACGGGCGCTTTTCGCTGGCTTAAGCAGCGTCTTGCGGCGGGCAATTGCATCGCCGCCGCGATCGGCTATGATCCCGGATCAGGTGCCGCAGACCGGCGCAACCGGGGTAAGGGCAGTTCATGGCGAAGGGTGTATTCAACCGCGCAGTCAGCGAGGCCGAGCAGATGGCGCGGGCCGAGGCGAAGGTCGGCGAGGATTACAAGCTGTTCGCCTATCCCGATTACGAGACCTACCGCAACGTCCAGGAAGCGGGCAACAAGGCCAAGATCAAGGCGCAATATGTCAAACAAAGCCATATCGCGTATCTGGCCGACTATCTGATCAGAACCTGCGCGCCGGTGACCTTTGGTCTGTGCCACGGGGTGCGGCGCGGGCGCGAACAGGGCTGGTTCCGCAGCGCCTTGCCGGGGGCGCCCGAGGTGATCGGCACCGACATCTCGGAAACCGCAAGCCAGTTTCCCGACACCGTGCAGTGGGATTTTCACGAGGCCAACCCGGCCTGGGCGGGGCGCGCGGACTTCGTCTATTCCAATTCCTGGGATCACGCCTATGACCCCGGCAAGGCCCTGCGCGCCTGGGTGCAAAGCCTGCGCCCCGGCGGGGTGCTGCTGCTTGACCACACCGCCGGGCACCAGCCGCGTGCCACTTCTGCGCTCGACCCGTTCGGGGCGACCGAGGCCGGGCTGCTGCGCTTTCTGGCCGAGTCCTGCGGCGATCTCGGGCAGGTGCGGGTGGTGCTGGACCGGATGGCAGACCCCGACTACCCCGCCAAGGTGATCGTGTTCGCGCGCGCGGCCTGATGCCGGGCTGAGCCAAGCTTTTGCTGTTGACTCTGGCCCTTGCATGGGTAAAACGCGGGCTTCAAGGATTTCGCGGGATGCCCTGGCTTCCCGGCTTCAGGAGATGACACCATGGCCAAACCGGCGACGATCAAGATCCGTCTGAACTCGACGGCTGGCACCGGGCACTTTTATGTGACCGAAAAGAACGCCCGCACCATGACCGAAAAGATGTCGGTGCGCAAATACGACCCCGTAAAGCGCGAGCATGTCGAATACAAGGAAGGCAAGATCAAGTAGGATCTGCCGATCTGGCGAACACGCGGGCCGCACCTTCGGGGGCGGCCTTTTGCATTTCGGCACCCTTGCAGCGAAGACGCCCCGGCGGGGCGGAGAGGCGGTGGCGCAAAGCAAAAGGGCCGGTGTTGCCACCGGCCCTTTGCATCTGGTTCAGACCCTTGCGGTCATTCACGGTTGCCCATGAATTGCAGCAGGAACATGAACAGGTTGATGAAGTCGAGGTAGAGGTTCAGCGCGCCCATGATGGCGGCCTTGCCCAGCCATTCCTGATCGCCCGCCTGCGCATGTTGCAGGTAGGTGTTCTTGATGTTCTGGGTGTCGAACGCGGTCAGCCCGGCAAAGATCAGCACCCCGATCACCGAGATCGCGAACATCAGCGCCGACGAGGCGAGGAAGATGTTGATCACCATCGCCACCAGCAGCCCGATCAGCCCCATCATCAGGAACGTGCCCATGCCCGACAGATCACGCTTGGTGACATAGCCCCAGAGCGACAGGCCGGCGAACGAGATCGAGGTGACCAGGAAGGTCTGGGCGATCGAGATGCCGGTGAAGACCGCGAAGATCCAGCTCAGCGACAGGCCCATCACGGCGGCGAAGGCGTAGAAGTAAAGCTGTGCCGCCGCGACCGACAGCCGGTTGATCAGCGCGCCGAAGGCAAACACCATGATCAGCGGCGCAAACATCACCACCCAGCCGAGGATGTTGGGCTGAAGCGTTTCCGGGTTGCGCAGCACCGACAGCAGCGCGGTGCTGGAGCCGACCGCCCAGGCCACGCCGCCGGTCAGCAGCATGCCGACCGACATCAGCCCGTAAACCTTGTTCATGTGGGCGCGCAGCCCGACGTCGATTTCGGCGGCCCGGGCACCCGCGCCGACCGAACGGATCGTTTGATATTCAGCCATGTGAAGCCTCCGTTGGTGTCCCAATGGGCGCGCCTGAGACCCAGGTGCGCCCGATCACCACAATATCGTTGGTGTGGTCTGCAATTACAAGGATTTCCGTCAGAATAGCGGTGTCAACTTCGCACGGGCCGGCATGGCGATGCTGGCAGCGGGGGGCGGTCTGCCCCCCGCACCCCCCGAGGATATTTGGGCAAAGGAGAAAACGGGCGCGGGTATTTGGCTGCTTTTCGGGGCGGGAGTCGTTGTTGGTGTGGGAAAGGGGTTCAAAAATCGGTTGTTGCTTGCAGAATGCGAAAAATGAGCAAGAAGTTGCATAATGCATTGCAATATGGAAAACTCTTTTGACGCGAGTGCGCGGCGATCAACGCGCGCGAGGGGTGCAAAGAAGGCGGCGACGCGGTTTGCTTCTTCACCTGTATAATTGGACATATCCAAAAGGACAGGTTTTGCGCCGGAAATCGGGCAGGGCAAATAATTCCGGCGAAAAAGCGGAAACCGGGGATTGTGGCATGGTTTTTGCTTATAGTATTGCAGGAACCGTGTAACCTTGTGGAGATTTCAATGAAGCACCCAGTTGACGCCCATGTCGGCAAACGTATTCGTCACCGGCGCTGGATGGTGGGCATGACCCAGCAGCAACTGGCGGATCGGGTCGGCATCAAGTTTCAGCAGATTCAGAAGTATGAAACCGGGATGAACCGGGTCAGCGCCTCGCGGCTGTGGGATATTGCCTCGGCTCTGGGGGTGACCATCAGCTTTTTCTTCGAGGGCATTGATCCCGCCCGGGAAGGGGCGGGGGCGGTTGACGGCGATTTTCTGGCCGACAAGGAAGCGCTGGATCTGGTGCGCTCGTATTACGCCATTCCGGAAGCGCAGCGCCGTCGGCTGTTCGATCTGGCGCGGGTGCTGAGCGAGGCGGCCTGAGACCTGCGTCGCTTGACCGCAGCCTGGCAATTCGCTAGCCCAAGGGCGCAAGCGGAGGCAGGCGATGGCACAACTGACGGCGGCGGAACGCAGCGAGCTGATCGCGGTGGCGGCAGAGTTGGCAGAGGTGGCGCGCGCGGCCACTCTGTTGCATTTCCGTGCGGCGGGGCTTTCGGCTGACAACAAGGAAGTCGATCACTTCGATCCGGTGACGGTGGCCGACAAGCTGTCCGAGGCGCGGATGCGCGAGGTTCTGGCCCGGCGGCGACCGCAGGATGGTATCCTTGGCGAGGAAATGGGCACAACAGCGGGCACCAGCGGCCTGACCTGGGTGCTGGACCCGATCGACGGCACGCGGTCCTACCTTGCGGGCACCCCGACCTGGGGGGTGCTGATCGCGGTCGCCGACGAGACCGGGCCGCTCTACGGCCTGATCGACCAGCCCTATATCGGCGAGCGCTTCGAGGGCGGTTTCGGGCGCGCCGAGATGGTGGGGCCGCACTGGCGCAGGCCGTTGCGCGCCCGCGCGTCGCGCCCGCTGGGTGAAGCAATCCTGATGACCACCTTTCCCGAAGTCGGCACCCCGGCGGATGGCGTGGCGTTCCAGCGGCTGGTCAAGCGCTGCCGCCTGACCCGCTACGGCATCGACTGCTACGCCTATGCACTGATCGCGGCTGGCCATATCGACCTGGTGGTCGAGGCCGGGTTGCAGCCCTATGACGTGCAGGCCCCGATTGCGGTGATCGAGGCGGCGGGCGGTATCGTCACCGACTGGCAGGGGCGACCGGCCCCGATGGGCGGGCGCATCCTGGCCGCCGCCAACCGCGAGATCCACGCCGCGGCTTTGGCAGTGCTGAACGGGGCCTGAGCTTTCGCGTCGGCCGGGATATCTCCACCCAAGGTTAGCCGCACCAAGGAGCCGCCATGGCCCACAACTTCGAGGCGCAGCGCGCCGAAACCTTTGCGACCTTTGCCGCGTTCGGCGATGATGCCGGGCTGCCCACCACAGCGGTGGTCGATTTCCAGTTCTACGCCGAAGACATCGAGCCCGACTGGGACACGGTCGAAAAGGCGCTCGGCGCGGCGGGCTTCGCGACCACCCGGGACGAGGCCGATGGCGCGCTTGACGCCAGCATCGGCCCGATCACGATTTCGCCGGAAAACATCTGGCACCACGAACGCATCGCCACCGAGATTGCGCTGCAATCCGACTTTCAGCCCGATGGCTGGGGGCTGGTGGACGCCTGAGTCAGCGCCGCAGTTTGCCGCCGATCCACACCGCCCTGACCGCCCGGTCATCGCCCATCATGATGGTCGGGAACAGCGCCTGCCAGATGTCGCCCGCCCGCCGCGTGGCTTGTTCGATGGCCGGGGTCGAGGCCAGATCAAGCACCACCAGATCAGCCTCCATGCCGGGGGCAATATTGCCGATCAGGCGATCCGCGTGCAGCGCCCGGGCCGAGCCTTGCGTTGCCAGCCACCACAGGCAGGCGGGGTGCAGGGCATGGCCGCGCAGTTGGGCCACCTCGTAGGCCGCCGCCATGGTGCGCAGCATCGAAAAAGATGATCCGCCGCCGGTGTCGGTGGCCAGCCCGATGCGATGCCCCGCCGCCTTCAGCCCCG
>CAYQPD010000152.1:0-6140 GCA_964419305.1 uncultured Rhodobacter sp.
CCCCCCACCCCCCTCCCCGCCCCACGCGGGGGAGGGGAGGCGCGGTCCGGCCGGGGTCCGCGAGGGTGGCGGTGCGGGCGCTGCCCGGCCCGTTGGTCCGGGCGAAAGGTTTTGCACTATCGGTCACGTCTTGCCCTCGGCGTAGCGCTTGCGCGCCGCTTCCATCCGCCCCATCTCGCGCACCATGCCGGCAATCGCCGCCTCGTCGCTGTGGTCGGCGTAGCGGAATTCGCTGTCGGCGTAGCGGTTGATTTCCTGCACCACCATCTCGACGGTGATCGGCCGCGCCATGTCCTTGATCAGCGCCAACTTGGCGTCGTAGCTCTTGAACAGGAACAGCTCGGGGTTCTCCATCCATGCGTCGGGCAGATCGAAATCCATCGCCCGCACCTTGACCGCGTCGGTGATGTTCTTGACCGCCCGCCCGGTAAAGCGCGCATCCACCGTCTGGATCGCCTTGAGGTAAGTGCCGAGCTTGGTGATGGTATCAAGGGGGCCGATCTCGCGCGCCACCTGATCCCAGACCCGCAGCAGCCCGTCCTCGCGCGGCTTCCCGTGGCGCGCAAAACTTTCCGCCACCGCGCGCCGGATCTCTTGCCCCGCGTAAAGCTGATGATCGCCCACCGGGATCGCGTGGTTGCGGCCCAGGAGCAGCGCCAGAATGTCGATGTAATCCGCGCGCGACTGCGGCCCATCGACCAGAAACCGCGCCCCGGCGCGCTGGCGCAGGGCGTCATCGACATTCTCGGGGTAGTTCGAGAACATCCCGAAGGTGCAGTTGCCGCGCACCACGGTATTCGCCCCGGCGAAAGCCTCCATGAACACCGCCGTCACCTCAAGCTGCCCGGCCGAGGATTGCCGATCACCGCGCTTGCCCGCGATCTGGTCGATGTCGTCGATGGTCCCGAACCCGATCACGGCGGGGTCGAGCACGTTGGTGATGAAAGCCTTGGCATTCTGCCCCGACTTACCCTGATAGCTGTCGATCTGGTCGATCGAAAAATTCTGATAGCGCAAGGGATAGCCCGCCACCTTGCAGTAATCATTCAGCAATCCGGCCATCATCTGGATCAGCGTGGTCTTGCCGGTGCCCGGCGCGCCGTCGCCCATGAAGGTGAAGATGAAGCCACCCAACTCGGCAAAGGGGTTGAGCTTGCGCTCGAAATCATAGGCCATCAGCATCTTGGCCAGCCGCATCGCCTGATACTTGGCGATGTGGTTGCCGATCACCTCGGTTGGCTTCTTGAACGCCATGCTCAGCGCCGGGCCGCGCGCCGCGCGGGCGGGCTTGAACCCGGCCAGGGTCAGCGCGTCGGCCTCGATGCGCCAACTGGCGCTGGCAAATCCGGTCAGGCGCGGGGCGGTCTCGGCCCGCGCCGCCACCTTCTGCATCAGCGCCTCGCAAAAGGCCACCACCACCGCCACCAGCCGCAGCTCGTCGCTGGCGAGGGCGGCGATATCCTGATCAAGCTCCCACAGCGCCCCTTGCAGCGCCAGCGGGGCATTGTCGGTCAGCACCTCGTCAACCGCGCCGACCTCGACCGTCACGGTGCCAAGCTGCGGCGCCAGCAGAAAGGCGGTGGCGTTGGCCAGCACATGCAGCACGATCAGCGCCTCAGCCGCCAGCAGTTCGGCAAACTCAGCGCGCCGCGGGTCGGGCAGTCGGGCCTCGAGGTTGGCCTGCTTCAACTCGACCAGCCCGCTGGCATCGCCGAATGTCTCGCCCATCGCCAGCGCGATCGCGAGGGCGCGGCGCAAGCCGCCCAGCACGCTGGCCTGCAGTGGCGACACCAGGCCATCGCCCAAGCCCTCGATGCGCTCGATCAGCCGCACCCCGCCGGGGCGCGTGGTCGGGCGTGTCACCAGCCCCGGCGTGGTCGAGCGAAAGCGTGGACGGCTGCCAAGCCCGGGCGAGCGCTGTTCCACCCGGTCGGCTGCCATCGCCTTGGCCAGCCGCGGGGCGTGATCGAACCCGGTCAGCAGCGCCAGTGCTGCGTCGTAATGGCCGCGAATGGTCGGTTCGCGCAACTCCATGGTGTCGCGGGTGCCGCTCATCCCGGCCCCCCCGCGCTAAAGCTTTTCGGCGATCGGGCATTTCGCCAGATCGCCGCCGCAGGCCAGCGCCTTGCCCGATCCCTTGGGCGCGGGGCTTGCGGCATGGGCGCAGAACGCCACCGTTACCCGCTTCGGCGCACGCTCGGGGGCGCCCGGATGGGTGGCATTGTCCCGGCTGACCTTGATTTCGGTGCGGTAGAATTTGCAGCGTTCGCTCATTTCGTTTCCTATCGTTGACTGATCACCCGGCCGCCACTTCCGACCACGAATTTGCGCAGCTCGCGCAGCCCGGCGGGGGCGCGCTCGGCCAGCACCTGGGCCGGGCGTTCGGGCAGGATGATCATCCGCTCGACCCGCGTCGCCCCGCTGTCCGCGCCGCGCCCGGCCACCGGGTCAAGCGTGAAGATCTGGCGCTCGACCGTCGAGAACCAGCCGTCCTTCTGGACCTCGACGCGCTCGGATACCAGATCCTCGATGGTCCAGACCAGCGCCCAATCCATTCCGGGCTCGGCATTCGCCAGTGCCAGCACCTCGGAGATCGGCCCCGATTGCAGGGTGAAGCCCTGCGAATACATCGGCCCCAGATGAATGCGCCGCAGCCGCTTGGGGTGCAGATCGGCGAAATCGGTGTCGAACCCCTGGGCGATGGTCACCAGCTTCAACCCGTCAAGACTTTGCGCCATCAGATGCGCCTGCACCTGCGGCCAGCGCCGGTCATCGGTGGGCAGCGGCTTGGCGCCTGAATCCTGAAGATCGAGCAGATAGACCACCGGCAGGTTGACCTGGGTGTCATAAACCGCCCAGTGCACCAGATAGCGCCGACGCTCGCCCGCCTTGCCCAGCCATTGCGCGTCGGGGTCGTTGCGCGCCCAGAACAGCCCCCCCGCCTTCAGCGCCTCGTAGTAAAGCCGCTGCGACAGGGCGTATTGCAGGGTGGTGGGGATGGTCTGCTCGCCCACGATCTGGCGGATCATCCGGTCCTTCAGCTCGGCCTCGGACGCCATGCCAGCCAGATGCTTGGTGGCCTGATGGGCATCATTGGCCATCACCATCAGTTCCTGCGCGATGGGAAACCCGCTCTCGTGGCGATCAAACGTCAGCCGCCCCGGCAGCGGCCCGTCGATCCGCCCGGTCATCAGGTATTTGTAACTTAGCGCGCGAAAACTCGCCGCCACCCGCGCCACATACCCCCCCATAAGGCGCGCCTCGAGCCGGGTCAGCCGCCCCTCGGCCTCAAGCGCGCTGGCCACCCGCGCCAGATAGCCGGTGATCTGGTCGAACTTGGCAAAGTAGCGCCGCGCCACCAGCGCGTCGTAAAGCTCGGCATGATCGTCGGTCAGAACCGATCTGGCGTCGGCCATGGTCCCTCAGGCACCATACTGGTTCTTGTCGTGCTTCTCGACAATCGCGGCAAAGCGGCGGGCGAAACGCTCGTCGGCCTTGGCCTTGGCTTCCAGCACCTGACGGGCGAACACCATGTGGCCCTCGTGGGCTTCCAGCATGTCGGCCAGCGCCTGATTGGTGGCCGCGCCGATCCCGGCCATGGCGGTCTGCGCCTCCTGATCGGTCTTGACCCCGATCTCGTTGATGCGGTGCGCCACATCCTGCTGCTGCGCGGTCTTGAGGCTCGAGGTCAGCGCATCGTAAAGCACCACCCGCTGCTTGGTGTCGGTCTGCAACTTGTTGATCAGCACCATCTGGGTTGCCGCCTGGTTCTGCAGGCTGTCCATCCAGGTCTTGCCCTTCTCGATGTAACGCTCCAGCGTCTGGCTTTTGGCCAGCTTGACCTGCTCGTCCTGCACCAGCGCGTTGTAACGCCCGTTCAGCCCGGCCAGCTCGGTCTCAAGCCGGGTGCGCGCCGCCGCGTCCTGCTCGACACTGATCTTGTTTTCCAGCTCGATGATCCTGGGGTCCATCGCGGCCACCTCGGCGCGCACCGCTTCCAGCGCCGCCACCGTCGCCTCGCGCTCGTCCAGCGTGCCGGTCAGGTTGCCCTCGACCTTGCCCTTCTGGTCGTTCAAGAGGTCAAGCTGGCCCTGCAACAGCCGCACGATGACATCCGACTTGGCGATCAGATCCTGCAACTTGGCGTCGATGCTGGCCCCGCGCAGGCGCTCCTGGCGCATCGCTTCCGACTTGCCGCGCGAGAAGAACCCGACCAGGCTTTCCATCCCGGTCTTGGTGCGCATCGCGTCGAAGTCCTTGGAAAACCCCGCCGTCACATCATCGAGCCCCATGATCAGCTCGGCGATATTGGCGTTCATCAGATCGGTGTGCTGATGCACATCGGCCAGGGTGGCGTTCTCGATGTCAAAGCCCGCCTCGCCCGCGTCAAGCTTGCCGCGCGCCGCCTCGATCCGGTCGGTGATCGCCGAGATCCCGGCCTGCGCCCGCGCCACCTGTTCCTGGCTCTTGCGAATCTGTGCGTCGAAATCGGCCATGCTGCCCTCCGCTGAACTGGTCCCAACCTGTCTTGGGGGAAAGTAATGCCAAATTCCAGCCCCGCCGTCATCCGAAAAGGTGGCCCGCACCACCCGTTGGCCGCCCCGACACGTTATCTTCTTTGCCCAAATACTCCGGGGGTGCGGGGGCAGAGCCCCCGCTCTCCGCCGCTCAGGGTGCCCCGACCTCAGGACCTTGGACCGGCACCAAAAGCCCATCCGGCCCCTCGTGCAGCACCCCCTCATAGCGGTGTGACTCGGCCTCGGTGCGCACCCTGACCGGGGTGCCCAGCGGCACCCGCTCGAACAGATCAATCGCGTCCTGATTGAACAGCCGGATGCAGCCGGCCACCGTGGCATGGCCGATCGCACTTGGCTCCTGGGTGCCATGGATGCGGTAATAGGTGTCGCGGCTGCCCTGATAAAGATACAGCGCCCGCGCCCCCAGCGGGTTCGGCGGCCCGCCCGGCAGGCCACCGGCATAGGCCGCGTAATACTCGGGGTTGGTGCGGATCATGTTGGCGGTGGGGGTCCACGGTGGCCATACCGCTTTGCGCCGGATCACCGCCGCGCCGGAAAAGTTGCGCCCCTGCACCCCGACCGCGATGCCGTAGCGCAGCGCCTGCTGCGGCCCGGTGATCAGGTAAAGCAAACGGGCATAGGGATCGACCACGATGGTGCCAACCGGTTCCGGCCCGGCATAGGCCACGGCGACGCGCCGGTTGCGCCCGGTCAGATAGGGGTGGGGCACCGCCGCCATGGCAAAGCCGCCGTCCACCCCGGCAACATAGCGCTGCGCCACCTCGGGCGGCACCGAGTCCGTGCCCGCCACACAGGCACATAAAACCAGCGCCAGCAGCGCGGCTTTCACCGGATGTATCGGGTCTCTGGCACCACCGCCCCCTCCATCCGCCCGCGCGATCAGGCGAGGGCTGCGGCCAGCCTAGCAGATTTTTTGTCCCCCCCCAACCCCTGCAACCGGCGTGCCGGTTGACCAGCCCGCCACCCCGGCGCATCCTGCTATCACCCATCGACAGGAGTTCCCCATGAAACCGCAATTGTTTGCCGTTGTTCTGGCCGCCGCCGCTGCCGCCGCCACCCCGACCTTTGCCGCCAATGTCACCGCCGACAACCCCGCCGCCCTGGCCGAGGTGTTGCGCGCGATGGGCTATCGCGCCGAGCTGACCAAGGACGATCAGGGCGACCCCAAGATCGTCTCGGCCACCGGCGGCTCGAATTTCCGGATCTATTTCTACGGCTGCACCGCCAACCTGAACTGCACCTCGATCCAGTTTGCCGCCGGCTTCGATCTGACCAATGGCAGCACGCTCGAGGTGATGAACGCCTGGAACGCCGCCAAGCGCTACTCCAAGTCCTATCTCGACAGCGAGCAGGATCCGCTGATCGAAATGGATGTCAACCTGGCCTTCGGCGGCGTGTCGGAACAGAACTTCCGCAGCACCCTTGATCTGTGGGATGGCCTGCTTGGCCAGTTCAAGACCCACATCGGCTTCTAGGGCCGGATGAGCCTGCGCGCCAAGGCCGACAGCCCTTGGCGCGCCCAGCGGGAGCAGCAGCTTCGGTGGCGGGGCTGGTCGCGCAGCTTGCCTGCAACAATGCTGATTGGACTGGCAGCCCGTAGGG
>CAYQPD010000153.1:0-3345 GCA_964419305.1 uncultured Rhodobacter sp.
GCCAGTCGATGGCGCCGGCCACGCCAAGCTCCGCCGCCTGCTGTTTCCAGCCGGCCACCAGTTCCCGGTCTTCGACCGAGTTCGCCCCGGCGGCCAGCACCAGGCGCGCTTGGGGCTGCATCTTTTGCAGATGCGGCAGCGCGTTGACGATCAGGTCATAGCCCTTGTTGGCCGCGGCGCGGCCGACCACATAGACATCGTTGACCGACATGCCAAGCTTTTCGCGAATGCGGCGCAACTCGGCCGGGGGTGTCGCGGTAAAGCGTCTTTCGTCGATGCCTGGCGGGATCATCGTGATATGGTCGGACGGCAGATCATATTCGCTTTCGATCAGCTGGACCTGCTGCTCGCTGGTCGCGATCACGAAATCACAGGTGCGGTAGAGGACGAATTCCTTGCGGATGCGTTCTTCGAAACGGTAGCCCGCCACTTCGCCTTCGCCCAGGCTTTTCATGTCCTTGGCCTTCCACCAGCCCAGCGAATGCGGCGTGTGGATATGCGGGATCTGCAGCTCCTCGGCAATCACTTGCCCCGCGACGCCGGCATCCCAGTAATGGCTGTTCACCACGTCATAGCGCCGTTTGTTGCGACGCACGGCGGCAAGAAGGTTGACAACGAAATCGCTGTAATGGTCGTGCATGTCTTCCTTGCGGATGAATTCGCGGCCCCCGAAGGGTATGCGCCACACGCGCAGATTGTCGTTGATGCGGTCTTCGGCGGGTTGGTCTTCGAAACGGCGCGTGATCACATCGACCCGGTAGCCCAGCTGCGCAAAACGTTTTGCCAGTTCCAGCACGAAAACAACCTGGCCGCCGGTGTCGGGTTTGCCCAGCATGGGGGTCTCGGCGACATAGCCGTGCAGCGAAATCATCATCAGCGAGCCGAGTGTTCTGGGGGGCATGTCTGCGGTCCTTTTCCTTGAGGTCGATAATCCGGGGCGCGGTCGGATCAAGAGGGCAGGACACCGAAATGCCTGAGGCCCTCAAGCACGCCGGATGCGTGGCTTCGCGTTGCGTGGTAAGAGGTGTCAGCCGGCATCGCCTGCAACAGTTCAGTGCGCGCATTGCCGACGGCGATGGCGTGCGCCGCAACACGGAACATCGCCAGATCATTGCCGCTGTCGCCCGCCACAATCAGCTGGCTGCGCGAGCTACCCAAGGTGGTCGCGAGGAAAAGGCAGGCAGCATCCTTGCCCGCGCCGGGCGGAATGACGTCAAGATCATCCGCGCCGGATGCAATGATCTGGCAGGGCAGTTCCTGCGCCGCCAGGGCCGCGCGTGCCTGCGGAAGGGCGTCGGCGGCCACGGCAAAGCTGACCTTGTTCGGGGTCTGGAATTTGTCGTCATGCGGGCGGTGGCCCAGCCCCGCCAGAACCCCATGGATCGCATCGTGCGGCCAACCCGTAAAGCGCGCACCCCAGTCCGCGACCGGAACCCCCCGCAGCCGGATCTCGGTGCCAAGCGCCGTGATCATCGCATCCGGCGCGAAGTCGGCGGGAAACACCTCGCGCAGGGTTCGCGCAACGCTGCCGTAGGGGCGGCTGGAGTTCAGCGCAAACCACAACTGTCGGGTGTGCCGGTTCAGCGCCGCCGTCAGCGCCCGCAATCCCTCGGCATCGCCGGTCAGGGTGTCGTCGACATCGCTGACAACCAGCCAGGGGCGTGCATTGATGGGCGATGGCCTTGTCATGGCCCGGGCGGGTTGGTCGGCGCGGGCATGTCGGTGGGGCGGGTTGCGGTATAGACGGATTCCTGTTCATTGACCGCGCGGCGCAGCGCCTCGACGGTGATATCGTTGAGCTTGAGCTTTGCGGATTCCGTGTAGAACCCGATGCGCCCCCTGTGGAACCCGTCGTCGGCAAGGCTCAGCGTGACCTGCCCGTTTATCGACAGCTCGAAATACATGCCGTGGGTGACGATTTCGATATCCCAGTCTTCGCGATCGCGGCTGGTGACGAAATTGCCGGACTGAATGGTTTCATGGCAGAACGCGTGCTCGAACTCGGGGCGCGGGTTGGCACCCCAGTGGCGCAGCTGCACATAGCCTTTGACAAGATCAAGCGACAGGTAATAGCCGTCACCCTCGTCGGAGACGCGCAACACAAGCCCGCATTTGCCCAGCCCCTCAAGGCGCAGGCGGGCGCGCAGGCGGAAATCGGCGTGCTCGCCGGGCAGAAGAAATGCCTCATAGCCACTTTGACAGGCCAGATGCAGCCCGTCCTGCGTGCCTTCGATCCGGGCGTTGGCATTGCCGAACAGCGTCGTGAACTCGCTCGGCGCCGAAATGCTGACCGCTTTCTCTGCCAAGCCGTCGAACCCCGGGAATGAGCGCAGGATAAGCCTGCCGTGCCTGTCCTTCACCACCTCCTTGGGGGGCGGCAGAAGCCGGGTGACGGTTTCGCGCCCGTGAAGCAGTTCTTTGCGGGCGTAGAAATTGAACAGCAAAATCCTGTCGCCAACCCGGCAGATCCGCGCCGCATAATTGCCCCTTGGTAGCAACACATTGTCCGCGAAATTCTCGTATGGACCGCGAAGCGTGTCGGCATACCACCAGTGGATCTTGGTATCCTCGCGGATCGAACCAAGCAGAAAATAACGTTCGCCGATGCGGAACAGGTTCGGTACCTCGACATCGTCGTAGATGCCGGGGCGGTGCAGCGGCGCTTCGAATTCGAACCTGTCCGGTGCCACCTCGCGCGCCAGTCCGACACAGCCGCGCCTGATCAGCGGCCCGGTCTTGATACGCGCCGCGCTCAGCAGCAAGCGGTCACCGGTCGCCGGATCATGGTAGAAGAACGGATCGCGGAAGCTGACCCAGCTGCGCCCCTCGTCGGTGCGCGACTCGTAATGACGCCCGTCAATCTCCAGCGGGTAAAATCCGTTGTCGGCGCGTGTCCAGTGATAAAGATCGTCCGAGCGCGCCAAACCGATCCGCTGCACCCGCCCGAATTCGGCCCGTGCCAGCCCGGTATAGAACATCCGCCAGGCATCCGGCCGGTCGGGATCGGGGGTTACGTGCATCGTCCAGAGCATGTCGTCGTCCCAGTTCCCCGGGTCGCCGACAAACAGCGCGTTGCGAACGCGCCGCCAGGTCATGCCATCCTCGCTTACCGCATGGGCAATGAAATCGTGGTTCGGCAGGACAAGGTGAAAAAGATGAAACAGCCCGTCGTGATAGACCACGTCCACATCGCCGATGTCCGAGCGCAGAAATCCGTGCGAAGCATACATGCGGCAACTATCGCAACAACGGCCCCGGAATGCAACCGGCACGACCTGGGCCGACGGCCGCTTCTACACAACCGCCGCGCTTACAGGTCGGTCGTCAGGCCCTTGGCCCGGAAGG
>CAYQPD010000153.1:3355-6117 GCA_964419305.1 uncultured Rhodobacter sp.
GACGATCGGCACCGCGCAGCGTGGCCAGATCACCCCCGAAGAGCTTCAGGACATGATGGTCGGCGGGCAGGAGTTGGCCACGCTCGAAGGGTCGCTCGGCGGCACAGTCTGATGGCAATTTGCGCAAGTCTGTCTTGCAGGCCCGGAAACTGGGTGTGCAAGGTGTTGCGGCGCGACATGCCCGCTGGGCGCAAGATCGGAATGTGCGACTGCGAACGCGAACACAAGGGGCACAAAATCTCACGCGTTGACGACTCTGTTGCCGCTGATCGACGCAGCCCGAAGCGGCGTAGGTAGCTCGACTGACCAGAACCGCGCCGGGTTTCTTGCCCGGCTGAGGGCAGATATCACGCAAGGCTATTGGCGATTGTGTTCATGAAAGGTTCTATACGTGACGGCGAGAAAACCCGCTATTACCCGAGCAGCAGGGATTTCACCCGCTCAACACCCTCAGCGACAAGATCGGCATCGCCGTGCGCCTCGACGTTCAGCCGGACAACGGGTTCAGTATTGGAGCTGCGCAGGTTGAAGCGCCATTCGCCAAGGTCGAACCCGAGGCCGTCCATCTCGTCGATCGATTTGGCTTGCAGTTCGAACTCTGCACGGACCCGCGCGAGGGCCGCCTGCGGATCTTGCAAGGTGAAGTTGATCTCGCCCGAAGAGGGAAACATGGCCTTGCGGTGGGCGACCAGATCAGCGAGCGGGCCATGGCGGCTGACAAGCTCTGCCACCAGAAGCCAGGGGATCATGCCGCTGTCGCAGAAAACGAAATCGCGAAAATAGTGGTGGGCGGACATTTCGCCGCCATAGACGGCGTTTTCGTCACGCATCGCCTGCTTGATGAAGGCGTGCCCGGTGCGGGTTTGCACGGCGCGGCCGCCCGCCTTTGCGACGATATCCTGCGTGTTCCAGATGATCCGGGGGTCGTGGATGATGGTTGCGCCCGGGTCTTTGGCCAGGAACGCCTCGGCCAAAAGCCCGACCACATATTCGCCGTCGATGAAGGCGCCGGTGTGGTCGAAGAAGAAGCAACGATCAAAGTCGCCGTCCCATGCCACGCCGAAGTCAGCGTCGGTTGCTTGCACAGCCTCTGCTGTTGCGGGCCGGTTTTCCGGCAGAAGCGGGTTCGGGATCCCTTGCGGGAAGGTCCCGTCAGGTTCGTGGAAAAGTCGCACGAAGGTGAGGGGGGTGCCAAGCCTTTCGAGGCGTTCCGCGATGACATCAAAGGTCGGACCCGCCGTCCCATGGCCGGCGTTGACCAGAATTTTCAACGGCTTCAGGGCATCGATATCGACGAAGGATACGACCCGATCGACGTAAGCCGCGCGGGCGTTCTGCGCGATGTCAGTGATCGTGCCGCGTTCATTGGCCTCTGCAAACGCGTTTTCTTCGGCCAAAGCCTTGATCCGCGCCAAACCCGTGACTGCATCGAGCGGCGCAGACCCACCCCGCACCATCTTCATCCCGTTATAGTCCATCGGGTTGTGCGAGGCCGTCACGCAGATGCCGCCGTCGGCCCCGAAATACGTTGTGGCGAAATACATCTCCTCGGTGCCGGAAAGACCGAGGTCGAGGACCCTGCAACCTTCATCGACCAACCCGCGCGCAACGCTGGCGGCCAGCGCCTCCGACGAGGCCCGGACGTCGCGCCCGAGCACGACGGTTTTGGCACCGAGGGCCTGCGCGAAGGCGCGACCGATGCGATAGGCTATCTCCTCATCGAGATCGACGCCGAGGCGACCGCGGATGTCGTAGGCCTTGAAGCAGGTGAGGGGGTTCATCCTTTTGCCCCTTGTCCGCGGGCATAGACATCTTCGTAGCGGATGATGTCGTCCTCGCCCAGATAGCTGCCGGTCTGCACCTCGATCAGAACCATCGGCACCTTGCCTGGGTTCTCCATCCGGTGCACGGCACCTAAGGGAATGTAAACCGACTGGTTCTCGGTCACGAGTTTTACCTCGCGGTTGATCGTCACCTTGGCAGTGCCTTCGACCACGATCCAGTGCTCGGCGCGGTGGTGGTGGCTTTGCAAAGATAGCGCGGCGCCCGGATGGACGACGATGCGCTTCACCTGAAAGCGCGGGCCGATCACAAGGCTTTCGTACCACCCCCAAGGACGATAATCGCGCGGCAGCGTCTCGGCCTGGGCTGCGCCCTTGGCCTTCAGCGCCGCGACCGCCTGTTTCACATCCTGCGCGCGGTCCTTGTGTGCCACCAGCACGGCGTCGGGCATCGCCACCGCGATGCTGTCGGTCCGGCCGATGCCCACCAACTCCTGCGCCTCGCTTGTGGCCTGCAAAAGCGTGCCGGAACACTCCAGCGCCGTCGCGGGTCCTGAAGTCACGACACCCGCGGCGTCTGCCGTGCTTTCACGCCAGACCGCCTGCCAGTCGCCAAGGTCGGACCAAGCGCCGGCATAGGGCACGACGGTCAAGTTCGGGGCACGCTCCATGACGGCATGGTCGATCGAGATTTCGGAAAGCTTGGCCCAAGCATCGGGCGCGAGGCGGATGAAGGAAAGATCTTTCTCTGCCCCCTCAAAGGCGGCACGAGTGGCGGCCAGAACCTCGGGCGCGTGGTCAGCGAAGGCCTCGAGGATCGCGGTGGTGGAAAAGAGGAAGATCCCTGCGTTCCACAGGTGCATGCCGCCGACGAGCAGTTGCTCGGCGGTGGCGAGGTCGGGCTTTTCAACGAAACCGCGTAGGGCTTGCGGGACGGGTGCGAAGTCTGCCGATGGCACCGCAGAAAGCTCTAGCCAGCCG
>CAYQPD010000154.1:0-4802 GCA_964419305.1 uncultured Rhodobacter sp.
GGCTTGGTGGGAATGACGATCTTCTTTTCTTGCCCGATTTGACACGCGTCAAATCAGGCCGCGCCTGCCTGCCCCCGGCAGGCGCGAATTGCGCCCGCCAGGCAGGCGCGGCCTGATTCTCGAAGCCTCAGCCCGGCCCAACCGCCCTTGCCCCGCAAGGCCGCCCGGTCCCGGCACCCAAAACCAAGGGCCGGGTGGGTTGCAAGGCCTCTAGCTAACCTCATCATGCTGTAGCCAAGCCCGCGCCCCCGGTATTGCTTTCTCCGGTTCAGGTTCCCCTTGGCCGAATCTGTCGCCATGTGCTAGCACTGGTGGCATGATGCTGGATGCCCCCAAGATGAAGCCCGATCCTGCCACGCGGCACCCGGTGATCCGTCAGCTTGACGAGGCCGCGATCAACCGCATCGCGGCGGGCGAGGTGGTCGAGCGCCCGGCTTCGGCGGTGAAAGAGCTGGTCGAGAACGCGCTCGACGCCGGGGCCGGCCGGATCACCATCGATTATGCCGATGGCGGCAAGACCCTGATCCGGGTCTCTGATGATGGCTGCGGCATGACCGCGGCCGACCTGCCGCTGGCGCTGGCGCGCCATGCCACCTCCAAGATCGACGGCTCGGATCTGCTGAACATCCGCAGTTTCGGCTTTCGTGGCGAGGCGCTGCCGTCGCTGGGCGCGGTCGGGCGGCTGGTGCTGACCTCGCGCGCGGCGGGGGCCGAAGGGGCCAGCCTTGCGGTCGAGGCCGGGCGGATCGGGGCGGTGCGGCCTGCGGCGCTGTCGCGCGGCACCGTGGTCGAGCTGAGCGATCTGTTCTTTGCCACCCCGGCGCGGCTCAAGTTCATGCGCTCGGACCGGGCCGAGATGCTGGCGATTTCGGATGTGGTCAAGCGCCTGGCGCTGTCTGCCCCGCAAGTGGGCTTCACCCTGCGCGATGTGACGGGCGGCGGGGAAGGCCGGGTGATGTTTCGCGCCGACCCCGAGCCCGGCGATTTCTTCGACGCTCTGGCCGGGCGGCTGGCGCGGGTGCTGGGGCGCGATTTCAGCGACAACGCGCTGCGCATCGACATCGCGCACGAGGGGCTGGGGCTGGCGGGCTATGCCGCGCTGCCGACCTATTCGCGCGGCTCGTCGGCGGCGCAGTTCCTGTTCGTCAACGGCCGCCCGGTGCTGGACCGGATGCTGTTCGGGGCGCTGCGGGCGGCCTACATGGACGTGCTGTCGCGCGACCGCCACCCGGCGGCGGTGCTTAATCTGGTCTGCGACCCCGAGCGCGTCGATGTCAACGTCCACCCCGCCAAGGCCGAAGTGCGGTTTCGCGAACCGGCGCTGGTGCGCGGGCTGATCGTGGCGGGGCTGCGCCAGGCGCTGGCCGGGGCGGGGCACCGCGCCGCCACCACCGTGGCCGGGGAAACCCTGGCGGCGTTCCGGCCCGAGTCGGCGCGGGTCTATCAGATGGACCGGCCCTCGGGGGCGGCGCTGGCACGGGCGTATCAGTTTCAGGCCCCCGGCTTTGCCGAAGCCCCCTCGGCCCGGTTCGAGCCGGTCGAAGAGCGTGGCGAAGCGAGCGATGAGACCGCCCGGCCTCTGGGAGCCGCCCGCGCGCAGGTCCATGAAAACTACATCATCGCGCAAACCGCGACCGGCATGGTGATCGTCGATCAGCACGCCGCGCACGAGCGCCTGGTCTATGAGCGTCTCAAGGCGCAGGCCGCCGGGGCGGGGATTGCGGCGCAGGCGCTGTTGATCCCGGAAATCGTCGATCTCTCGCCCGGTGACGCGGCGCGCCTGCTGGCGCAGGCGGGCGATCTGGCCCGGCTTGGGCTGGTGATCGAGCCGTTCGGCGGCAGCGCGGTGGCGGTGCGCGAAACCCCGGCGCTGCTGGGCAAGATCAATGCCGCCGCCCTGATCCGCGACATCCTTGACGATCTCGCCGATCTTGGCGACAGCACCCGGCTGCAAGCGCGGCTTGATGCCGTGCTGTCGAGCATGGCCTGCCACGGCTCGGTGCGCTCGGGCCGCCAATTGCAGGCCTGCGAGATGAACGCGCTGTTGCGCGAGATGGAGGCCACGCCGCTGTCAGGCCAGTGCAACCACGGGCGACCGACCTATGTCGAACTCAAGCTGGCCGATATCGAGCGCCTGTTCGGGCGGCGATGATCACCATTTATGGGACGATTGCGCCATGCGGCACCTGACCCCCGCCGACTACACCACCATGTCCTGGGCCAACGGGCGCGGCACCACCACCGAGCTGATCCGGGTCGATGGCCCGGACGGGCTGCTGTGGCGGCTGTCGCTGGCGGCGGTGGTCGAGGACGGTCCGTTCTCGCTGTTTCCCGGCATCGAGCGCAACCTTACGGTGATCGCGGGGCCGGGGTTCGATCTGGTTGGTGCGGGCATTGCGCTGCAGGCGCGGGCCTTGGTGCCGATTGCCTTTCCCGGCGACGTGGCGCTGCGGGCGGTTGGCACCAGGGCCATACAGTCTGATGATTTCAACGTGATGACAGCGCGCGCGCTGCCGCGCCCGCAAGTCACGCTGGAACACGATGGCTCTGATCTGGCGGCTGGCGGCACCCTGTGCCTGTTAGCCCTGGGGCGGGTTGCGGTGAATGGTACGGCCATGGCGCGGCACGATCTGATCATCACCAAAGGCGCTGCCCGCATCGGCGGGCGCTGGCCGGTGATCGCGGTGCGGCTGGCGGTCTGAACCGGCGGGGTGCGGCCTTCGGGGTCGACCGGGGGCCAGCCCCCGGACCCCCGGAGTATTTTGACAAAGGTGAAATCAGGGGCATCTCGGCATCCAATTCTTCTTTGCGGCAAATACTCCGGGGGGTCGGGGGCAGAGCCCCCGGTCGGAGCCGGGTCAATGCGCGGCGATGTGGCGGTCGAACTCGGCCTTGGCGCGACCCCAGACCCCGTCGGCGATGGCATCGAGGCACAAGAGCGAGGGCAGCAACTGGCCCGCGTAGTCGGTGCTGCTCTCAACCGGCAGCAGCGATGGCAGGTTGTCGATCGCGGTGATGTCGAGGGCAGGCTCGATGTGCACCCGCAGCGCCGGGGCAGCCCAGTCCGTCACCCGGTCATAGACCTTGACCGGCGAAAACGCCGAGGTCGGATCGCAGGCGATATCGCCGATCACCCGTAGCGCGCGCGGCGCGGTGAGGGCGGTGGCGGGCACGAACACCGGGCAGCCGGGGCGCGCCAGGATGCAGTTGAGGAAAATCTCGTGCGCCAGCACTTCGGGGAAGGGCCCGCCGTGGGCGGTCTCGGCGATGTCCCAGGCGGTGACGGGGGTGCCAAGGGCGGTGCACAGATCGCGCGCGCCGCTGCCCACCCGCCCGAGCGCGCCGATGATCAGCACCCGCGGCGGCGCGGTGCCGGTGGCCGCAAGCGTGGCCGCAAGGTCGTCGAGCAGGGCCTGCTGGCCGAGATACGGCGCAAGCGGCCCGGCAATCGTGCCGCGCGCCTGTGCCGCCCAGGCCTTCAGCGCCACCGCCGCTCCGGCGTAGCCTGCCCAGTAGCCGAAGGCGGCCACCCGCCGCCCGGCGTCATCGGTCAGATATTCAAGATCGTAAAGCGTGCCGCCTCCGGCCCTGAAGCGCTTGAGCAGCACCTGTCCGGCGGGTTGCCCCTTGTAGGCGTGGCCGAACATGATGTGGCGGTGGCGCAGCGGGGTGGCGTCGTCGGGCAGTTCCTTCAGGCCGAAGATAACCGCATCGCGCGGGGCCTCGGGCCAGGCATTCTCGGGTGCGATGGCGCAGCCTGCGGCGCGGTAGCCGGTGATCGGGATGGCGCGGCTGGTGCTGTGCTCGACCGTGACCCTGATCCCCGCCGCGATCAGGACCGCCGCCCCGTCCGGGGTCAACCCGACCCGCTGCTCATTTGCCCGCTGTTCCGCCCGAACCCAAAGATGCGTCATGCTGCCCCCGCGCTGCTGCCCCTGGTCGTGATAGCAGATCGGTCGGCCAGCGACAGCGGGCAATCAGGGGCGGTGCGGGGTGGCTTGCCTTGCGGGTGCTTGCGGGGTAGGCCGCTATGATCCCTTGACCCGACTGGTGCCCGGACCATGCCCCACCTCTTTGCCCTGCGCGTCTATTACGAGGATACCGATCTGGCCGGGATCGTCTATTACGCCAATTACCTGAAGTTCATCGAACGCGCCCGGACCGAGTGGGTGCGCGCCCTTGGGGTCGATCAGGGGCGGCTGCGGGCCGGGCAGGGGGTGGTGTTCGCGGTGCGCCGGATCGAGGCCGATTATCTGCGACCGGCAAAGTTCGACGACGAGCTGGTGGTCGAGACCCGGCTCGTGGCGCTGACCGGGGCGCGCATCGTGCTCGAGCAGGTGGTGGTGCGCGGGCCTGCGCGGCTGTTCGTGGCGGTGGTGACGCTGGTCTGCCTCGCGCAAGCCGGGGTTGCGGTGCGGCTGCCGGACGCGCTGCGGCGAGCGCTGGCGGCGGCGTCGGCCTGAGCGCTGCCGCGGGCATGGGCGCAATTTCGCGCGCGCACACAGATGTGTTGGCATTCCGCGGCAAAAGCCGGTAGAATCACCCGCAAGAACGGCTGAATGAACAGCCCGAAACAAGAGCAGGCTCATGGATACCACAACCCTGGCTACGGCGCAGGAGATTGATTTCTCGCTGCTGGCGCTTTTTGCGCGCGCGACATTTACCGTCAAGATCGTGATGATCATGCTGCTGGTCATGTCGTTCTGGTCATGGGCAATCATCATCCAGAAACATATCCTCTACCGCCTGGCGCGGCGCGAATCGTCGGTGTTTGACCGCGCCTTCTGGTCGGGCGAGCCGCT
>CAYQPD010000154.1:4902-6040 GCA_964419305.1 uncultured Rhodobacter sp.
GCCGAGGCGCTGTTGGCCACCGCGATCGGTCTGATTGCGGCAATTCCGGCGGTGGTGTTCTACAACAAGCTCAATGCCGACAGCGAGCGCCTGATCGGCGGCTACGAGGCCTTTGCCGACGAGTTTGCCACCATCCTGTCGCGCCAGTTGGACGCCTAGGCGATGGCGGCGGGGGTGGTCAACAAGGCGGGCAGAGGCGGCGGGCGGCGCAGGCACCGGCGCGGGCGGGTGCCCGCGATGTCGGAAATCAACGTGACACCCTTTGTCGATGTCACCCTGGTGCTGCTGATCATCTTCATGGTGGCAGCCCCCATGCTGACGGTCGGGGTGCCGGTCGAATTGCCCGACACCGCCGCCAACGCCTTGCCGACCGAGCAGGAAGAGCCGCTGACCATCACCATGACGGCGGATGGCCGGTTGCTGATCCAGAAGACCGACGTTGCCCCCGACGAGCTGATCCCCAAGCTGCGGGCGATTGCCGCCGAGCGCAGCTCGGACAAGGTGTTTCTGCGCGCCGACGGGGCGATTCCCTACGAGCAGGTGGCGCAGGTGATGGGGGCGCTGAACGCGGGCGGTTTCCGCAATATCGGGCTTGTCACCGATGCCAGCGGCCCGGCGTTCGGTGGCAATGGCGGCTAGGCCGGGGGCATGAACCAGGGCGTCATCATCTCGGGTATCGGGCACGCGGGCCTGATCCTGTGGCTGCTGGTGGGCGGCTGGTTCAGCGCGCCCGACAGTCTGCCCGAGGTGGCGGTGACCGAGGTGTCACTGCTGTCGGCGGCCGAGTTCGATGCCCTGGTGACGACCGCGCCAACCGCGCCCAAGGTCGTGGTGCCCAAGCCCGCCCCCAGGCCGAAACCGGCCCCGGAACCGGCCCCCACGCCTGAGCCTGCCCCTGCGCCTGAACCGACCCCCCCCGATCCGCTGCCCGCGCCACCGGCCGAAGTTGCGCAGCCGATCCCGGTGCCGCCCAGCCCGGTCGCCCCCGAGCCCCAGCCGATCGAGCGGGTGGCGCCGCTGCCTGCGGCCCCGCCGCCGCCGCTGGTCGAGGTCGCCCCCGAGGCCACCCCTGCGGTCACGCCGACCCCTGTGCCCGAAGCGCCGGTGGTCGCCGAACCCAAGCCTGCAACCGCGCCCG
>CAYQPD010000155.1:0-5889 GCA_964419305.1 uncultured Rhodobacter sp.
GCGACGCGAGCGTGACCCCGGCCAGCGCGCATTGGGCAGCAAGCTCCAGCGCATTGCGCGCGCCGGTCTTGTGCAGCACCCGGGCGCGGTGGACCTCGACGGTGCGGGTGGCGATCGCCAGGCGGTCGGCGATCTGCTTGTTGGGCAGGCCTTCCAGCATCAGCACCAGCACCTCGTGCTCACGCGCGGTCAGGGCGGCCAGACGCTCGGCCAGCAGGCGCTGCGCCTCTTGCACCGCCCGGGCTTCGGCGCGAGCAGCAATGGCGGCCAGCGCGAGATCGACGATCTGATTGTCATTGAACGGCTTTTCGACGAAATCGAAGGCCCCGGTCTTGAGCGCCTGCACCGCTACCGGCACGTCGGCGTGGCCGGTCAGAAAGATTACCGGGGCCGCGCAGCCTGCGGCGCGCAGGCGGGCAAAGACCTCGGGGCCGGAAAGCCCGGTCATCCGCACATCGAGGATGATGCAAGCCGGTTCCGCCAACGGCAAGGCGGCCAGGATTGCCTCGCCACTATCCCAAGCCTGCGTCGCCAGCCCGCGCGATGCCAAGAGCCACGCCAGCGCGTCGCGGATTGCGGCGTCGTCATCGACGATATGGACGGTGGCGCGCCCGGTCATTGCGCCGCCAGCCCGGCCGCCACCACCCCCGGCAGCGCCACCACGAACACGGTGCCGCCGCCGGGGTTGGGGTGAAAGCGCAAATGGCCGCGGTGCAGCTCGACAATGGTGCGGCAGATGTTCAGCCCCATGCCCATGCCGTCGGTCTTGGTGCTGGAAAAAGCGTCGAACAGCCGGTCCGCCAGCGCCGGGTCGATACCGCCGCCCTGATCGGCGACCGCGATTTCCACCCCCTCGGCGGTGGTGCGCAGGGTGATCGTCAGGCTGTCGCCGCTCCGGCTTGCCGGTGCCATCGCCTCCATGCCGTTGCGGATCAGGTTGATCAGCACCTGTTCGATCAGGATGCGGTCGGCCGCCAGCGGCGGCACATCCGCCAGATCGGTGATCAACTGCAGGTGGCGCTCGCGCGCGTCGGCGGCAAGAAAGGCCACGGTGTCGGTGATCACCTCGGCCAGCGCCAGCGGGGTCAGGCGCGGCTCGCGCTTGCGCACGAAATCCTGGATCCGGCGGATGATCTGACCGGCGCGGCTGGCCTGATGCGCCAGCTTTTCCAGCGCCGGGCGCAGCGCCGCGGGGCTGGCCTGCCCGGCCTCGATCAGATTGAGCGCCCCCGCCGCATAGCCCGCAATCGCCGCCAGCGGCTGGTTGAGTTCGTGCGCGAGGCTCGAGGCCATCTCGCCCAGCGTCACCAGCCGCCCGGTGCGTTGCAGGCTGACGTCCTGCGCCCGCGCCAGCGCCGCCGCGCGTTTGGCCTCGGTGATGTCGATGATCGAGCCCATCCAGCCGCGATGGCTGCCCTTGGCGTCGATCAGCGGCGCGTCGAACACCTGCACGTCGATCACCCGGCCATCGCGGCGCCGGAAGCGGGTCTCGAAACTGCGCGGGGTGAAATCATGGCTGGCCTGCGCGCGCTGGCGCATCAGGGTTTCCCCCAGCACCTCGTCGGCCCAATAGGGCATCGGCGGCAGGCGGCCCACCAGATCGGACGCGGGCAGCCCGACCAACTGGCAAAACGCGCTGTTGACGTAAAGCACCCGGCCCTGATGATCGCGCGCCCGCAGCCCCACGGTCAGCGATTCTTCCATCGAGTGGCGAAACGCCATCTCGCCCGAAAGCTGCAATTCCGCCCGGCGGCGGCGGTTGGCGGTGAGGTAAAGCACGATCAGCGCCAGAATGGCAAAGGCCGACAGCCCGGCTATTCCGGCCAGCACCATGGTATTGGCGGCGGGGCCTGCGGCGCTGTAGGAGGTGATGCGCAACAGCATCCCCGGCAGCGGCGGATCGAAGCTGATGGTGTGGCTGGGGGCACCCGGTTCAAGTCGGGCGCGGGCGCGGGCGACCAGCACCGCGCCGCCGACATCGATCAGCTCGAGCGCATATTTCTCGGCAATCCACCATGGCACGTGGCGCTCGAACAGCAGCGGCAGGGCGACCGTGGCCGTGACCATGCCCGCGCCGTCGCCTGATCGCACGGCCAGAACCACCGTGGCGGGCTGGCCCGGCAGGTGGCGCAGCGCGCTGTAGATCGGGCGGGCCGAGGCCCCGGCCAGACGTTGGGCCAGCGCGGCGAGATCGGGGTCGGCACCCACGGGGGCCGATTGGCCGGGCACCGCGTGCAGGCGCTCGCCCGCAGCATCGACCCAGGCCACCGACAGCACCTCGGGGTTGTTGGCGATGTGCAGCCGGGCGCGGGCGTCGAGCGTCAGCAGCGCCGTGCCGCCGACCTGATCGAGCGCCAGCCGCACCAGCATGTCCTCGTCGATCGAAAGCTGAAAGCGCAGGGTCTGCTCGACCCACAGCGCGTCGGTGGCAAGCTGGGTGCGGGCGCGGTCGGCCTCGGTGCCGTTCACGATCCAGACCAGCGCCGCCACCAGTGCCACCAGCGCCGCGATCGCCACCAGCGGCACCACCGACAAAAGGTCGATCCGGCTGCCACCGCCCCCGGTCGGGCGGGAAGGGTCGGCGTCAAGCGCCCAGGCCTCATTGCGATCCAAGCCGCCCTGCCCTCCCCGAAGCGTCGTATGGCCGTGCCGCGCGCTGCCCGGCGGCGGCATTGCGGTTATCCACAATAGCGCGGCGCAAGCCGCCGTGACAAGGTGGCCGCAATCCGTGCCCTCAAGGCCGCGGAGATCAAGGGAGGAAACCATGTTTACCCGTCGTTCCGTGGCCCGGCTTGCCGGTGCCGCCATTCTTGCCCTCTCGGTCGGCCTGCCCGCGCAGGCCGAGCCGATCGTGATCAAGTTCAGCCATGTCGTCGCCCCCGACACGCCCAAGGGCAAGGGCGCGCTGAAGTTCAAGGAGCTGGCCGAGCTTTACACCAACGGCGCCGTGACCGTTGAAGTCTATCCCAACAGCCAGCTTTACAAGGACAAGGAGGAAATGGAGGCGCTGCAACTGGGCGCGGTCCAGATCCTGGCCCCGTCGCTTGCCAAGTTCGGCCCGCTCGGGCTGCCCGATTTCGAGATGTTCGACCTGCCCTTCATGTTCAACGGCTATGACGATCTGCGCAAGATCACCGATGGCCCGATCGGCAAGGCGCTGCTGGCCAAGCTGGGCGACAAGGGCATTCTCGGGCTGGCCTACTGGGACAACGCCTTCAAGATCATGTCGGCCAACAGCCCGCTGCACGTGCCCGACGATTTTCTGGGCCTCAAGATGCGCATCCAGTCGTCGAAAATCCTTGAGGCGCAGATGCAGGCGCTGGGGGCCGTGCCGCAGGTGATGCCGTTCTCCGAGGTCTATCAGGGACTCCAGACCGGCGTGGTCGATGGCACCGAGAACCCGCCCTCGAACATGTATACCCAGAAGATGAACGAGGTGCAGAAGCACGCGACGCTGTCGAACCATGGCTATCTCGGCTATGCGGTGATCGTGAACAAGGCGTTCTGGGACGGGTTGCCCGCCGACATCCGCACCGAGCTTGACCGCGCAATGGCCGAAGCCACGGTCTATGCCAACGGCATCGCAAAAGGCGAAAACGACAAGGCGATGGCGGCGATGCAGGCGGCCGGCACCACCGAGTTCTACACCCTGAGCGATGGCGAGCGCGCTGAGTGGGTGGCCGCCCTGCGCCCGGTGCACGAAGCAATGGCCGAGCGGGTGGGGGCTGACCTGCTGGCAGAGGTCTATGCCGCCCTTGGCGTGACCAACTGATCACGCCCCCGGGCGGCGGGGCTGACCTGCCGCCCGATTTTTCCATCCATTTCATAGCCGGGGTGGCCCCATGTCGCTGCGCTTCCTCGACCGGTTCGAAGAGACCCTGATCTCGGCGCTGATGGCGCTGGCGGTGTTGATCATCTTCGTCGCGGTCCTGCATCGGTTCACGATCAGCTTTGCCGCCGACCTGATCGGTTGGTCGCGCGCCCATGACTACCCGGCGGTGCAGGCCTATGCCCGCAGCGCGTTCAAGGCGATCAACGGCATTCGCCTGACCTGGGCGCAGGAGGCCACGATCTATCTGTTCATCTGGATGGCCAAGTTCGGCGCCGCCTACGGGGTGCGCATCGGCATCCATGTCGGGGTCGATATCCTGGTCGAGCAGTTGTCGCCGCGCGCCCGCCGCCCGGTGACGCTGACCGCCTTTGCCGCCTGCATCCTGTTCACCGCGCTGGTGGCGTGGTTCGGGGCCAACTTCGTCTGGGGGGTCGCGATCAACGGCCAGACCTCGCCCGACCTCGAGATCAAGATGTGGATCGTCTATCTGGCAGTGCCGGCCGGGTCGGCGCTGATGTGTTTCCGCTTCCTTCAGGCGACCTGGCTTTACGCCACCACCGGCTTCATCGCCCATCACGACCATGGCGTGGTGGCCGGGATCGAGCAAGAGGCCAAAGACCTGTCGGACGGGGGCCACGCATGACCGCGCTGATCATCTTCGCCATTCTCGCGGTGCTGTTGCTGACCGGCATGCCGGTGTCGATCGCGCTTGGCCTGACGGTGTTCAGCTTCCTGTTTTCGATGACCACCATCCCGCTTGATGCCATTGCGCTCAAGCTGTTCACCGGCATCGAGAAGTTCGAGATCATGGCGATTCCGTTCTTCATCCTGGCGGGCAACTTTCTGACCCATGGCGGGGTGGCGCGGCGGATGATCCGCTTTGCCACCTCGATGATCGGGCACTGGTATGGCGGCATGGGGTTGGCGGCGGTGTTCGCCTGCGCCCTGTTTGCCGCGATTTCGGGGTCGTCGCCCGCCACGGTGATGGCGGTCGGCTCGATCCTGGTGCCCGCGATGGTGGCGCAGGGCTACCCGGCCCGGTTTGGCGTGGGGGTGATCTCGACCTCGGGCGGGCTGGGCATCCTGATTCCGCCGTCGATCGTGATGGTGATGTATACCGTCGCCACCTCGGGGATGGTGGTGACCGGGCCGAACGGCGAGCCGATCCTGTCGGCCTCGATCGGCACCATGTTCATGGCCGGGGTGATTCCGGGGCTGATGCTGGCCACCATGCTGGGCAGCACCACCTTCTACCGCGCCTGGAAAAACGACTACCCCCGCATGACGCGCGCCACCTGGGCCGAGCGCTTTCAGGCCTTCCGCGACAGCGTCTGGGGGCTGATGCTGATCGTGATCATCATGGGCGGCATCTATGGCGGGCTGTTCACCCCGACCGAGGCAGCCGCCGTCAGCGCGGTCTATGCCTTTGTCGTCGCGGTCTGGGTCTACAAGGACATCACCCTGCGCGACGTGCCGCGGGTGCTGCTGGCCTCGGCGGCGATGAGCGCGATGCTGCTTTACATCATCACCAACGCCGTGATGTTTGCCTTCATCCTGACAAGCGAGCAGATTCCGCAACTGATCAGCGCCTGGCTGGTCGATCAGGGCCTGGGCCGGGTTGGCTTTCTGATGGCGATCAACGTGATCCTGCTGATCATCGGCATGGTGATGGAGCCGTCGGCGGTGATCCTGATCATGGCCCCGATCCTGTTCCCGGTGGCGATGAAGCTGGGCGTCAACCCGGTGCACTTCGGCATCATCCTGGTGGTCAACATGGAAGTGGGCCTGTGCACCCCGCCGGTGGGCCTTAACCTTTACGTCGCCTCGGCCCTGTCGAAGCTGGGCCTGACCGAAGTCACCCGCGCCTCGTTTCCGTGGCTGGCGACCGCGCTGGTGTTTTTGATGCTGGTGACCTACGTGCCCGAGATTTCGCTGCTGCTGCCGAATTGGCTGGGGATGCATTGAACCTCGGTGCCGGATCACGCCGATTTTCGCACGGCGCTGATTTAGAGAACGGCGGTGCAAAAGTCGGCAACGGTAGCGGCGGGATGAACCTG
>CAYQPD010000156.1:0-5831 GCA_964419305.1 uncultured Rhodobacter sp.
CGCCCTGCGCGAGGGTGGATTCGGTTGCTCGCATCGCAGTCAGCCCACCAGTGGCACCCTGCGCCGCGTCAACCTCGGCCGCCGGACCACCCGGCTTGGGATATACGGCACCCTTTTGCCCGGCTGTCGGCCAATCTGGCCGTACGCGGCGCGTCATCGCCGCCCATCGGTTTTCGATCTGATCCCAGTTCATGGCTGTTCCTTTCGGGCAATGGCAGTGCCCCGCGCGGTTACACGCCCATCCATGTCAATCGTGGCGCAATCGGACTGCGGAAGAATCGGCGTTTGCCTGTGCCCAAATTAGGCCCGCGATTGTGCGCATATCATAGCACAAATCAGTGCGCAGACCCAGATCACGATCATGTCACCGGGCTTGTCCGTCCTGATCGGGCAATTGCAGCAGGGCGTCCATGCTGGCTGCCCCATGTTGGCGCGAGGTTCGAACAAAAGGCGTAACCTGCGACAGAACAACAGGAGACCTGATGATGAACTGGAACGAAATGGGCCCCGGTATGGGTTATGGAATGGGCTTCGGCTGGCTCTTCGGCCTGCTGATCCTTGTGCTGCTGGTTTTCGCGATAGCCGCGCTGATCAAGTATCTTCGCAAATGAACGGGAGAAACCTTCAATGGCTTATACGGTCAATCGACTGATCGAGGGCGCGGGGATCAATGACGTTGACGTCCGCCCCCGTGCCGCGCTGGCCGCGAGCGGCTTTGGCGTGCTGACCGAGATCAAAGGCGGCGTGGAAATCAGCGCTATCGACCCGGTCGCAACGATGCAGGCAATTGATAATGCCGCGTTGCATGCTGTCGCCGGACAGGTCCGCGATATGCTGGTCGAGGTCGTGCAGAATGTCTGAGGCGCAAGGTGCACCGGTCTGCATCAAGGATGGCGTCGTCAGCCTGTCCGTCGGCACACCTGACGGTGCTGTCGAAATTTCCCGCGTCCCGGACGCGGACCATCGTCTGACGGACGAATGGGCGCACACGTCGCGGCCCGCGCCTCCGGCGCTGCTGCAACCGCTGGTGCCGGTTGCGGGTGTCGTGCCGCTTGGCGAACTTGAATTGATCGAGGCGCTGAGCGCGCCGGATATCGTGGTCGCTGACGGGCGCAAGCCGGACCAATATGCGAAATACACGATTCCCGGCGCGGTCAACCTGCCCTTTACCGATACCGATCAGGCGTTGGAGCATCTCGGGTGTCGCCGCGGGGCGCAACGGTGGGATTGCCGTGATGCCGCCCGCGTCGCCCTGTTCTGCAACGGTGTCTGGTGCGGGCAATCGCCGACCGCGATCCGTAATCTGGTGGAGGCCGGCTTTCCGCCCGAGCGCATCCTTTACTATCGCAACGGCCTTCAGGGGTGGCTGCTGCAGGGGCTAAGCGTCTGGACCCCGGGGAAGGCTGAAAGTTTTCATCTGTAGGCCCAATGATCCGTCTGTTTGTGGAGGAAAGCATGAAACCCGAAGGTGACATTGTTCTGATCACCGGATCCAACGGTCGGATCGGCTCTGCCGTGATGCGCGAGCTGCGCAAGACCTATCCGAATGTGGTGGGATTTGATCGCGAGGCCCCGCCCGATCCGCCCGAAGGCTGCACCCGAATTCCGGTCGATATCACCTCGGACGCCAGCGTGACCAAGGGCCTGAAGCTGTTGCGGGCGCATCACGGTGGCAGGGTGGCCTCGGTCATCCATCTTGCGGCCTGGTACGATTTCACCGGCGAACCCAACCCGAAATATGACGAGATCACGGTCAACGGCACGCGGCGGTTGCTGGCTGGCCTGCGCGCGAATTTCGAGGTGCAGCAATTCCTGTTTTCCAGCACGATGCTGGTGCACAAGCCGGGCGAGCCGGGGATCTTCTTCAACGAAGACTGGCCGATCGAACCGACCTGGGCCTACCCTGAATCCAAGGTCCGCACCGAGGCGCTGATCCACGCGGCGCGCGGCGATGTTGCGACCGTGATCCTGCGCTTTGCCGGGGTCTACGATGACGGCTGCCATTCGCCGCCGCTGGCGCATCAGATCCAGCGCATCAACGAACGGCAACTGGAATCGCACCTCTATGCGGGCGCGTCGTCGCATGGCACCGCCTATGTCCATATGGATGACGTGGTGAATGCGATTGCCCTGTCGGTGGCGCTGCGCGCGACGCTGCCCGCCGAAACCGTGCTGCTGATCGGTGAGGCCGAGGCGCTGAGCTATGACGAATTGCAGCATACCTTCATGCGCCAGATCCATGACGAATCCTATGAAACCACCTCGGTGCCGGGACCGGTGGCCAAGATCGGCGCCTGGGTCGAGGACAACATCCTTGGCCAGAAACCGTTCATCAAGCCGTGGATGATCGACCGTGCCAATGATCATTACGCGCTGGATATCAGCCGGGCCAAACAGGTTCTGGGCTGGGTGCCGCAGCACAGCCTGCGCGATGCGATCCCCAACATGGTGGCGGCGCTGAAGGCCGACCCGCTGGCTTTCTACCAGGAAAACGCGCTGGAGCCGCCCGAATGGATGTTGGCCAACGCCGCTGCAACCGCACAAGAGCAGGGGGCATGACCATGGATCATTCCGGCCACGCTGCCGCGGCACCCGGCCCAGGTGCCGGCCCGGTCTACACCTGCCCGATGCACCCCGAGATCAGGCGCAGCGCGCCGGGCAGTTGCCCGATCTGCGGCATGACGCTGAAGCTTGAGGCGGCACCCGGCGGCATGGGCGACATGGGCGACATGGTGGGAGATGCGCACCGCGCGCTGCTCTGGCCGCATTATGTGGCAATCATGCTGGGGTTCTGGATGATCAGCGCCCCGTTCACGCTGGGCTATCTGAGCGATTTCGTGGCCGATGCCAATCAGCTTCGGGTGATGGCCGAACGCGGTCTGGCCCCTTTTGCGCAGCGCGCCATGCTGATGACCGTCAGCGATGTGGGCAGCGGCGTTCTGATCGTGATCTTCGGCTATCTCTCGGCCAATGCCGCCCGGCGCTACCCTTGGGCGCAATGGGCCAATGCGGTGGTTGGGGGCTGGCTGCTGCTGGCACCCCTGGTGTTCTGGACCCCGCTGGCCGGAGCCTATGCCAACGCCACCCTGATCGGCGGCGCGGTGATCGCGCTGTCAGTGCTGATCCCGATGATGCCCGGCATGAGCATGGAGGGCATGATGGGCAAGCCCGACATTCCGCCCGAATGGGGCTACAATCCGGCAAGCTGGTTGCAGCGCGTGCCGGTCGGGGTGCTGGCGCTGTTCGGCTTTTTGGTCGCGCGCTATATGGCCGCCTATCAACTGGGCCATATCGACGCCGTGTGGGAGCCGTTCTTTGCCGGAACCAGCGGGCTGAATGGCACCGAGACCATCATCACCTCGCCGATGTCAAAGGCCTGGCCGGTGGCCGATGCCGGGCTGGGGGCGATGGTCTATGCGCTGGAACTGGTGATGACGTTCATGGGCGGCAAGGATCGCTGGCGCACCATGCCGTGGATGGTGCTGGCGCTGGCATTCCTGATCCTGCCACTGGGCATTGTCAGCATCTATTTCGTGATCGTGCAGCCGATCGTGATCGGCACCTGGTGCACGCTGTGCCTAGCTACGGCGCTGGCGATGGCGCTGATGATTCCGTTCTCGCTGGATGAATTCGTGGCGATGGGGCAGTTTCTGACCGCCTCGCAGCGCGCCGGAAAACCGTTCTGGCGCACCTTCTGGACCGGCGGCGCAATGGCGGGCGGCAGCGACGATCATGCCCGCGGCGTGCTGGCCGCCAAGGCGCAGATGTTCGGGCAATCGGCGCGGGGCGTCACCTTGCCCCCGGCGCTGCTGGCACTCTGTGCCATCGGCATCTCGCTGACCTTTACCCGGCTGAGCTATGGCAACTCTGGGGCGATGGCCAACAGCGACCATCTGACCGGGCTTTTGGTGGTGACGATCGCGATCATCGCGTTTGCCGAAGTGGCGCGCGCGGTGCGGTTTCTTGCCCTGCCCGCCGGGCTATGGCTGATCGCCGCCCCGTGGTTGCTGGAAGGGGCGGCCTCGCCGCTGGCGCAATGGGGCAGCGTGCTTGCCGGGGTGCTGATTGCCGGTCTCGCCATTCCGCGCGGCTCGATCCGCAACTCGTATGGCGGCTGGGATGTCTTCGTGGTTTGAAACCGGTGCGTTACGGCGCGTCGGGCGCTGGCAACCGTTGGCGGCGCGGCTGGCAGGGCGCGCGGCATCGACCGCCCGCCCTGCACAATGTCTTTCGGACCGATGCATTGCGCGACAACCGACAAAGGGGTAGGCAAAGGCGGTAGCGCAATTGGCAGGTAGAACATGGGGATCCCATTTGGTTTGGTTCCGGCTTTGGGGCTGGCTGTTGCGGTCGTTCTGGGTGGAGCGTCGGCCACCAGCGCCGCGCCGATTGCGACGGATGCGGTAAGCCCGATCAATGGCATCGCGGTCGATGCTGCATCGGCGCATCCGCAGCGGCTGTTGCTGGCGACGCAATACGGATTGCTCAGCGCGGCGCCGGATGGGGTTTCAGTGCTGGTACCCGGGCTGGAGGTCGGGCTGACGGCACTGGCGAGTGCCCCAGAAAATCCCAAGGCGCTGATTGCCAGCGGTTTCGATGCCACCGGCCAGGCGACCGGGTTGTTGGCGTCCGCCAACGGCGGCACAACCTGGTCTGCCGCCCCGAACCCGGCCAACCGCCCGCTGGCGTTCCGCGCGCTCAGTTTCAGTGCCGCCGACCCGCAAGTGATCCATGCCATTGCCGATGACCTTGTGGTCAGCCGTGACGGCGGGAAAAGCTGGGCCGCCGTCGGGCACTTGCCGAAAGACACGTTTTCGCTGGCGGCTTCGGCGCTGGATGCCGACAGCCTTTATGCCGCAACGATGACCGGGTTGCAGCAAAGCCGCGACAGCGGTGCCACCTGGCGGTCGGCCTACGCCACGCCCGCGCCGACAACCATGGTTCACGCCATGCCCGACAAGCGGATTTATGCCTTCGTTTACGGGGTCGGGCTGATCTCGGCGCAGGAGCCGGAGCTTGACTGGCAGGTGGTGTCCAGTGCTTTTGCCGACCGCTACATGGTGAACCTGACCCATGATCCGGCCGCCCCGGACCGGCTGTTCGCCAGCGTCGATACCGGCGCGATCCTGACCAGTACCGATGCTGGCCAGAGCTGGGGCAGCTTTGAAGGCAGCGACCGGGCGACCCCGGCAAACATCGCGGCGGGCAAGCAGTTGTTCGAGGCAAACTGCCAGGTCTGCCATGGCGCGAACGGCATCGGCGAAGCACCGGGCGACCCCGAGGCCCGCGATGAATTCGGTTTCAAGGCCCCGGCGCTGAACGACGACGCCCATGCCTGGCACCACTCGGACCAGAACCTGATCAGCTTCATTGCCGAAGGCTCGCCGCGCAACACGCGCATGGTCGCGTTCAAGGAAATCCTGTCGCCGGACGATATCGCCAATCTGGTTGCCTACCTCAAAAGCCGCTGGAGCCTGCGCAGCCTGGCCTGTCAGGGCGGGCGACACATGGGCTGCATGGCGATGCAATAGGCGGTCAGGCGCGAATGCCCGTGAGCCGCCCCGGCTTTACCGGAGGGCAAGATGCGGGCAGGCTTGCCCCTTATGTGTTCCAGCCGGGGTGATCACATTTCCCCTCGGCGATCAGCGTGTTTCATGGCAAGATCGGTTGTGTGGAACATTTTGGGCGGGGTGCGCGCATGCTGATCCGGCGTCAGCCGTGGCAAACACGGTGCCAGTTCGAGGCGGCCCGGTTCCAGTAGATCAATGGGCTTTCGCACGGAAAGTCGGGTAGAAATAAGAACATTGGACCGGAACAAAACCGTGACGGGT
>CAYQPD010000157.1:0-5780 GCA_964419305.1 uncultured Rhodobacter sp.
CCCGAGAAAGAGGAATTCCGCGCCCGCATTCCAATGGGCCGCTATGGCCGGACCGCCGAGATCGCGGCATGAGTATCCGTCTTGATCAAGACGGATACTCACCCATCCATCTTCAACGCCGATATAAACGCCGCCTGCGGGATCTCGACCTTGCCGAACTGCCGCATCTTCTTCTTGCCGGCCTTCTGCTTGTCCAGCAACTTGCGCTTGCGGGTGGCGTCGCCGCCGTAGCACTTGGCGGTCACGTCCTTGCGCATCGCGGACAGGGTCTCGCGGGCGATGACGCGGGCACCGATCGCGGCCTGGATCGGGATCTTGAACATGTGGCGCGGGATCAGCTCTTTCAGTTTCTCGACCATCGCCCGGCCACGCAGGTCGGCGCGGTCGCGGTGCACCATCATCGACAGCGCGTCCACCGGCTCGTCGTTGACCAGGATGGTCATCTTGACCAGAAAATCCTCGCGATAGTCCGCCAGCACGTAGTCAAAGCTGGCGTAACCCTTGGAAACCGATTTCAGCCGGTCGTAGAAATCGAACACCACCTCGTTGAGCGGCAGATCATAGACCACCATGGCGCGCGACCCGGCGTAGCTGAGGTCAAGCTGGATGCCGCGGCGGTCCTGGCACAGCTTCAGGATGTCGCCGAGATAGGCGTCGGGCACCAGGATGGTGGCCTTGATGCGGGGTTCCTCGATGTGATCGACAAAGGTCAGATCGGGCAGGTCGGCGGGATTGTGCAATTCCCGCATGGTGCCGTCTTTCATGAAGATGCGGTAAACCACCGACGGCGCGGTGGTGATCAGGTCGATGTTGTATTCGCGCTCCAGCCGGTCGCGCACCACTTCGAGGTGCAAGAGGCCCAGAAAGCCACAGCGGAACCCGAAGCCGAGCGCGGCCGAGGTTTCGACCTCGTAGGTAAAGCTCGCGTCGTTCAGCGCCAGTTTCTCGATCGCCTCGCGCAGGGCCTCGAAGTCGGCGGCATCGACCGGAAACAGGCCGCAGAACACCACCGGCTGGGCCGGCTTGAAGCCCGGCAGGGCGTGGTCGCAGGGGCGGCGCTCGTGGGTGATGGTATCGCCGACGCGGGTGTCGCGGACCTGCTTGATGGCCGCCGTGAACACCCCGATCTCGCCCGGCCCAAGTTCGTCGATCGCCACCATCTGCGGCTTGAGGACCGACAGCGTGTCGATGCCGTAAACCGCGTTGGTCTGGATCATCCGGATGCGGTCGCCCTTGCGCATCACCCCGTCCATGATCCGCACCATCACCACGACGCCAAGGTAGGCGTCATACCAGCTATCGACCAGCATCGCCTTCAGGGGGGCGTCGCGGTCGCCCTTGGGGGGCGGCAGGCGGGTCACGATGGCCTCGAGCACGTCGGCAATGCCAAGGCCGGATTTGGCCGAGATCAGGACGGCGTCATGGGCGTCAAGCCCGATCACGTCTTCGATCTGCTGCTTGATGCGTTCAGGCTCGGCGGCGGGCAGGTCGATCTTGTTCAGCACCGGCACGATTTCATGCCCCGCGTCCAGCGCCTGATAGACGTTGGCGAGGGTCTGCGCCTCGACCCCCTGACTGGCATCGACCACCAGCAGGCTGCCCTCGACGGCGCGCATGGAACGGCTGACCTCATAGGCGAAATCGACGTGGCCTGGGGTGTCGATCAGATTGAGGACATAGGTCCTGCCATCGCGGGCCTTGTATTCGATCCGCACCGTGTTGGCCTTGATGGTAATGCCGCGCTCGCGCTCGATGTCCATCGAATCAAGCAACTGCTCTTTCATGTCGCGCGTCGCCACCGTGCCGGTGGACTGGATCAGCCGGTCGGCGAGGGTGGATTTGCCGTGGTCGATATGGGCCACGATCGAGAAATTGCGGATGAGATCAAGCTGGGTCATGGGCGGCATATGATCAGGAATCAGCAGGGGGTCAATGGCTTGTCAATGCCGGGGTCAAGGGGGGCGCGAATCGGGCAAGCTGGATGCCATCCATCGGTGCCGGAAACCGCAGCCGCAGCCGCCCACCCGATCTGGTAGCCGCTGCCCGGCCTGCCACATCTTGTGGCACAGATCGGCCATTCTTTGCCGGGGAAGCAAAACCATTGAAAAATCTGGTTCAAATTGCGAAGATACGTGGCAGAAAATGACCGGGTCAGAGACGATTCCCGTGGGTTGTCCTGTTACCGGCGATGAGGCAGAGCAGATGAGAAAATCGATCCTGGCATTGTGCTTGGTCGTGTTGGCGATTCCCTTGGGCGCAAGCGGGGTGCAGGCGGGGCCGATCGAGCGTGCCTGTCTGACATCGAACCGGCAGGCCGCCAGCCGCGCGGTTTGTGCCTGCATCCAGTCGGTTGCCGATCAGACCCTGCGCGGCAGCGATCAGAGCCGGGCGGCCAAGTTCTTCGCCAACCCCGACCGGGCGCAGGAAGTGCGGATGTCGAAGCGCAACGCGGACAATCAATTCTGGGCCCGCTACAAGGCCTTCGGCTCCACCGCCGAGGCGTCCTGCGCGGGCTGAGGCGCCGCTCATCCGCCCTCGCGGGCGTCTTCGCTGACAGGGGGCCAAGCGATGAAAGCCCGGTCGGGCTTGAAGAGCGTGGCGGCGCGGCGCAACTTTCAAGCTGCGGATACGCAAAAGCCCCGCAGGTTGCGGGGCTTTCGGCAAAAACCTGCACCCTGGTTCAGGCCGCCTGAACCTTGGCAATCTCGGATTTGATCTTGAGGGCAGCCGACGACAGCTCGTGATCCTTGGCCTTGGCGAGAAAGGCATCAAGCCCGCCACGATGGTCAACCGTGCGCAATGCTGCCGCCGAGATCCGCAGCTTGAACGACTGGCCCAGAATATCCGAGATCAGGGTGACCTCGTTCAGGTTCGGCAGAAAGCGCCGCCGGGATTTGTTGTTGGCGTGGCTGACAGTGTTGCCAGACATCGGGCCTTTACCGCTGAGTTCGCAGACGCGCGACATGGTGGTGATCCTTGTCTTCAGATTGAGAGCCGCGCCGCTACCGGGGCCGCCCGAATTCCATCGGCGTCGTTTAGGGGCAAACGGCGGCAAGGTCAAGCGCGGAACGTGCGGCGGATGCGGCCCCGAGGCCGCCCGAGTATTTGGGCAAAGGTGAAGCGCAAGGGTCAGCGCGTCAGCCGGGCGAGGGCCTCGGCGGCGGCGGCTTCGGGGGTCAGGGCACCTGCGGCGACGCGGGAGCCGAGCTCTGCCATCAGGGCGCGGGCGTCGCCCGTTTGCAAGGTGGCCAGCAGGCCGTGCTGGACCTCGTCAATGAACCAGTGCCGGGCCTGGGCGGCGCGGCGGCGGGCGAGGTGGCCGTGCTTGCCGCGCCATTCGGCCAGGGCCCGGACCTCGGACCAGGTGGTGGCGAGGCCTTCTTCGGTGAGCGCCGAGACCGTCAGCGCCTTGGGAAAGCCGGGTGGATCCTGCTCGCGATGGCGCAGCAGGCGCAGCGCCCCGCCATAGTCGGCGGCGGTGCGCAGGGCGGCGGGTTTCAGATCGCCATCGGCCTTGTTGACCACGATCAGATCGGCCATTTCCATGATGCCGCGCTTGACGCCCTGCAATTCGTCGCCGCCCGCCGGGGCCAGCAGCAGAACGAAGATGTCGCACAGCTCGGCCACCATGGTTTCCGACTGACCGACCCCCACGGTCTCGATCAGCACCACGTCGAACCCGGCCGCTTCGCACAGCACCACCGCCTCGCGGGTGCGGCGCGCCACCCCGCCCAACTGGGTCTGGCTGGGCGAGGGCCGGATAAAGGCGCGGGGGTCGCGCGACAGGCGCTCCATCCGGGTCTTGTCGCCCAGGATCGAGCCCCCCGAGTGCTGCGAACTGGGATCGACCGCCAGCACCGCCACCCGCAGCCCCTGCCCCGTCAGCATCAGCCCGAAGCTTTCGATGAAGGTCGATTTGCCCACCCCCGGTGTGCCGGAAAGCCCGATCCGCAGCGCCTGCCGCCCCGCTGCCTGCACCAGGGCCACCAGCGCCAGGGCGGCGGTGCGGTGATCGGCACGCCGGCTTTCGACCAGGGTGATGGCGCGGGCCAGGGCGCGGCGGTCGGCATCGGTTACAAGGCGGGCGAGTTCTGCAACATCCATGGCCAGGCTCCGGCGGGGTTTCGCCTATCGGGGGCGGGGTGACGCGATTGTCAACGCCAGGGCACCCCGTCGGGCTTTTGTGCCCGCTTGCGCCGGGATATGCCAGTGGTCCTGCGGCGCTGATACCGCAGAAGATCAATTTGTGAGGTTGGCATGATGCGCGTGATTGGCAAGATCCAGGGTGGGCTGGCGGCTCTGGGGTTGATCCTGGGGCTGGCGGGTGGCGCGCAGGCGCAGACCGATCAGGGCACTTTCGATCTGGTGATGATGGGGCTGAAAGCCGGGGCGCTGCATTTCACCGGGGTGCAGGACGGGGCGGGATACTCGGTATCGGGCCTGCTGCAAAGCGGCGGGCTGGTGGCGATGATCCGCAAGGTGCGCTATGCCGCCACGGTGCAGGGCAGCGTGAGCGGCGGGCGCTACACCCCGACCGGCTATTCCGAAGACGCCGATACCGGCAAGCGTCAGTCGCAGGCGGTGATGGCCTATGTCAAGGGTGTGCCGCAGCTCAAGACCTACAACCCGCCACGCCCGCCGCGCGCCAGTGATGTCGATCCCGCCACCATGGGCGGCACGGTTGATCCGCTGACCGCGCTTTACGCGACGCTGCGCGATGTCGATCCGGGGGGCGAGTGTCAGGTCGATCTCAAGATGTTCGACGGGCGGCGCTACAGCCAGATTGCGACCTTTGAGCCGACGCCGCGGGGCGGCCGGGTGGTCTGCGCCGGTGAATACCGCCGCCTGGCCGGATTTTCCGCCAAGGAGATGGCCGACAAGCAGCGTTTCCCCTTTACCCTGACCTATGCGCCAACGCCCGAGGGCCGGATGCGGGTGGTCGAGGTGGCGCTGGATACGCTCTATGGCAAAGCGCGGCTGAAGCGGCGATAAGGGCGGCATGACGCCAGCGCTGTTCGACCCCTTGTCGCCCGATGCCCTGCCGATCGACGCCGCCCTGCCCGCGCTGATCGCGGCGCTGCGAGCGCGCGGGATGGCGGTGTTGCAGGCCCCACCCGGCGCGGGCAAGACCACCCGGGTGCCGCTGGCGCTGCGGGCGGCGGGGTTGTGCCAGGGCCGGATCGTGATGCTCGAGCCGCGCCGGTTGGCCACCCGCGCCAGCGCCGAGCGCATGGCCGAGACCCTGGGCGAGGCGGTGGGGCAGACCGTGGGCTACCGCATCCGGGGCGAGGCGCGGGTTGGCCCGGCCACCCGGATCGAGGTGGTGACCGAAGGGATTCTGACCCGGATGATCCAGTCCGATCCCGGGCTGGAGGGGGTGGGGGCGCTGATCTTTGATGAATTTCACGAGCGCAGCCTGAACGCCGATCTCGGGCTGGCGCTGGCGCTTGAGGTGCGCGCGGCGCTGCGGCCCGATCTGGTGCTGGTGGTGATGTCGGCCACGCTTGATGCCGCACCGGTGGCGGTGCTGATGGGGGATGCGCCGGTTGTTACCGCCGAAGGCCGGGCCTGGCCGGTGGAAACCCGCTGGCTGGCCCGTCCGTTGCCCGCCAGCGCGCGGCTGGAGGTCGCAGTGGCGGCGCAGGTGATGCAGGCGGTGGCCGAAACCGAAGCGGGCGGGGTGCTGGTGTTCCTGCCCGGCGAGGGCGAGATCCGGCGGGTCGAGGCTGCTCTGAAGGGCCGCCTGCCCGCGGCTTGCGCGGTGCGCGCGCTGTTCGGGG
>CAYQPD010000158.1:0-3631 GCA_964419305.1 uncultured Rhodobacter sp.
AAAACCCCGCAGATTGCGCCACGTGATGTGGGCATGCTGCGGGGCTCGAATGCCGCCCGGTATTGCTCCGGTGATGACGCCTGAGGCATGACCTCGCCTTCCCCGACGGCCTCAGGCCACTAGCTGGGAATGCCTCGCAAAAATCAGCCAGGTGATTGAAACGATGGTGGGTGATAAGGGATTTGAACCCCTGACATCTTCGATGTGAACGAAGCGCTCTACCACTGAGCTAATCACCCGGTCGCGGCGTGATAGCGTTACTCGTCGGGCTCTGCAAGGGCTTCTTTCCGGGCTTTCTTGTCCGCCCCTTGGCCTGCCCCCTTGGCCCCGCCCCGCCCGGCTCCGCGGTGCAGTTTCACCACGATCAGTTCGCCGCCGGACGCCTGATCCTGCTGGCGCCCGACCTTGGCCTTGCCCAGCGGCGGCAGGTTCAGATCCTTGCCGTGTGACAGGGCCGCGCCAAGGCAGGTCAGGGTGGCCTCGATGATCGGCTTGACATCTTTCTTCTTGCCGCTGGTCGCCTTGACCACCGCGTCCACCAGTTCCCTGAGCTTGAGCGCATCGCGGGGCTTGGCCGCCACCGGCTTGGCCGCAGCCACCGCGCCCGCTTCGGGGGCAGGAACCTTGACCAGCTTCGGTTTGGCCGCAGGCTTGTGCGCGGCGGGTTTGGTTGGTGGCGTGATGGTGGAGGTCATGGTAAGCCTGTCCCTGAGTTGCCAATTTCACGACAATCCTACGCGAGATATCGGCGGCAGGGAACTGCGCAGTCGGTGGCAGCGACGGGAAAAACGAAAAAGGGCGCAGAATGCTGCGCCCTTTCCCTGCGATGTTAAACCGCTTTAGTGGGCGGTCGGCGAAGGCTGTGCCTCGGCGGTGGTCTGGCGGGCGGCGGCGGCGGCGTCTTCGGCGGCCGCATCCCATTCCACCGGCTCGGGCATCCGCACCAGCGCGTGGCGCAGCACCTCGCGCACGTTGCTGACCGGAATGATCGTCATCCCCTGTTTGACGTTGTCGGGAATTTCGGTCAGATCCTTCTCGTTTTCCTGCGGGATCAGCACCGTCGTGATGCCGCCACGCAGCGCCGCCAGCAGCTTTTCCTTCAAGCCCCCGATCGGCAGCACATTGCCGCGCAGCGTGACCTCGCCGGTCATCGCCACGTCCTTTTTCACCGCAATCCCGGTCAGCACCGACACAATCGAGGTCACCATCGCCACCCCGGCGCTCGGCCCGTCTTTCGGGGTTGCCCCTTCCGGCACGTGGACGTGGATATCCACCCGCTCGAACTTCGGCGGCTTGACCCCGATTTCCGGCGCGATCGAGCGCACGAAACTGGCCGCCGCCTCGATCGATTCCTTCATCACGTCGCCCAGCTTGCCGGTGGTCTTCATCCGGCCCTTGCCGGGCAGGCTCAGCGCTTCGATCGACAACAGCTCGCCGCCCACGCTCGTCCACGCCAGGCCGGTGACGACGCCGACCTGATCGGTGGCCTCGGCCAGACCATAGCGATAGCGCTTGACGCCAAGATAGCCTTCCAGCGCCTCGGGCGTGACCTCGACCGCCTTGGTCTTGCCCTTGACGATCTCGGTCACCGCCTTGCGCGCCAGCTTGGCGATTTCGCGTTCCAGATTCCGCACCCCGGCCTCGCGGGTGTAGGTGCGGATGATCTCGGTCAGCGCCGCGTCAGTGATCGCAAACTCGCCCTTGCGCAGGGCATGGTTCTTGATCTGCTTGGGGATCAGGTGCTGCTTGGCGATTTCGCGCTTTTCATCGTCGGTATAGCCCGAAAGCGGGATGATCTCCATCCGGTCCAGCAGCGGGCTGGGCATGTTGTAGCTGTTGGCGGTGGTGATGAACATCACGTTGGACAGATCGTATTCGACCTCAAGATAGTGATCGACGAAGGTCGAGTTCTGTTCGGGATCCAGCACCTCAAGCATGGCCGAGGCCGGGTCGCCGCGGAAATCCTGCCCCATCTTGTCAACTTCGTCGAACATGATCAGCGGGTTGGTGGTCTTGGCCCGCTTCAGCGCCTGAATGATCTTGCCCGGCATCGAGCCGATATAGGTGCGCCGGTGGCCGCGGATTTCCGATTCGTCATGCACCCCGCCCAGGGAAATGCGGATGAACTCGCGCCCCGTGGCACGCGCCACCGAGCGTCCGAGGCTGGTCTTGCCAACCCCCGGAGGGCCGACCAGACACAGGATCGGACCCTTGAGCTTGGCCGAACGGGCCTGCACCGCCAGATATTCGACGATCCGCTCCTTGACCTTTTCCAGCCCGAAGTGATCGGCATCCAGCACCGCGCGCGCCCGCCCCAGATCCTTGCGGGTGCGCGATTTGACGCCCCACGGCACACCCAGCAGCCAGTCAAGATAGTTGCGCACCACGGTGGCTTCGGCGCTCATCGGCGACATCGCCTTGAGTTTCTTCAGCTCGCCCTCGGCCTTTTCGCGCGCTTCTTTCGACAGCGCAGTCTTGCGGATGCGCGCTTCCAGTTCGGACACTTCGTTCTGGCCTTCCTCGCCGTCACCAAGTTCCTTCTGGATCGCCTTCATCTGCTCGTTCAGATAGTATTCGCGCTGGGTGCGCTCCATCTGGGTCTTGACCCGGGTCTTGATCTTCTTTTCGACCTGGAGGACCGACATTTCGCCCTGCATGTGGCCATAGACCTTTTCCAGCCGTTCGGCCACGTCGAGGGTCTCCAGCAGCGCCTGCTTCTGCGCCACCTCGATACCCAGATGCCCGGCCACCAGATCGGCCAGCCGCGCCGCCTCGTGCGCGTCCGACACCGCCGCCAGCGCTTCTTCGGGGATGTTCTTCTTGACCTTGGCGTAGCGCTCGAACTCTTCGGCTACGGTATGCAGCAAGGCCTCGACCGACGCCGGATCGCCCGGCAGTTCGGTCAGCGGCTCAACCGCCGCCTCGAAGAATTTGTCGTTGGGCAGGAATTCGGTGATCCGCACCCGCTGTTTGCCTTCGACCAGCACCTTGACGGTGCCGTCGGGCAATTTCAGCAGTTGCAGCACATTGGCCAGCACCCCGGCGCGGTAGATGCCGTCGGCGTCGGGGTCATCGACGGTCGGGTCGATCTGCGATGACAGCAGGATCTGGCGATCCTCGGCCATCACCTCTTCCAGTGCGCGCACCGATTTTTCCCGCCCGACGAACAGCGGCACGATCATGTGCGGAAACACCACAATGTCGCGCAGCGGCAACACGGGGTAGCTGGAGCCAAGCAGTTCACTCATGTTGTTTCCTCTCTGGCAGGAAGGCCGGGCCCCGGTGATCGGCAGCCGCAGGCCTTCCCCGCATCAAAGCCATATCTGGTGGTGCGCAACCTGACTGTCAACCACGCCTGCGGCGCAATCTGCGCATAGGCGTAGCGGTCAGCTTACCTCGGCCAGGGTCGGATAATCGGTATAGCCCTTGGCCCCGCCGCCATAAAGCCCGGCGGTCGGCATCGGGTTCAGGGCCGCATCCGCCGCCAGCCGTTCCGCCAGATCGGGGTTCGAGATATAAAGCTTGCCGAACGCCACCAGATCGGCCGCGCCGCTGGCCACCGCCGACATAGCACTGGCGCGGTTGTAGCCGTTGTTGGCGATATAGGCCCCGGCAAAGCGCGCCCGCAGCG
>CAYQPD010000158.1:3731-5750 GCA_964419305.1 uncultured Rhodobacter sp.
TCGCTGCGCTGGTTGGCGGTATCGCGCAGGAACTGGTCGATCAGATAGCCGTTGGCGGCGTGAATCTCGACCGCATCGAACCCGGCAGCGCGGGCGTTTTCGGCCGCCTTGCGGTAGTCACCCACCACCCGCGCAATCTCGGCCAGCGCCAGCGCGCGGGGCTCGGAGGTTGGCACGAACTTTTCGCCGTCAAAGGTCTGCGACTTGGCCGCCAGCGCCGAAGGCGCCACCGGTGCCCCACCACCCGGCTGCAACGACACATGCGAGACCCGCCCGACGTGCCAAAGCTGAATCGCGATCCTGCCGCCGCGCGCATGCACCGCGTCCGTCACCAGCTTCCAGCCCGCCACCTGCGCCGGGCTGTAGATGCCCGGGGTCCAGGCATAGCCCTTGCCCTCGGGCGAGATCTGCGAGCCTTCGGTGATGATCAGCCCGGCCCCGGCGCGCTGGCCATAGTATTCGGCGTGCAAGGCGTAAGGCGTGTCATCTTCGGGGCGGGCACGGTTGCGGGTCAGCGGTGCCATCACGATGCGGTTCTTCAGCGCCAGCGCGCCGACGGTGACGGGGGAAAACAGGCTTTTGGTCATTGCAGACATTCCTTCGCACGATTCATCGCCCCTTACCTAAGCCTCGGTGCGACGACCACAAGGCTTGAAATTTCCGCCCGACCCCGCCATAACCCGGCCTTCACCCCGCAACCACCATGGCCCCGATGGACCCGACCGCACTTGATACCGCTTTCTGGCTGACCGTTGCCGCCATTCTTGGCCTGCTGGTGGTGTCGGCATTCTTTTCGGGGTCGGAGACTGCGCTGACGGCGGCCTCGCGTGGCAAGCTGAAAGGCCAGGCCGACAAGGGCTCGCGCGGGGCCCGCGCCGCCTTGCATGTGACCGAAGACAACGAGCGCATGATCGGCGCGCTGCTGCTGGGCAACAACGTCGTCAACATTCTGGCGGCTTCGCTCGCGACCGCGCTGCTGACCCGGCTGTTTGGCGATTCCGGGGTGGCGCTGGCGACGCTGGCGATGACCGCGCTGGTGCTGATCTTTGGCGAGGTGCTGCCCAAGACCTACGCCATCACCAATCCCGAGGTGGCGGCAACCTTCGTGGCCCCGGTGGTGCGGGTGATCATCCTGATCTTCTCGCCGCTGGTGACGGTGGTGCGGGCGCTGGTGCGCGGGTTGTTGCGGCTGGTGGGCGTGCGCGCCGATCCGGCGGCCAAGTTTCTGGCGCTGCGCGAGGAAATCGCCGGTGCCATCGCCCTGGGTCATTCCGAGGGGGCGGTCGAAAAGGAAGACCGCGACCGCCTGCTGGGGGCGCTTGATCTGGCCGACCGCACGGTTGAAGAGGTGATGCTGCATCGCCGCCAGATCGAAATGATCGACGCCGACATGAGCCCCGACGCCATCATCACCCAGGCGCTGGCCTCGCCCCACACCCGGCTGCCGGTTTACCGTGGCGACGACGAGAACATCCTCGGCGTGGTCCATGCCAAAGACCTGCTGCGCGAGGTTGACCGGCTGGTGCGCGGCAACCCGGGCGAGGCCGGCAACATCGCCCAGATCCGCCAGCTTGATATCCTCAAGGTCGCGATGAAGCCCTATTTCGTGCCCGAAACCACCCCGCTTGACGAACAGATGCGCCAGTTTCTGAAACGGCGCACCCATTTCGCGCTGGTGGTCGATGAATACGGCGCCCTGCGCGGGCTGATCACGCTTGAGGATATTCTCGAGGAAATCGTCGGCGACATCACCGACGAATTCGACATTGCCGACGATGGTGTGCTGAAGCGGGCCGAGAATGGCGACTATATCGTCGAAGGCGCAATGACGATCCGCGATCTCAACCGCGCCATGGACTGGAACCTGCCCGGCAACGAGGCCAATACCGTTGCCGGTCTGGTGATCCACGAAGCCCAGACCATCCCCAATGAAGGCCAGGCCTTCAGCTTTCACGGCTTTCGCTTCGAGGTGCTGGCCAAGCGCGAAAACCGCCTGACCCGGCTGAAGGTGCGACCGCT
>CAYQPD010000159.1:0-5395 GCA_964419305.1 uncultured Rhodobacter sp.
CCGTCGATCGCCATCCCCGCCCAGCCCTCACCCGCATAAGGCCCGTCGGGCAATCGCGCGCGGGTGGGTTTGAAGCCGAACAAGCCGCAGGATGACGCCGGGATGCGCACCGAGCCGCCACCATCCGAGCCATGCGCAAACGGCACGATCCCCGCCGCCACCGCCGCCCCCGAGCCGCCCGACGATCCGCCCGAGGTGTGATCGAGGTTCCAGGGGTTGCGGGTGGGTGCGCCATAAACCGCCGCCTCGGTCGCCGCCCCGATCCCGCCCTCGGGCGAGCAGGTGCGCCCGAAGGTCACCACGCCGGTGGCGCGCATCCGCGCAAAGATTGCGCTGTCGCGCCGGTAGGTGGTGTTGGCCAGCAGGCGCGAGCCATTGTGGCTGGGGAAATCGACCGCCTCGCAGCCCAGATCCTTGATCAGGAACGGCACCCCGCGAAACGGCCCCTGCGGCAGGCCACGCGCGATCGCGGCGCGCGCGACCGCTTCCTGCATCAGCACCACCGCGTTCAGCCTGGGGTTCAGCTCGGCGACGGCCGTCAGCGCCGCATCCAGCAACTCGGTCGGGCTGACCGCGCCACGGGCGACCAGCGCGGCAAGATCGGTGGCGTCAACCGCAGCAAAAGTTTCCAGCATCGTTTTTCCCCAATTGGCTATCAGAACCGACAAACCCGCAGGCCGCTGGCCCATGTTGGGTCGGCCAGGGCTTCGGGTCGAGCCTCTTTCACCGCAGGGGTGTCGCAAATCGGACATCGGCACGATCCGACACCGTCCGGTGACCGCGATACCGTGATCTCGGGCTCAGGGGGCGGGGGCGATCATCACTTGCTGGCGCAGGCTGCCGTCGCGCGCGAAGATCAGGATGCGCGCGTCGCTGGTCACCACCGCAAACCAGTCAGGCCCCTGGGTGAAGGCGGTCGCATGCACGCCCTCGGGCAGGGTGATCCGGTCAGGCAGGGCGGGGGTGGCCTGAAATTGCGCAGGCAGGCGGGTGACAAGCAGGGCTGCGATGGTTATGACACCGGCAATCATCGTCAGCGCCAGAACGATCACCAGCGCGCGCAGAAACCTCAGGCTGGGCGGAAGCCCTTCCGGTGCCGGAGCCGTGTTCATGGCAAACTCTCCTGATTCCGCAGACGACGGCGATGACGAGGCCGGGACGCTGGCCGATCTGCTGGTGACGATCGGCGCAGCCCCGCCTGACCGCCTTGATAAGGCGCTTGCGCGCGAGGTGCCAGAGGCCGCCCAGCTTTCGCGCTCGCGGCTGATGAAGATGATCGCGGCCGGCGATGTGTCGTGCGCCGGGGTGGCGGTGACCAACCCCAAGGCGCGGGTGGCGGCGGGCGAGGTTTACCGTCTGCACCTTTCGGCCCCGGTCGATCTTGACGCCCGGCCCGAGGACATCGCGCTGACTGTGGTGTGGGAGGACGATGATCTGATCGTGATCGACAAGCCGGTGGGCATGGTGGTGCATCCGGCCCCCGGCTCGCCGACCGGCACCCTGGTCAACGCCTTGCTGCATCATTGCGGGGCCAGCCTTTCCGGGGTCGGCGGGGTCAGGCGCCCCGGTATCGTGCACCGCATCGACAAGGATACCTCGGGCCTGCTGGTGGTGGCCAAGACCGATCGCGCCCATCATGGCCTGGCCGCCCAGTTCGAGGCCCACAGCGTGACCCGCCACTATCTGGCGCTGGTGAATGGCTGCCCCGATGCCGCCGACCCGCGTCTGCGCGGCATTCGTGGCGTCAGTTTCGAGCCCGGCGGGATCGTCAAGATCGCGACCAACCTCGCGCGCCACAAGACCGACCGCCAGCGTCAGGCGGTGCTGTTCGAGGCCGGCCGCCATGCCGTCACCCGGGTGCGGGTGCTGCAACGCTTTGGCACCCCGACGGTGGCGGCGCTGGTGGAATGCTGGCTGGAAACCGGGCGCACCCATCAGATCCGGGTCCATATGGCCTACGCCGGGCACGCCCTGCTGGGCGATCAGACCTACGGCGGGCGCAGGCGGGTGGCCCCCAGGGCGCTGGCCGAAGGGGTGGCCGATCTTGCCAACGGCTTTGCGCGCCAGGCGCTGCATGCGGCCACGCTGGGATTTGTTCATCCGGTCACCGGCCAGGCGTTGCGCTTCGAGGCGGCGCTGCCCGCCGACATGGCCGGGCTGCTGGCGGCGTTGCAGCACGGCCGCGCCTGACATCGGCGTGATTGCACCGCAACAAAGCCGATCGCTGCGGCACCGCCATTCATTATACTGTAAGCTGTGCATGCTACCCGGACCTCTTGCCCCGGACCGGCGGTGAACCTAGATTTGCCCGTTCCCGGGGCGCAGACAGAACGGGAGCAGAAGGGGACCAGATGAGCAGTTACACCAATCTTCCCGCCCCCAGCCCGGAACAGGGGCTGAACCGCTACATGCAGGAGATCCGCAAGTTTCCGATGCTGGAGCCGGAACAGGAATACATGCTGGCCAAGCGTTGGGTCGATCATCAGGACACCGCCGCCGCGCACCAACTGGTGACCAGTCACCTGCGGCTGGCGGCAAAACTGGCGATGGGCTATCGCGGCTATGGCCTGCCGCAGGCCGAGGTGATTTCCGAAGCCAATGTCGGCCTGATGCAGGCGGTCAAGCGCTTCGACCCCGAAAAGGGCTTTCGCCTGGCGACCTATGCGATGTGGTGGATCAGGGCGTCGATTCAGGAATACATCCTGCGCTCGTGGTCGCTGGTCAAGCTGGGCACCACATCGGCGCAGAAAAAGCTGTTCTTCAACCTGCGCAAGGCCAAGGCCAAGGTGGGGGCGCTGGAAGAAGGCGATCTGCACCCCGAAAACCTGGCCCGCATCGCCCACGACCTCAGCGTGACCGAGGCCGAGGTGACCTCGATGAACCGCCGCCTGTCGGGCGGGGACGCGTCGTTGAATGCCACCGTCGGCGCGGATGGCGAAGGCACCGCCCAGTGGCAGGACTGGCTTGAGGATGAAGACAGCGATCAGGCCGGCGATTACGCCGAGCGTGACGAGCTTGAAACCCGGCGCGAATTGCTGGCGCAGGCGATGGCGGTGCTGAACCCGCGCGAAAAGGACATCCTGGTCCAGCGCCGCCTGGCCGACGAGCCGGTGACGCTGGAACAATTGTCCGCCAGCTACGGCGTCAGCCGCGAGCGCATCCGCCAGATCGAGGTGCGGGCGTTCGAAAAGCTGCAAGACAAGATGCGCGAACTGGCGCGCGGCAAGGGCCTGGTGGTTCCGGCCTGAGGCGGCGGCAACCTGCGACAGCAGGACGCCGCAGCATGACGCATTCGTGCGACGATGCGTCGCTTGCGGATCATGGCGCAATTTTCCGGTTAGGGTTTGCTTCCTGCCGCCGCTTGCGCTAGGCCATTCGGCAACCCTGGGGAGCGGCCGCTGCAATGAACATGCTCGACACTTTCATCAAGCCGATGCACCCCGAGGGACGCCGGTTCGTGGCGATCTTTGCCGCCATCGCGGTGGTGCTGTTCGTGATCTGGCAGCCGCTGGGCTGGCTGGGGGTCGGGGCGACGGTGTGGTGCTACTACTTTTTTCGCGACCCCAAGCGCGCGGTGCCGCAGGCCGAGGGGCTGCTGGTCAGCCCGGCTGACGGAGTGGTGTCGCTGATCGAGCGCGCCGTGCCACCGCCCGAGCTGGGGCTGGGGCCCGAGGCCCTGATCCGGGTTTCGGTGTTCATGAATGTGTTCAACTGCCACGTCAACCGCGCCCCGATCGCCGGTCGGGTGGCCGCCATCGCCTATCGCCCCGGCAAGTTCTTCAACGCCTCGCTCGACAAGGCCAGCGCGGATAACGAGCGCAACAGCCTGTGCCTGGAGTTGCCCGACGGCCGCAAGATCGCGGTGGTGCAGATCGCCGGGCTGGTGGCGCGCCGGATCGTCTGCCTGACCGCCGAAGGCAGTGCGCTGCGCACCGGCGAGCGCTTCGGGCTGATCCGCTTTGGCAGCCGGGTCGATACCTACCTGCCCGAGGGCGTGGTGCCGCAGGTTGCGGTGGGTCAAAGCACGATCGCCGGGGAAACCGTGATCGCCGAGCTGACCGCCAGCGGACCGGCCCGCCTGATCAGGGTCGAGTAGCGATGGTGATGCCGGATTCGCCGCGCCCCCGTTCCGAGCTGCCGCTGGTGCAGCTTTTGCCGAATTTCCTGACCATCATGGCGCTCTGCGCCGGGCTGACCGCGATCCGCTTTGCGGCGCAGGGCCGGTTTGGCTATGCCATCGGGCTGATGGTGCTGGCGGCGGTGCTGGACGGCCTTGACGGGCGGCTGGCGCGGCTTTTGAAACACGAAAGCGAGATCGGGGCCGAGCTTGATTCGCTGGGGGATTTCGTGAATTTCGGCGTCGCCCCGGCGCTGACGATGTATTTCTGGGCGTTTCAGGGCTGGTCGCGGGCGGGCTGGATCGCGGCGCTGATCTACGCGGTGTGCTGCGTGATGCGGCTGGCGCGCTTCAACGTCGGCCAGCGCGCCGCCACCGATCCGACTGAGAAGACCGATTTCGTCGGTGTGCCCTCGCCCGCCGGGGCGATGCTGGCGCTGGGGCCGATGTATTTCAGCTACACGTTTGATGCGGCACCCGCCCTGCCGCCCGCGCTGGTGGCGCTCTGGCTGGTCGGGGTGGGGGCGCTGATGATCAGCCGCATGCCGACCCCCAGCTTCAAGAAAACCACGATCTACGCCGAACACGCCCGCTACATCGTGCTGGGCTTTGTCGCCCTGGTTGCGGCCCTGCTCAGCTTTCCCTGGACCACCCTTCTCGCCCTCGATCTGGCTTATGTCGCGGCCCTTGCCGTGGCCTTTCGCCACTCGGGAAAAAGCCGCCTTTAAGAGGACTTCGCATGGACATTCAGGCAGTTGCGCGTTCCTACGCCCGCTGGGCACCGATCTACGACAATACTTTCGGCGCGGTGACCCAGATCGGGCGCAAGCGTGCGGTCGGGCGGATCAACCAGAGTGGCGGCGCCGTGCTTGAGGTCGGTGTCGGCACCGGGCTTGCGCTGCGTCGCTATGACCGTCATCTGCAAGTGACCGGGATCGACTACAGCGAGCAAATGCTGGCCAAGGCGCGCGAAAAGGTGGCCGATCTTGGTCTGGCGCAGGTCACGCTGCTGCAGATGGATGCGCGCGAGCTGGCGTTCGAGGACGAGAGCTTTGACCATGTCGTGGCGATGCACATCATGTCGGTGGTGCCTGAACCCGAGCGCGTGCTGGCCGAGATGGCGCGGGTCTGCCGCCCCGGCGGTTCGGTGATCGTGGTCAACCACTTTGCCCGCGACAAGGGGCTGCTGGCGGCGATCGAAAAGGCGGCGGCCCCGATGGCCGACGTGCTGGGCTGGCACTCGGATTTCGACCGGGCGCGGGTGCTGGGCGATGCCCG
>CAYQPD010000160.1:0-5366 GCA_964419305.1 uncultured Rhodobacter sp.
CGACGCCAGCTTGGAGATCGAGGCCCGGCGCAATATCATGGTGACGCCGTTCTGGACGACGGGCGACGGCACCGTGGCGCTGGCGCTGGCTTTGGCCGAGGCCTTGGCCGCAGACGATGCGCCCGCCCTGCCCGGCAAGTTCGGCTTCGCGCTCGATACCGGGGCGGATGCGGTGCTGCGCACGGTGTCTGCAGACATAAGGCTGGAGCGCACCGTGGGCGGCGGCCTGATGGTGCGCGCCGATGGGGCGGCGACCGGCGCGGTGGGGAACTGGCGCGATGGCCCCGACGCCGCGCTGGATCTGGCGCGCTGGTTCGTGGCCAGCGGGGGGATCAGCGACGGGCGCGGGCGGATGGCGGCGCATCTGGCGCGTGGGGCGGTGCTGCCGACGGCGTTTCGTGCCAGCCGCGCCGCCGAAGCCGCGCCCTTCACGCCCGCACCCGGACCCTGTCCGGTGGGGGCGCTGGTCGGGATCGCCTTTGGTCAGATGCAGGCGGAAACCCTCGCGGCACTGGCGGAATTGGGGCCGCTGCGCCTGACCCCGTGGCGGATGCTGCTGATCGAGGGGCTGCGCGCTGCCCCCACCGTGCCCGGCCTGATCACCGACCCGGATGACCCGCTGCTGCGGGTGGTGGCCTGCCCGGGTGCGCCCGACTGCCCGCAGGCGCTGCAACCGACCCGCCCACTGGCGCGCGCGCTGGCCGCGCTGGTGCCACAAGGGGCGATGCTGCATGTCTCGGGCTGCGCCAAGGGCTGCGCCCATCCGGGTGCCGCAGCTTTCACGCTGGTGGCGCAAGCGGCGGGCTTTGGCCTGATCCGGGGCGGCACCGCCGCCACCCCCGCCGCCCCTGCCCTTTCCGCCGCCGCTCTGCTAAAGCGCGCCCCAACCCTGTTCGAGGCCCGATGATGCCGCATGTCTATGAAACCGATGGGGCCGCAATCTACCTGCGTTCCTTCGCCATGATCCGGGCCGAGGCGGATCTGGCGCGCTTTACCCCCGAGGAAGAGGTGGTGGCGGTGCGGATGATCCATGCCGCCGGGATGGTGGATCTGGCGCGCCACGTGCGTTTCACCCCCGGCATGGCGACGGCCGCGCGGGCGGCGCTGGAGGCGGGCGCCCCGATCCTGTGCGATGCGCGGATGGTCAGCGAAGGCATCACCCGGCCGCGCCTGCCGGCGGGCAATGCGGTGATCTGCACCCTGCACGACCCGAGCGTTCCTGATCTGGCGCGCGCCATGGCCACCACGCGATCAGCGGCGGCGGTCGAGCTGTGGCGGCCTGATCTGGCGGGCGCGGTGGTGGCGATCGGCAACGCGCCGACCGCGCTTTTCCACCTTTTGAACATGCTCGCGGACCCGGACTGCCCGCGCCCGGCTGCGATCATCGGCTGCCCGGTGGGGTTTGTCGGGGCGGCGGAATCCAAGGCCGCCCTGCTGGCCGATGCTCCGGCCCCGGCGCTGGTGGTCGAGGGGCGGCTGGGGGGCTCGGCGATCACCGTCGCCGCCGTCAACGCCCTTGCCAGCCGGAAGGAATAGCGATGGCACGCATCATCTGCACCGGCCTTGGCCCCGGCGACCCCGAGTTGATGGCGGTGCGCGCCGACCGGCTGATCCGGGCGGCCAGCCAGATTGCCTATTTCCGCAAGGCGGGCCGGGCCGGTCAGGCGCGCCAGATCGTCGAGGGCATGCTGGCCGCCACGGTTGTCGAGCACGCGATGGAATACCCGGTCACCACCGAACTGCCGTTTGATTCCCCGGACTACAACGTAGCCCTCGCCGGGTTCTACGACGCCTGGGCGGCGCGGCTGGTCGCGCTGCCGGGCGAGGTGGTGGTGCTGTGCGAGGGCGATCCGTTCTTCTACGGCAGTTTCATGCACCTTTACACCCGCCTTCAGGGCCGGGTCGAGATCGAGGTGGTGCCCGGCATCACCGGCATGACCGGCTGCTGGCATGCCACCGGCCAACCCATCACCTGGGGCGACGATGTGCTGGCGGTGCTGATGGGCACCCAGAGCGAGGATGATCTGGTGGCCCACATGGGCGCTTGCGATGCGCTGGTGGTGATGAAGACCGGGCGCAACCTGCCGCGCGTGCGGCGCGCCCTGGCGCGGGCGGGGCGGCTGGCCGACGCCTGGCTGGTGGAAAACGGCACCATGCCGGGGCAGCGGGTGCGGCGGCTGGCCGAAGTGGACGGGGCCGACTGCCCCTATTTCGCGATCGTGCTGGTGCACGGCAAGGGCCGCCGCCCTGAAACCGCACATCCCGAGGTGGCACCATGACCGGCTGGCTGGTGATTGCGGGGCTGGGGCCGGGGTCCGACGCGCTGGTGACGCCCGAAGTCACGGCGGCGCTGGCCGCGGCGACCGACGTGGTGGGCTACATTCCCTATGTCGCCCGCATTGCCCCGCGCGACGGGCTGGTGGCGCACCCGTCCGACAACCGGGTCGAGATTCTGCGCGCGCGTCAGGCGCTGGACCTTGCTGCGGCAGGGGGCCGGGTGGTGGTGGTGTCGTCGGGCGATCCGGGGGTGTTCGCGATGGCGGCGGCGGTGTTCGAGGCGCTGGAAGACCTGCCGCAGTATCATCGGCTTGATATCCGGGTGCTGCCCGGCATCACCGCCATGCTGGCCGCCGCCGCCCGTGCCGGCGCGCCACTGGGGCACGATTTCTGCGCCATCAACCTGTCCGACAACCTCAAGCCCTTCGCGGTGCTGGAACGTCGGCTACGGCTGGCCGCGCAGGCCGATTTCGCAATGGCGTTCTACAACCCGCGCTCGAACAGCCGCCCGCATCAGTTTGCCCGCGTGCTGGAGATCTTGCGCGAGGAATGTGAACCGGGCCGCCTGATCACCTTCGCGCGGGCGGTCTCGACCCACGAGGAAAGCCTCGCCACCGTCACCCTGGCCGAGGCCACCCCCGAGATGGCCGACATGCGCACCGTGGTGCTGGTCGGCAGTTCCACCACCCGCCTTGTGGCAGGCCACATCTACACCCCGCGGTCGGCGCGATGACCCAGCCAGTCCAGCACCTCAATGATGCTGCCCGCCACCGCCCGCGCGGGCACGGCGGGCCGGTCGATCAGGATCACCGGCAGCGCGAGGGTGCGGGCGGCGTCGAGTTTGGCGCGCGCCCCCATCCCGCCCGCGTTCTTGGCCACGATCCGGCTGATGCGGTGGCTTTGCAGCAGCGCCAGATCACCGGCATAGGTGAACGGGCCGCGCGCGATCACCGCTTCGGCATCGGGCAGGGGCAAGGCCCCGGCCGGATCGACCAGCCGCAGCAGGTAGTGGTGCTGGGGCTTGGCGGCGAATTCGGCGAGATGCTGCTTGCCGATGGCCAGAAATATCCGCGACTTGGTGTCGGGCAGCGCCGCCACGGCGCTCGCAAGGTCGGGCACGGTTTGCCAGTCGTCACCCGGCCCGGCCTGCCACGGCGGGCGCTCGAACCCGAGCACGGGCAGATCGAGGGCGGCACAGGCCTGCACCGCATGGCGGCTCATCTGCGCGGCAAAGGGGTGGGTGGCGTCGATCAGGTGGGTGATGCGCTCGGATTCGAGGTAGGCTTGCAACCCCGCCACCCCGCCAAAGCCGCCGACCCGGGTCGGCAGGGGCTGCGCCACCGGCTGCGCGGTGCGCCCGGCGTAGGAAAATACCGCCGTGATCCCGCGCTCGGCGAGGGCGCTTGCCAGCGCGCTGGCCTCGGTGGTGCCCCCCAGCAGAAGGACGCGTGTCATGGCTGAGTCCGTTTCACCTTGGCTGACCCTGATCGGCATCGGTGAGGATGGACTGGCCGGCCTGTCGGATGCAAGCCGCGCCGCGCTGGACGCCGCCGAAATCGTGTTCGGCGGGCCGCGTCATCTGGCGCTGGCCGGGGTGGGGGCGCGCGGGCGGGCCTGGCCGGTGCCGTTTTCGACCGCGCCGGTGCTGGCAGCGCGCGGGCGGCAGGTGGCGGTGCTGGCCTCGAATGATCCGTTCTGGTTTGGCGCGGGCGGCGCGCTGGTGCCCGATCTGGCGAGTGGCGAGTGGCGGTCTTACCCGCAGCCATCAACCTTCGCGCTGGCCGCGAACCGGCTGGGCTGGCGGCTGGAAGAAACCCGCTGCCTTGGCCTGCACGCCGCCCCGTTTGCGCGGCTGATCGCCGATCTGGCCCCCGGCGCGCGCCTGATCTGCACCCTGCGCGACGGGGCGGCGGCGGGCGAGCTGGCGGCCTGGCTGGTGGCGCAGGGCTTTGGCGGATCGCGCCTGTGGCTGCTGGAAGCCCTGGGCGGGCCGCGCGAGCGGGTCCGGCAGGCGCAGGCCGAGGGTTTTGCGCTGACCGAGATTGCCGCGCCGGTGGCGGTGGCGATTGCGGCGCAGGGCGGGCCGGGTCTGGCGCGGGTGCCGGGCCTGCCCGACGCCAGCTTTGCCCATGATGGCCAGATCACCCGGGCCCCGGTGCGGGCGCTGACGCTATCGGCCCTTGCCCCGCGCGCCGGGGATCGGTTGTGGGACATCGGGGCGGGCTCGGGTTCGGTCTCGGTCGAGTGGTGTCTGGCGGGTGGGGTGGCCAGCGCGATCGAGGCGCGGGCCGACCGGGTGGCCAACATCCGCGCCAATATCGCAGGCTTCGGGATCAGCCACCGCATGTTGGTGATCGAAGGCTCGGCCCCGGCGGCGCTGGCCGGGCTCGCCGCCCCCGACGCGGTGTTTATCGGCGGCGGGGCCAATGAGGCACTGCTGGGCGCGCTGTGGGGGATGCTGCCCGAGGGCGTGCGGCTGGTGGCCAATGCGGTGACGCTGGAAACCGAGGCGCTGCTGGCGGCATGGCAGGCGCAAAAGGGGGGCCACCTGATGCGCATTGAACTGGCGGAAGCCGGTCCGCTGGGGCGGATGCGCGGCTGGGTGGCAGGGCGGCCGGTGGTGCAGTGGAGTGTGGTGACATGAGGGTGGCGGGGTTCGGTTTCACCTCGCGCGCCACGCTGGCCTCATTGCGCTCGGCGCTCGGGCGCGCCGGCGGTGGCGCTGGCCTCACCGCCCTTGCCACCGCTGCCGACAAGGCCGATGCGACGGCGATCCGCGCGCTGGCGCAGGAACTGGGCCTGCCGCTGCACGCCGTGGCGCTCGACCAACTGGCGGTGCAGGCGGGGGCAAGCCTTGCGTCGGCGGTGCCCGCCCGCTACGGCGCGCGCAGCGTGGCCGAAGCTGCGGCGCTGGCGGCAGCGGGGCCGGGGGCGCGGCTGGTGGGGACGCGGGTGGTCTCGGACGATCGTCTGGCGACGGCGGCAATTGCGGAAAGGGATGGCAAATGACGGTGCATTTCATCGGCGCGGGGCCGGGGGCGGCCGACCTGATCACCCTGCGCGGGCGCAATCTGATCGCGGCCTGCCCG
>CAYQPD010000161.1:0-5336 GCA_964419305.1 uncultured Rhodobacter sp.
TTCTCGAGGTGCTTCGAGCGCATCGGATCCAGCGCGCGCACCCCTTGCAGCAGTGCCGGCGCAAAGCTGGGGATGCCGCTGAAATGCAGATCTTCGCCCTCGGTCAGGGCGTCACCGATGCGCAACTGGCCGTGGTTGGGGATGCCGATGATGTCGCCGGCCCAGGCTTCTTCGGCCAGTTCGCGGTCGGCGGCCAGAAACAGCACCGGGTTGGTGACCGCCATCGGCTTTTTCGAGCGCACATGCAGCAGCTTCATGCCACGGATGAAGTGACCCGAGGCCAGCCGCACAAAAGCCACCCGGTCGCGGTGGCGCGGGTCCATGTTGGCCTGCACCTTGAAGACAAAGCCGGTCACGGTGGGCTCCTCGGGGGCCACGCCGCGCTCGCGCGCCTTCTGCACCTGGGGCTCGGGGCCAAGCTCGCCCATGCCGTCCATCAGTTCCCTGACCCCGAACGAGTTGATCGCCGAGCCGAACCAGATCGGGGTCAGGGTGCCTTCAAGAAACGCCTTGCGGTCGAATTTCGGCAACAGCGCCGCCGCCACCTCGAGTTCCTCGCGCAGCCGGGCCAGCAGATCGGCCGGGATGTGGCTGGCCAGCGCCGGGTCGTGCAGCCCCTTGATCTCGATCGTCGCCGCCACCCGGTTGCGGTCGGCGCGGTCCATCAGCTCCAGCCGGTCGTGCAGGATGTCGTAACAGCCCAGAAACTCGCGCCCGGTGCCGATCGGCCAACTGGCCGGGGCCACGTCGATCGCGAGGTTTTGCTGAATCTCGTCGATGATATCAAAGGTGTCGCGGCTTTCGCGGTCCATCTTGTTGCAGAACGTCAGGATCGGCAGATCGCGCAGGCGGCAGACCTCGAACAGCTTGCGGGTCTGTGACTCCACCCCCTTGGCCCCGTCGATCACCATGATCGCGGCATCAACGGCGGTCAGGGTGCGGTAGGTATCTTCCGAGAAATCCGAGTGGCCGGGGGTATCGACCAGATTGAAGCGGTAGTGGCGAAAGTCGAACGACATCGCGCTGGCCGAGACCGAAATCCCGCGCTCCTGCTCCATCTTCATGTAGTCCGAGCGGGTGCGCCGCGCCTCACCCTTGGCGCGCACCTGCCCCGCCATCTGGATCGCGCCGCCGAACAGCAGGAACTTTTCGGTCAGCGTGGTCTTGCCGGCGTCGGGGTGCGAGATGATCGCAAAGGTCCGGCGGCGGGCAATTTCGGGCGGAAGGGGCGGGCGGTTGCTCTGCATCGCCGCCGTTTAGCTGATGCCGGCGGCGGCGTCCACTCAGGTCTTGGGGGCGCCCGGCTCCAGCGCCACCCGCCCGGCCTCGGTGCCGAAATGCTGGTGCTGGCTCAGGCCGGGAAAGCGGGCCTTCACGGCGTCGGCCAGCGCGGGCGGCAGGCGCGACAGGGTGGCCTCGTTGACCATCAGGCTTTCGGCCGGAATCCCCTCGGCATAGATGATCTCGTGATGGTCGAACACCAGGCTGAAGTAATCGACAAAGCCGCCGGTGCGCAGGAATACCCGGTCGCCATCGACCAGATGCCGGGCCTGCACCAATATCTCGGCGGTCGGCAACCCGGCGTGCCGCTCGCGCTGGTAGATGAACATCCGGTGATGCTGGCTGACGATCAGATCGCCGGTATTGCCCATGGTGCCACGGGTGATCACCACCGGCGCAAACGCCCCCACCCCGCGCAAGGTGGCGTGCCCCAGCCAGCGCAGTGGCTGCGCGCCATGGTCGCGGGTCAGGATGCGCGCGCCAAGGGTCAGCGCTTCGATCGGGCACTGGCTGCCGTCGGCCCGGGTGATCAGGGTGCCGCGCGCGAACGAGACGCACAGCAGATCGGACAGCGGCGCTTCGGCCGGGGCGTCATCGACCTTCAGCAGTGTATAGCCGATCTGCGCCGCGATGGGTGACAGCGGCAGCGCGAACAGCCCACCCGCTGCCCCATCCAGCCGCAGGATCAGCAGCTCGACCGCAAGGCCATCCTCGCCCATCAGGTTGTAGCGCGCGACCAGATGCACCGCATCGCCAGGCATCCCAAGATCGGACCCAAAGGCTACCTGCTGCACCTCGCCCACAGCCGCATGCGCCACCACCAGCCGCAGCGCCACCGCCGCCGGATCAAGGGCATAGCTGTCGCCAAGGCAGACCGCATCCGGCGCGCCGAGACAGTCACCCAGATTGGCACCGCCCGTCACCGCAATATCCTGTGCCCGCAACAGCAGGCAGGCATGGCCCGGAACGGCATCGACAGCGAGGTATCCGGCAGCGGTCATGGTCAGGCGAGCCTTTTCAACAGATCGTCTCTATCAGGGCATAGATATGCGCCGCGGCAAGCCTTTCCATCCGATTGCGGCAATTTTTGCGGTTTTTCGTACATCTGCTGATCGGGGCGCAACCGTCCCGCCTGCCCTGCGCCCTTTCGCGTCGCCCCGCAGCCTGCTAGCCTTGCGTCCCAAGGCAACCGGAAGGACCAAGCAGATGGATCTCGGGATTCGCGGCAAACGGGCACTGGTTTGCGCCGCCAGCAAGGGGCTTGGCCTTGGCTGCGCCCAGGCGCTGGCCGAGGCCGGGGTCGATCTGGTGATCAACGCCCGCGGGGCGGCGACGCTCGCGGCGGCCGCAAGCGCGATCCGCGCCGCCCATCGGGTGCAGGTCACCGCCGTTGCCGCCGACATCACCACCGAGGCCGGGCGCGCCGCCGTGCTGGCCGCCGCCGGTCAGGTCGATATCCTTGTCACCAACGCCGGCGGCCCGCCGCCGGGGCTGTGGTCAGATTGGAGCCGCGACGATTTCATCCGCGCCCTTGATGCCAACATGCTGACCCCGATCGCCCTGATGACGGCGCTGCTGCCGGCCATGATGACGCGCGGCTGGGGCCGGGTGGTCAACATCACCTCGCAGTCGGTCAAGGCCCCGATTGCCCAGCTTGGCCTTTCCAACACCGCGCGCACCGGCCTGACCGGCTATGTCGCGGGCACCGCGCGGCAGGTGGCACCCTCGGGCGTGACCATCAACAACCTGCTGCCCGGCATCCATGACACCGACCGCGCCCTTGCCCTCGATACCGGTGCCAGCCGGGCCCAGGGCATCACGCTCGACGCCGCCCGCGCTCAGCGCGCCGCCACGATTCCGGCCCGCCGCTACGGCACCCCGGCCGAATTCGGTGCCGCCTGCGCCTTCCTGTGCAGTCAGCACGCGGGCTATATCATCGGCCAGAACATCCTGCTCGACGGCGGCGCCACCAACGCCACGTTCTGACTCGTTCTTCTCTGGACAAATATCCTCGGGGGGGTGAGGGGGGGCAGACAGCCCCCCCTTTGACCCCTCCCCTTGCAGCACAAGCTGCGGCCTGTTATCCGCTTATCCGACGAAATTCATCGGATTAGCCCTTGCTCGATCGCGCCGTCCTCGCCCCTGCCATCCCGGCCCGCCTCGAGGTGCGGCACCTGACGCGCAGCTTTGGCGCGGCCCCGGTGGTCAACGATGTCGCGCTTGACATTGCACCGGGGCAGGTGACCTGCCTGCTCGGGCCATCGGGCTGTGGCAAGACCACCACCCTGCGGATGATCGCCGGGGTCGAACGCCCCGACACCGGCACCATCGCGATCGACGGCCGCGCGGTGTTTGACGCGACCACCAGCCTGCCGCCCGAAGCCCGTTCGGTCGGGCTGATGTTTCAGGATTTCGCGCTGTTTCCGCATCTTACGGTGGCGCAGAACGTGGCGTTCGGGCTGACCGGCGAAGCCGCGGCCAAGGCGCGGCGGGTGGCGGAACTGCTCGAGCGGGTCAATCTCGCGGGGTTTGGCCCCAAGCATCCGCACCAGTTGTCGGGGGGCGAGCAGCAGCGCGTGGCGCTGGCCCGGGCGCTGGCCCCGCGCCCGCGCGTGATGCTGATGGACGAGCCCTTTTCCGGCCTCGACAACCGCCTGCGCGACGGCATCCGCGACACCACGCTGGAAGTGCTGAAAGAGGAAGGCACGGCGGTGCTGCTGGTCACCCACGAGCCCGACGAGGCGATGCGCATGGCCGACGAGATCGCGCTGATGCGGGCGGGCCGGATCGTTCAGCATGGCGCGCCCTACAACGTCTACAACGCGCCGGTCGATCGGGCGGCAGCGGCATTCTTCAGCGATGTCAACGTGATCCGGGGCCAGTCACGGGGCGCGCTGACCGAAACCCCGTTCGGCAGCTTCCTGACGCCCGGCCATGCCGACGGCACCGCGGTCGAGATCGTGATCCGGCCGCAGCACATCAAGATCGACTTTGATCGCGGCGGGCGCGGCCCCGAGCCGACCGCGATGGATGGCACGGCGGCACGCGGCACGGTGCTGCGGGCGCGCTTTCTGGGCCGCGAAAGCCTGGTCGAGTTTGCCATGGACGACGGCCCGCTGCGCCTGACCGCCAGCGTGCCGGGGGTGTTTCTGCCCCATCCCGGCATGCCGCTCTGGCTGATGATCCGCCGCGACCGCTGTTTTGTGTTTCCGCTCAAGCGCTGAAGGCGATACTTGGCCTGATCAGGCGAAATCTTGCGGGCTTGAGCGATTTGGTCTTTGATCCGCCCGCGCCACACCATAAATGATGATATATGACTGTCAGAGGCCCCGCTCCGGGGTCTGAAGGGAGAGACCCATGCTGCAAAATATCGGCCTTCCCGGCCTGCTGCTGATCGCCGTTGTCGTGCTTGTCATGTTCGGGCGCGGCAAGGTCAGTTCGCTGATGGGTGAAGTCGGCAAAGGCATCAATGCCTTCAAGAAGGGCATCAAGGAAGAAACCACCGAGATCGAGAAAGGCCCCGAGGTGGCGCGCGACGTGACCCCTCCGGTTGAAAAGGACAAGGTCTGAGCCCTTGGATTCTGGCGGCACAGGCGCGGCGGGGCGGGTGAGAGATGTTTGATATCGGCTGGACCGAACTGCTGCTGATCGGGGTGGTGGCGCTGATCGTGATCGGCCCGAAAGAGTTGCCCGGCATGTTCCGCACCATGGGGCGCTTTACCGCCAAGGCGCGCAGCATGGCGCGGGATTTTCAGCGCGCGATGGAAAGTGCGGCCGACGAGGCCGGGGTCAAGGATGTGGCCAAGGATCTGAAATCCATGACCTCGGCCAAGAGCATGGGGCTGGATGCGCTCAAGGGTGCCGCCAGCAAGTTCGAAGCCTTTGACCCGCTCAAGACCAGGCCGGGCGATGTGGTGCGCCAGGCCGCGGCCAGCATCACCGCGCCCGCAGCCGCACCGGCAGCCGCGCCAGCCGCAACGGCGGCCAAGGGGCCGGCCACCCAGGCGCTGGCCGATGCCCAGGCGGCGCGGCGCGCGGCCCGCGCCGAGGCGGCG
>CAYQPD010000162.1:0-5301 GCA_964419305.1 uncultured Rhodobacter sp.
TGACCGCATCCGACCCCACCCTGCGCCCTGCGCCCTTGCCCGAGGATGCGCCCGACCTTGACCGCGCGCTCAGGCCGCAGACGCTGGAAGAATTCGTGGGCCAGGCCGAGGCGCGGGCCAATCTGCGGGTGTTTATCGACAGCGCGAAGATGCGCGGCGAGGCGATGGACCACACCCTGTTTCACGGCCCCCCCGGCTTGGGCAAGACCACGCTGGCGCAGATCATCGCACGCGAGCTCGGGGTGGGGTTTCGCATGACCTCAGGCCCGGTGCTGGCGCGGGCGGGGGATCTGGCGGCGATTCTGACCAATCTGGAGCCGCGCGATGTGCTGTTCATCGACGAGATTCACCGCCTGTCGCCGGTGGTCGAAGAGGTGCTTTACCCGGCGCTCGAGGATTTCGCCCTCGATCTGGTGATCGGCGAAGGCCCGGCGGCGCGCACCGTGCGGATTGACCTGCAACCCTTTACCCTGGTCGGGGCCACCACCCGGCTGGGCCTGCTGACCACGCCGCTGCGCGACCGCTTCGGCATCCCGACCCGGTTGCAGTTCTATACCGAGGACGAGCTTGACCTGATCGTGACCCGTGGCGCGCGCCTGCTGGCCATTCCGGCTGACCCCGACGGCACCCGCGAGATCGCGCGCCGCGCCCGTGGCACCCCGCGCATCGCCGGGCGGCTGTTGCGCCGGGTGGTCGATTTCGTGCTGGTCGAAGGCGACGGCCGACTGACCCGGGCGATTGCCGATTGGGCGCTGACGCGACTGGGGGTCGATCATCTGGGGCTCGATGGCAACGACCGGCGCTATCTGGCGCTGCTGGCTGAAAACTACGGCGGCGGGCCGGTCGGGGTGGAAACCATCGCGGCGGCGCTGTCGGAAAGCCGCGACGCAATCGAAGAGGTGATCGAGCCCTATCTGTTGCAGCAGGGCCTGATCCAGCGCACCCCGCGCGGGCGGCTGCTGGCGGCCAAGGCGTGGCGGCATCTTGGGCTCGAAGCCCCGCGGCTGCCCGACCCGCTGCGCGGCGGCCAAAGCGATATGTTCGAGGACTGACGCCGGGGGCTCTGCCCCCGGACCCCCGGAGTTTCAGGCAAAGAAGAAACCTCGGCCGGGGGTCAGGTATTGAACACCCGGCTCGGGTGCAACTCGCCCGCCTTGTAGATGCCCACGGCCACGGCATGGCCGTGATAGCTGGCCCAAGCCTCGTCGCCGTATTCGACATCGGCGCTGATCACCATGCCGGGGTTGCCCAGCCGAAGGCGGGCCGCGCCCTCGGCGGTGGCAGGCAGTTCGGGCAGATCGGCGAGGCCGGTTTCCAGCGGCAGCAGCCAGGCGTCCAGCGCCTCGGTCCGGGCCAGCGCTTCAATCTGCGCCAGGGTGATGCCCTGTTCAGCATCGAACGGTCCTGCCCAGGTCCGGCGCAGCGCGGCGACATGGCCAAGGCAGCCCAGCGCCGCGCCCAGATCGCGCGCGATGGCGCGCACGTAACCGCCTTTGCCGCAGACCATCTCGAGCTCAAGGTGATCGGGGTCGGGCCGCGCGATCAGATCAAGACTTTCCACCCACAGCGGGCGGGCGGCAAGATCGAGCACCTCGCCCTCGCGCGCCAGGGCGTAAGCCCGCTCGCCCGCAACCTTGACCGCCGAATACTGCGGCGGCACCTGCACGATGTCGCCCCGGAATGCGGCCAGCGCCGCTTCGATCTGCGCCTCGGTCGGGCGCAGGCCTGATGTCGCGATCACTTCGCCCTCGGCGTCGTCGGTGGTGGTGGCAGCCCCGAGGTGCACCACAAAGCGGTAGCATTTCAGCGCGTCGGTGACATAGGGCACGGTCTTGGTGGCCTCGCCCAAAGCCACCGCCAGCACCCCGGTTGCCGCCGGATCAAGGGTGCCCGCGTGCCCGGCCTTGGCGGCATCAAACGCCCATTTCACCTTGTTGACCACCGCGCTCGAGGTGATCCCTGCGGGCTTGTCCACCACCAGCCAGCCCGATACCGCCCGGCCCTTCCTGTTGCGTGCCATGATCCGACCCTTTGGCTTTGAGAGCCTGCCAGCTAGCGAAGCGCAACCCGCGCGTCAACCGCCCGCAGCACCCCATTCACCTTTGCGCAAATATCCGCGCCGCAGGCAATCCCGACCGTGGGGTGCCTCTGGCCCGCATATTTTGCGCTTTTCTTTCGCGCGCCGCGCCGTATAGTCCGGCCCATGACACGGGAAGCCAACCTCCATACCATTCGGGCCGCAGGCCCCACGCACTCCCGTGCGGCTCTTCTCCTTAGCTGCCTCTGAGCGTGCCCTTGGGTGCGACCGCTCGGAGGTGACGCGCGCCCACAGGATGAAGTCCAAGCAACACAAGTGAGATCCCAATGACCGACAAGCCAACGCAAACCCGCGTCCTGATTTTCGATACCACCCTGCGCGACGGCGAACAGTCGCCCGGTGCCACCATGACCCATGACGAAAAGCTCGAGATCGCCGGGCTGCTCGACGAGATGGGGGTCGATATCATCGAGGCCGGGTTCCCGATTGCCTCGGTCGGCGATTTCGAGGCGGTCAACGCGATTGCCGGGATGGGGCTGAATGCGGTGATCTGCGGCCTGGCACGGGCCAGCACCAAGGATATCGACCGCTGCTGGGAGGCGGTGCGTCCCGCCCGTCAACCGCGCATCCATACCTTCATCGGCACCTCGCCCACCCACCGCGCGATCCCGAACCTGACGATGACCGAGATGGAAGAACGCATCCACGACACCGTCAGCCACGCCCGCAACCTGTGCGACAACGTGCAGTGGTCGGCGATGGACGCCACCCGCACCGAGCATGATTTCCTGTGCCGCACGGTGGAGATTGCGATCAAGGCCGGGGCCACCACGATCAACATTCCCGATACCGTGGGCTACACCGCGCCGCGCGAAAGTGCCGCGATCATCGCCATGCTGCTCAACCGGGTGCCGGGGGCCGACAAGGTGATCTTCGCCACCCACTGCCACAACGATCTGGGCATGGCCACCGCCAACGCGCTGGCCGCGATGGAGGCGGGCGCGCGCCAGATCGAATGCACCATCAACGGCTTGGGTGAACGCGCGGGCAACACCGCGCTGGAAGAGGTGGTGATGGCGCTCAAGGTGCGCAACGACATCATGCCCTACCGCACCGGGGTCGATGCCACCCGGATCATGAACCTGTCGCGCAAGGTCGCCACGGTTTCGGGCTTTGCGGTGCAGTTCAACAAGGCGATCGTCGGCAAGAACGCCTTCGCCCACGAATCCGGCATCCATCAGGACGGCATCCTCAAGAACTCGGAAACCTTCGAGATCATGCGGCCACAGGATGTCGGGCTGGCCGACACCAGCCTGGTGATGGGCAAACACTCGGGGCGGGCGGCGCTGCGCCTCAAGCTGCGCGATCTGGGCTATGATCTGGCCGACAACCAGTTGAACGACGTGTTCGTGCGCTTCAAGGCGCTGGCCGACCGCAAGAAGGAAGTGTTCGACGACGATCTGGTGGCCTTGATGCAGGATCAGGGCACCAGTGCCGCGCATGACACGCTGCAACTGAAACGCCTGCGGGTGGTCTGCGGCACCGACGGGCCGCAGGAAGCCGAGCTGACGCTGAGCATCGAGGGGGTCGATCACAGCATCGACGCCACCGGCGACGGGCCGGTGGATGCGGCCTTCAACGCGGTCAGGATGCTTTATCCGCACCAGGCGCGGCTGCAATTGTTCCAGGTCCACGCCGTGACCGAAGGCACCGACGCCCAGGCCACGGTTTCGGTGCGGCTGGAAGAGGACGGGCGGATCGGCACCGGCCAGTCGGCCGATACCGATACCGTGGTGGCCTCGGTCAAGGCCTACCTCAACGCCCTGAACCGGCTGATCGTGCGGCGCACCAAGACCGCGCCGGGCGAGAACGTGAAATCGGTTACCTACCGCGATGCGTCCTGAAACGGGCCTGATCAAAGATAATTTTTCCGGGGGTGGTTGCCCCCGGAAAAATACCGGGGTTTGACTATTTCGAACATTTTCGGCAGATGATAGTGGCGTAGAGTGCCGGAATTTGCATTTCTGCCACATTGACCGCAATCCGCGCCGCCTGAAAACCCACCTGCTGCGACCCACGCCACCGGCCGGCGGGCGCTTATCCGCGCATGGCGGCGGACGGGGGCCTTTCGCTCGGGGCGCCATGTCCCTATAACAAACCGCCCGCCTGGTGACAGAGTCGGGCGGTTTTCACTGGTGCAGCAGCAGGATCCCCCACGCCATGTCGATACTCTCGGGTCTTTTCTCGTCGGATATGGCGATCGACCTCGGCACCGCCAACACGCTGGTCTATGTCCGCGGCAAGGGCATCGTGCTGAACGAGCCTTCGGTGGTGGCCTACCACGTCAAGGACGGCAAGAAGATGGTGCTGGCGGTGGGCGAGGACGCCAAGCTGATGCTGGGGCGCACCCCGGGCAGCATCGAGGCGATCCGGCCGATGCGCGACGGGGTGATCGCCGATTTCGATTCCGCCGAAGAGATGATCAAGTATTTCATCCGCAAGGTGCACAAGCGCACCACCTTCAGCAAGCCCAAGATCATCGTCTGCGTGCCGCACGGGGCAACCCCGGTGGAAAAGCGCGCGATCCGTCAGTCGGTGCTGTCGGCGGGCGCGCGCCGGGCCGGGCTGATTGCGGAACCGATTGCGGCGGCGATCGGCGCGGGCATGCCGATCACCGATCCGACCGGCAACATGGTGGTCGATATCGGCGGCGGCACCACCGAAGTGGCGGTGCTGAGCCTTGGCGACATCGTATACGCCCGCTCGGTGCGGGTCGGCGGCGACCGGATGGACGAGGCGGTGATCAGCTATCTGCGTCGCCACCACAACCTGCTGGTGGGCGAATCGACCGCCGAGCGCATCAAGACCAGCATTGGCACCGCGCGGATGCCCGACGATGGGCGCGGCGCCAGCATGACGATCCGCGGGCGCGATCTGCTGAACGGCGTGCCCAAGGAAACCGAGGTCAATCAGGCCCAGATTGCCGAGGCCCTGGCCGAGCCGGTGCAGCAGATCTGCGACGCGGTGATGCAGGCGCTGGAAACCACGCCGCCCGATCTGGCGGCCGACATCGTTGACCGCGGCGTGATGTTGACCGGGGGCGGCGCGCTGCTGGGCGATCTCGATCTGGCGCTGCGCGAGCAGACCGGGCTGTCGATCTCGGTGGCGAACGAGCCTTTGAACTGCGTCGCGCTGGGCACCGGCAAGGCGCTGGAGTATGAAAAGCAACTGCGCCATGTGATCGACTACGATAGCTGATCGGG
>CAYQPD010000163.1:0-5239 GCA_964419305.1 uncultured Rhodobacter sp.
ATGAAGGACTGGCACAAACTGAAGCCTGAGCTGTTCAAAAGGCGGCCATACCAGCTTGCGGGATGTGACATCAGATGAATCCCCTCAGATCATTTGTGCAACAAAGCCCTGCGAGGTCCTTCAGGAGCGACATCGCCTCGCCGAAGCTGCCCGTGCCGGGTGGAGCGTTATTGGGGGCGACATGGATCATCATTGCACCGGCACCGTTGGCGATCAGGATGTCGCGCAGGTTGTCAAAATTACCCGCATTTGGTCACAAAGTGGCCTCTTTGCCGTGATTGTTTCGCTAAACTTTCAGAAGGTGTATCGGACGCGTGGAGGTGGGATTTTGATGAGGACGACAGCAGTAATATTGTTTGCCATTATGGCAACTCCTGCTCTCGCGTGGGACGACTACGTGTGCAAGGGCGTGATTAAAACAAACGGCGCATCACATCCCGAAACTGCCTTTCTCTCCGTTAACCGTCACCGATGGTGGAGGTTCTGGACCGACAATGACAGCAAAGTGCGCATTGAGATACTGGACGGATTCTTCGTTTACTTCGGTTGGCTCAAAAGCATGGATCGGACACTGTTCTTCCTTCGTGACCCCGACAGAAGTGGTGCGATCGACGGGTATTATTCGACGTTCACCAATGAACTTTTTTTCAACGCTTATTCTGGCGACACCTTTGTCGGCACATGCAGGCGAAAGCCCGAGTGAGTTGAGAAAACGTTTCGCTGGTGGCCAGGCCAAAATCGCGCACATCTGCCGTGGCCTGGCGCAGGGCCGCGGTGTCGAACCGCGACATCGCGATCGAGCCTTCCTCGCCGAAGAGCTGGCCCGCCACGGCGGCGCGTTCGGCCGCGGGCACGAAGTTCTCGATGGCCGCGTTGATCGCGCCCATCCGATGCTGACGGCGCTGATGTCGCGCCGGGTGCCCGAGGATGCGCAGGGCGCGTTGCAGGGCGGCATTTCCGCCATCACCAACCTTGCGATGCTGGCAGGCACGGTGTTTTTCGCCCAGATCTTCGGCTACTTCATGTCGCAGAGCGCCCCCTTCCAATCCCCGAACGTGGCCTACTATGTTGCGGGGGCTGGGCTGGCGCTGACGCTGGCGCTGTATCTGGCGCTGGTGGGGCACCAAGGAGGCAAGGCGTGACGCAGGAAATCTTTACCGGCAGCTTCACCCAGCAGGAGCCGATCCCCGAGGCGGGCATCGCGGCAGCTTTGGCGGTGCTGCGCCATGGTCGGCTGCACCGCTACAACACCACCCCCGGCGAGGTGGCCGAGACCGCGGCTCTGGAGCAGGAATTTGCCGCCCTGACCGGGGCGCGCTACTGTCTTGCCGTGGCCTCGGGGGGCGCGGCCATCGCCACCGCGTTGCGCGCCATCGGAGTCGGGCTGGGGGATGCGGTGCTGACCAACGCCTTCACCCTGGCCCCGGTTCCCGGCGCGGTTGCCGCCATCGGGGCGCGGCCGGTGTTTGTCGAGGTCACCGACAGCCTGACCATCGACCTTGACGATCTGGCCGCCAAGGCGGGGCAGGCGCGGGTGCTGCTGATCAGCCACATGCGCGGCCATGTCTGCGACATGGACCGGCTGATGGCGATCTGCGCGGCGGCCGGGGTCACGGTGATCGAGGATTGCGCCCATACCATGGGGGCGGCCTGGGGCGGGGTGCCCTCGGGGCGGCATGGTGCGATGGCCTGCTACTCGACCCAGACCTACAAGCACATCAACTCGGGCGAGGGTGGGCTGATCACCTCGGATGATGATCAGGCCATGGCGCGGGCGATCCTGTTGTCGGGCAGCTACATGCTTTACCCCCGCCACCTTGCCGCCCCGCCGCCCGAGGCGTTCGCGGCGCTGACCTATGACACCCCCAACATCTCGGGCCGGATGGACAACCTGCGCGCCGCGATCCTGCGGCCGCAACTGGCGCTGTTGCCCGACCGGGTGGCGCGCTGGTCGGTGCTATACCAGACCGTTGAGTCCGGGTTGCAGGGCACGCCGGGCCTCAAGCTGATCACCCGGCCGCAGGCGGAAAGCTATGTCGGATCCTCGTTCCAGTTCCTGCTGCCCGGTTGGCCTGCGCCACAGGTGCAGGCGCTCATGGCCCGCGCGGCGGCGCGCGGCGTCGATCTCAAATGGTTCGGCGCGCCCGCCCCCGCCGCCTTCACCTCGCGCTACGATCACTGGCACTATGCCCACCCGGCCCCATTGCCGCAAACCGACCGCATCCTGGCCGGGCTGATCGATCTGCGCCTGCCGCTGACCTTCACCCCCGCCGACGCCGCCCGGATCGCCCGCATCATCCGCGCCGAGGTTTGCGCCCCCCGCCCAGCCGCCGACTGACCTTCTTCTTTGCCCAAATACTCGGCTGTGCCTGCCCGCCCTAGAAGTCGGTTGACGGGAAGGCCGGTCTTCCCTTAGAAATGAACACACGTTCAATTCAGGGAGGCCGCGATGTTTCTGGCGTCAATGGACTTCGATCTGGGCGACGACATCACGGCGCTGCGCGACACGGTGCAGCGCTGGGCGCAGGCGCGGCTGAAACCGCTGGCTGGCGAGATTGACCGCAGCAATGCCTTCCCGCCCGCCCTCTGGCCCGAGATGGGGGCGCTTGGCCTTCTGGGCATCACCGTGCCCGAAGCCCTTGGCGGGGCGGGGATGGGCTATCTGGCCCATGTCGTGGCGGTCGAGGAAATCGCCCGCGCCTCGGCTTCGGTGGCGCTGTCTTATGGCGCGCATTCCAACCTTTGCGTCAACCAGATCGCGCTGAACGGCAGCCCGGCGCAACGGGCGAAATACCTGCCCGGTCTGATCGCGGGCAGTGCAGTGGGCGCGCTGGCGATGTCGGAAGCCGGGGCCGGGTCGGATGTGGTGGCGATGGCGCTCAGGGCCGAGCGGCGGGGCGATGCCTACATCCTGACCGGCCACAAATACTGGATCACCAACGGCCCCGACGCAGGCACCCTGGTGGTCTATGCCAAGACCGACCCGGCGGCGGGATCAAGGGGCATCACCGCCTTCATCATCGAAAAAACCATGCCGGGCTTTTCCACCTCGCCGCATTTCGACAAGCTCGGGATGCGCGGCTCGAACACCGCCGAGCTGATCTTTGATCATGTCGAAGTGCCTGCCGCCAATGTGCTGGGTGCCGAAGGGCGCGGGGTGGCGGTGCTGATGTCGGGCCTCGATTACGAGCGGGTGGTGCTGTCGGGCATCGGCACCGGCATCATCGCCGCCTGTCTTGACGAGGTGGTGCCCTATCTGCAAACCCGCCAGCAGTTCGGCCAGCCGATCGGCAGTTTCCAGTTGATGCAGGGCAAGCTGGCCGACATGTATACCGCGCTGAACACCGCCCGCGCCTATACCTATGCGGTGGCCCGCGCCTGCGACAGCGGTCGCGTCACCCGCGCCGATGCCGCCGCCTGCGTGCTTTATGCCAGCGAGCAGGCGATGGTGCAGGCGCATCAGGCGGTGCAGGCCTTCGGCGGTGCCGGGTTTCTGGCCGACAGCACCGTCAGCCGCCTGTTTCGCGACGCCAAGCTGATGGAGATCGGGGCGGGCACCAGCGAGATCAGGCGGATGCTGATCGGGCGGGAACTGATGGGGGCGGGGGCGTGACATGCTGATCCCCGCCGCCAGCTATGACACTCTCGTCGCAGGCTTTCGCTGGAACGTTCCTTCCCGGCTGAACATGGCAGTGCAGGTCTGTGACGCCTGGGCTGAGCGCGAGCCCGACCGGCTGGCGCTGATTGATCTGACCGGCGGGCAGCGGGTCGAGGTCAGCTATGGTGGCTTGCGCGCCATGGCCGACGGGCTGGCGCGCCATCTGGCGGGGCAGGGGATCGGGCCGGGCGACCGGGTCGGGGTGCTGCGCCCGCAAGGCGCGTGGACGGCGGCGGCGCATATCGCGATCTGGAAGCTGGGCGCGATCTCGATCCCGCTGTTCACCCTGTTCGGCCCCGATGCGCTGATCACCCGGCTGGTTGACGCCGGGGTGCGGCTGGTGATTGCCGACCCATCGGGCACCGACGCGCTGCGGGTCTGGCTGGCCGGCGGCGGCGTGCAGATCGTGCCCGAGGCGCTGGCACTTGATGACCGCCCGCTCGCCGCCCACGACACCGGGTCCGAGGATCCGGCGGTGCTGATCTACACCTCGGGCACCACCGGCGCGCCCAAGGGGGCGCTGCACGGCCACCGGGTGCTGACCGGCCATCTGCCGGGGGTCGAGGTCAGCCATGATTTCCTGGGCCAGCCCGGCGACTGCCTGTGGACCCCGGCCGACTGGGCCTGGATCGGCGGGCTGTTCGATGTGCTGATGCCGGGGCTGGTGCTCGGGGTGCCGGTGGTGGCGGCGCGGGCGGCCAAGTTCTCGGTCGCGGGCTGCCTCGAGGTGATCCGCGCGGGCGGCGTGCGCAACGTGTTCTTCCCGCCCACGGCGCTGCGGATGCTGCGTGCCGAAGGCGCGGTGGTGCCCGGCCTGCGCTCGGTCGCCTCGGGCGGCGAGCCGCTGGGGGCCGAGATGCTGGCCTGGGGCCGCGCGGCTTTCGGCCTTCAGATCAACGAGTTCTACGGCCAGACCGAATGCAACATGGTGGCCTCAAGCTGCGGCGCGCTGTTTCCCGCCCGCCCCGGCTGCATCGGCCGGGCGGTGCCGGGGCACGAGGTGGCGGTGATCGACGCAGCCGGGCAGGTGACCCTGGGCGAGGGCGAGATCGCGGTGCGCAGGGGCTCGGCCAGCATGATGCTGGGCTACTGGAACCGGCCCGAGGCCACCGCAGAAAAGTATCGTGGCGACTGGCTGCTGACCGGCGATCGTGGCGTGGCCGAGGGCGACTATCTGCGCTTTGTCGGGCGCGATGACGATGTGATCACCTCATCGGGCTACCGCATCGGTCCGGCCGAGATCGAGGATTGCCTGCTGCGCCACCCGGCGGTGGCAACGGTGGGGGTGGTGGGCAAGCCCGATGCCTTGCGCACCGAGGTGGTGAAAGCCTATGTCGTGCTCAAGGCCGGGGTGGTGGCGACGCCCGCCCTTGCCGCCGCGTTGCAGGAATTCGTCGCAGCCCGGGTGGCGCGGCACGCCTATCCGCGCGAAATCGGCTTTCTCGATGCCTTGCCGATGACGGTGACCGGCAAGGTGATCCGGCGCGAGTTGCGCGCGCGGGCGGCGGCCGAGGCGGGCAAGCGCACATGAAACTGATCTCATCCGCCCTGCCCACCTCGGCCGCCTTCCGCGCCAACCGC
>CAYQPD010000164.1:0-5187 GCA_964419305.1 uncultured Rhodobacter sp.
CTCGGCCACCGCCTGCTGGCGCAGGCCCCGAAGGGGTTCTTTTCCTGGCGCTAGCCAAGCGCTTTGCGCCTGTTGCCCATGTGCGGCGGATCGGGGCGACTGGACTTGCCGCCTGCCATCCAGCGGGCCCGACTCAGCCAGTCAACGCGTTATATTGAATTGGAAAAATGGACGAGGGGTCGATTACCGTGGCCGTGTCACGCTGGCGACCGGTTCAGATCTCGGCCCAGCCAGCCGCCGCGTGCTTGAGATGGGCAAGAAAGGCCTGCACCTTGACGGTGCGGTGCAGATCGACGTGGGTCACGATCCACAGCGGCGCTTCCCATTCCGGGCGCGGTGCCATCACCTCGACCAGGTCGGGATCGTTTGCCGCGAGGTAAGCCGAGAGAAAGCCGATCCCCGCCCCGGCCCGCACCGCCGCTTCCAGACCGGCGGGTTCGGTGCTGCGGTAGGTGATGCGGTCAGCCGCCACCACCTCGCGCAGCCAGCGCTGGAACGGCGCGCGGCTGAGGTCGCTGTCGGCACCAACGAAATCGTGCCCGGCGAAATCATCCGGCCCCCGTGGCAGACCGTGGCGCGCGGCATAGCTGCGCGCGGCATAAAGCCCGGTGCGCAGCCGGATCAGCGGTTGCACCACGTTGTCGGGCTCCTCGGGCGCCGCCCCGGCGCGGATCGCCACATGCGCCTCGCCGTAGTCCAGCCGGAACAGCCGCATGTCGATCAGCAAGCGCACCACCAGCCCCGGGTGCAGCGCCTGAAAGCCCACCAGCACCGGCGTTATCAGCCCGGTGATCCCGGCGATCGAAGTCACCACCAGCTCGCCCGACACCGCGCCGCCCGCGCCCTTGATGCGGCTGGCAAGCTGGGCGAACTGCTCGTCGGTGGTCTGCGCCACCGCCAGCAGATCGCGCCCGGCCTCGGTTGCGGTGTAGCCCCGGGCGTGGCGCTGAAACAGCCGCACCCCCAGCCGCTGCTCGAGCGCGTCGATGTGCCGGATCACCGTGGCATGATGCACCCCCAGCACCTCGGCCGCCCCCGAAACCGTGCCGAGCCGCGCCACGTGATAGGCGGTCCTGATCTCGTCCCAGGTGTCGATACTCATTCGCGCCCTCCTGCCGTGGCCCAAGTCTAGTCCCTGCCCGCCACGCTACAAGCCCAATGCGGCTTTCTTGCTGGCTCAAATATCCTCGCCGAAGGCATCCGACCCGTCCGCAGGCGCTCCGCGGGGGATATTTTCGCCAGTAAGAATGCCTTTGGTTTCAGCACGACTTGACTCTGCCGCCTCTTGCCATTACCCGCAGGGCCATTCCGAAGGTCTGTCTGCCTTCGGTCCCCGACGTGATCGGGGATCGCCATCCATCAGCGCGTTGCGCCCATGGGTGGCAGTGCTGTTTGGGCGGTGGCGAGGAGACCGGCGATGTTCGAAAATCTGTCAGAGCGCCTCGGCTCGGTTTTCGAGCGGCTGACCCGGCAGGGTGCGTTGTCCGACGCCGATGTGGCCACCGCGTTGCGCGAAGTGCGGGTGGCGCTCTTGGAGGCCGACGTCGCGCTGCCGGTGGCGCGCGATTTTGTGGCGGCGGTGCAGGCCAAGGCTACCGGCCAGGCGGTGACGAAATCCATCACCCCCGGCCAGCAGGTCGTGAAGATCGTGCATGACGAGCTGATCGCGGTGCTGGCTGGCGATGGCCCGGCGGATGCGCTGAAGATCGACAACCCGCCCGCCTGCGTGCTGATGGTCGGTCTGCAAGGCTCGGGCAAGACCACCACCACCGCCAAGCTGGCCAAGCGCCTGTTCGAGAAGCAGGGCAAGCGGGTGCTGCTGGCCAGCCTTGATACCAACCGCCCCGCCGCGATGGAGCAGTTGCAGATCCTGGCCGCCCAGGTTGGCGTGGACAGTCTGCCGATCGTGGCGGGCGAATCCGCCACCCAGATCGCCCGGCGCGCCAAGACCCAGGCGATGATGGGCGGCTATGATGTGCTGTTCCTTGATACCGCCGGCCGGTTGCACATCGACGAGGCCCTGATGGCCGAAGTGCAGGCGGTGCGCGACATCGCCGCCCCTCGCGAGACCTTGCTGGTGGTCGACGGTCTGACCGGGCAGGACGCGGTGAACGTCGCGACCGAGTTTGACGCCAAGGTCGGCATCAGCGGCGTGGTGCTGACCCGGATGGATGGCGACGGTCGCGGTGGCGCGGCGCTGTCGATGCGTGCCGTGACCGGCAAGCCGATCCGCTTTGTCGGCATGGGCGAAAAGCTGGATGCGCTGGAAACCTTCGAGCCCGAACGGGTAGCCGGGCGCATTCTTGGCATGGGCGACATCGTGGCGCTGGTCGAGAAGGCGCAGGAAAATTTCGAGGCCGAGCAGGCCGAGCGCGCCATGAAGCGCTTCCAGAAGGGTCTGTTCAACATGAACGACCTCAAGGGCCAGCTTGAGCAGATGCTCAAGATGGGCGGCATGCAGGGCCTGATGGGGATGCTGCCGGGAATGGGCAAGGTCTCGAAAGCCGCCACCGAAGCCGGGCTGGATGACCGCATGTTGAAGCGCCAGATCGCGCTGATCAACTCGATGACCAAACGCGAACGCGCCAACCCCGACCTGCTGGCTGCCAGCCGCAAGAAGCGCATCGCCGCCGGGTCGGGGCTGGAAGTGTCGGATCTGAACCGGCTGCTGAAGCAGCACAAGCAGATGGCCGACATGATGAAGAAGATGGGGCGCGGCGGCATGATGAAGGCCGCGATGAAGCAGATGATGGGCAAAGGTCTTGGCACCGCGCCCGACCTTGGCAAGATGAACCCCGAGCAACTGGAAGCCGCCGCGAAAGCGATGCAGACCGGCATGGGCGGCGGCATGGGGGGGCTTGGCCTGCCCAAGGGGCTGGGCCTGCCGTCGGGGCTTTCGGGTCTGGGGTTCGGCAGGAAGAAATGATGCAGTCCTTGCCCCTGCGCGCCGCATGCGCCCGGCAGACCTTGTGGAGCGAGCCATGACCGACGCCAACGCGACCCGCGCCGCCAGCCTTTTGCGCGACCACCGCGACAGCATCGACCGGCTGGACGCGATCCTGGTCTTTACCCTTGCCGAGCGTTTCAAGCAGACCAAGGCGGTGGGGCGGCTGAAGGCCGCGCACGACCTGCCGCCCTCGGACCCGGTGCGCGAGGCACGCCAGATCGCACGGCTGCAGGCACTGTCGCAAGAAGCCGACCTCGACCCCGAATTTGCCAAGAAATTCCTGACCTTCATCATTTCCGAGGTGATCAGGCATCACGAGAAACTGCAACAATGACCGAAACCACGGTGCGTGAAATCACGCACCTTGCCAAACCCAAGGAGACTACCTCATGTCGATGAAAATCCGCCTTGCCCGTGGTGGCAGCAAGAAGCGCCCGCACTATTCGATCGTCGCGACCGACAGCCGGATGCCGCGCGATGGCCGCTTCCTTGAAAAGCTGGGCACCTATGACCCGCTGCTGGCCAAGGATTCCGAGAACCGCATCAAGATGAATCTTGAGCGGGTGCAATACTGGCTGGGTCAGGGCGCACAGCCGACCGACCGCATCGCGCGCTTTCTCGAAGCCGCCGGCGTGACCGCGAAAAAGGTTCGCAACAACCCGAAGGCGGCCGTGCCGGGCAAACGCATGACCGAAATGGCCGCCAAGAAAGCCGCCCGTGCCGCCGCTCCGGTCGAGGCCGAATAAGGCGCGGCCGCCATGGATGGCAGCTACTCGGGGGCGTTTCGGGCCGAACTGGCCGATCTGATGCGCTGGCGGCGCGATGTGCGCCGCTTTCGCAGCGATCCGGTCGCGGCAGACGTGCTGGCGCGTTGCCTGGCCGCCTTCGGCCTTGCCCCCTCGGTCGGGCTGTCAGAGCCGTGGCGGGTGATTGCGGTGGAAAGTGCTGCCGCCCGGGCTGCGGCACTGGCCAATTTCAAGGCCGCCAATGGCCAGGCTCTGGCCGGATACGTCGGTGAAAAGGCGCGCCTTTACAGCCAGTTGAAACTTTCCGGCATGCGCGAGGCCCCGCTGCAACTGGCGGTGTTCTGTGATGATGGCACGGCCAAGGGGGCGGGGCTGGGGGCGGCAACCATGCCGGAAACCCGGGCCTATTCGGTGGTCGGCGCGATCACCCTGTTCTGGCTGGCGGCGCGCGCCGAAGGGCTGGGGGTGGGCTGGGTGTCAATTCTGGATGCTGCGTTGCTGGCGCGCGATCTGGACGTTCCAGCCGACTGGCGGCTGATCGGCTATCTTTGCGTCGGCTGGCCGGAAACGCTTGCTGAGGTGCCCGAACTGGAACAGATCGGCTGGGAACGCCGCGCCCCGGCGCTGGTGATGGAGGCCCGCTGAATGACCGAGCGACTGTGCGTGGGGGTGATTGCGGGCGCGTTCGGGGTCAGGGGCGAGGTGCGGCTGAAGTCGTTCTGCGCGGATCCCACCGCCATTGCCGGTTACGGCCCGCTGCAAACCGAGGATGGCGCGCGCAAGTTCACCGTCACGCTGACCCGCCCGGTGGCGGGCGGGCTTGGCGCGCGCCTTTCAGGGGTGGCCACCAAGGAAGAGGCCGACGCGCTGCGCGGCACCAGCCTTTACGTCGGGCGCGACCGTCTGCCCGCGCTTGGCAGCGACGAGTTCTACCACGCCGATCTGATCGGGCTTGAGGTGCGCGATACCGGCGGGGCGCAGGTCGGGGTGGTTCATGCGGTGCTGAACCACGGGGCGGGCGATCTGCTGGAAATCGCACGCCCGGGTGGGCAAGAGCCGCTGCTGCTGCCCTTTACCCGCGCAGTGGTGCCGACGGTCGATCTGGCGACGCGGCGGGTGGTGGTCGATCTTCCCGACGGGCTGGACTAACGGTGGAACTTCAACCGGTTGTCCAGCGCTTGGCTGGGGCGACTGATGGGGGGCTTTGAGTGCAGGCTGCCCGTGGCGGCGGTGCGCTACCCCCGGAAACGGTCCAGACCATGGGGGCGGCTCAGGATCCGTTCCGCGACCTTTATCGGCTGCGGCTGCCAGTCAGTCGCAACGCCGATATGATCATCGCCGGGGTGACGCAGATTGCGTAGGCGATCAGGGTGATGACCGAGACAAACCAGGCCCCGAAAACCGGGATCAGCAGAAATTTTCCCAGCACCGAAACCGCCACGAAGCCCCCCCAGGCCCAGATCTGGACATCGACCTTGCCCGCCGCGTTCAGCA
>CAYQPD010000165.1:0-5070 GCA_964419305.1 uncultured Rhodobacter sp.
AATCGCGGCTGACCTGGTGGCGCGGCTGACCAAGGCTTACGCCAGCCTGCCGATCGGCGCTCCGCGCCACGCCACCACCCTGATCGGGCCGCTGACCGACCACGGCGCGCGCGACCGGATGCTGGCCGCGCTGCAAGCGGCCCGCGCCGAAGGCGGCACCGTGCACGGCGGCCAGACCGTCAGCAGCGGTGTGCCACAGGGCGGGGCCTACATTTCGCCCGCGCTGGTCGAGATGCCGGGCCAGACCGCCACCGTCAAGGCCGAGACCTTTGCCCCGATCCTTTACGTGCTCGAGTATGACCACTTCGAGCAAGCACTTGCCCTGCAAAATGACGTGCCGCAGGGCTTGTCGTCGTGCATCTTCACCCTCAACCTGCGCGAGGCCGAAGCCTTTCTTTCGGCCTCGGGTTCGGATTGCGGCATTGCCAACGTCAACATCGGCCCGTCCGGGGCCGAGATCGGCGGCGCGTTCGGCGGCGAAAAGGAAACCGGCGGCGGGCGCGAAAGCGGCTCGGACGCCTGGAAAGGCTACATGCGCCGCCAGACCAACACCATCAACTACTCCACCCACCTGCCGCTGGCGCAGGGCGTGAAATTCGACTTCTGAAGGGAATCATGATGTCATTCAACAAGATCGCCGTTCTTGGCCTGGGCAAGGTTGGCCACCTTGCCGCCGAGATGCTGCACCAGTCGGGCTTCACCGTCACCGGCATCGACAGCCGCAAGGTCGAAGCCCCGTTTGCCACCAGGGTTGCCGACCTGACCGATACTGCCGGTCTGGCCAAGGTGTTGGCCGGCCAGCAGGCGGTGCTGTCGTGCCTGCCCTACCACGTCAACATCGGCGTCAGCACCGCCGCCCATGCGCTTGGCCTGCACTACTTCGATCTGACCGAAGACGTGCCCACCACCCGCCACATCCGCGAACTGGCCAAGACCGCCAAGGGCCTGATGGCACCGCAATGCGGCCTTGCCCCCGGCTTTGTCGGCATCGTCGCCGCCGATCTGGCGGCGCAGTTCGACAAGGTGCGCTCGATCCGGCTGCGGGTTGGCGCGTTGCCGCAAAACCCGACCGGGCTGCTTGGCTATGCCTTCAACTGGTCGCCCGAGGGGGTGGTGAACGAATACCTGAACGATTGCGAGGTGATCGAGGAAGGGGCGCTGAAAACCGTCTCGGCGATGGAATGGCTGGAGACCGTCTATATCGACGGCATGCAGCTTGAAGCCTTCACCACCTCGGGCGGCTTGGGCACGATGTGCGAAACCTACGCCGGCAAGATCGACAACCTCGATTACAAGACCATGCGCTACCCCGGCCACGTCGCCCTGATGAATTTCTTCTTTCACGAGCTCTTGATGCGCGAGAACCGGGCCGAGGCGGGCCGCATCCTGACCAACGCCAAGCCGCCGGTCGATGCCGACGTGGTTTACGTCCACATCGCCGCCGAAGGCTGGGTCAATGGTGCGCTGCGGCGGCGCGAATTCGTGCGCGCCTACTATCCGCTGGAAATCGGCGGCAAGTCGCGCACCGCCATCGCCTGGACCACCTCGGCCTCGGTCGTCGCGGTGATCGAGATGGTGCGCGCCGGGGCGCTGCCCGCCCAGGGCTTTCTCAAACAGGAAGAAATCCCGCTTGCCCCCTACCTCGCCACCCGCACCGGCACCTATTACAACATCGGCCACAAAAGCCGTCACGCCTGAGCCCGGTTTCTTCTTTGCCCAAATACTCGCTTCCCCGGTGCCACTCCGGGCCGGGGAAGCGCTTCAGAACCGCCGCCGGGCCCGCAGCGCGGCACCAATGGTGCCATCGTCAAGGTAGTCAAGCTCGCCGCCGATCGGCACCCCCTGCGCCAGCGAGGTCAAGGCCACGCCGGTCGGCCCCAGCACTTCGGCGATGTAATGCGCGGTGGTCTGGCCATCGACCGTGGCGGCCAGCGCCAGGATCACCTCGGTGATCCCTTCGCTGGCGATCCGCGCCACCAGGGCGGGAATGCGCAGGGTCTCGGGGCTGACCGCATCCAGCGCCGACAGGGTGCCCCCCAGCACGTGATAGCGGCCCTTGAAGGCCCCGCCGCGCTCCATCGCCCAGAGATCAGACAGGTCTTCGACCACGCAAAGCTCGCCGGTGGCGCGGCGCGGGTCGGCGCAGATCGCGCAGACCTCAGCGCTGCCGATATTGCCGCAGACGGTGCAGTCGCGGGCCGTGATCGCAACTTCGGCCATGGCCTGCGCCAAGGGCACCATCATCGTCGCGCGCTTCTTGAGCAGCACCAGCACCGCCCGGCGGGCCGAGCGCGGCCCAAGGCCCGGCAGTCGGGCCATGAGCTCGATCAGGGCTTCGATGTCGCGCGGGGCAGTGGTCATGTCAGAACGGCAGCTTCATGCCCGCCGGCAGGCCCAGCCCTTCGGTCAGCCGGGCCATTTCCTGCGCGCTGCGCGCGGCGGCCTTGCCCTGCGCATCCTTGATCGCGGCCAGGATCAGGTCTTCCACCACTTCCTTTTCCGAGGCGACGAAGATCGAGGGGTCGATCTCAAGCCCGGTCAGCACACCCTTGGCGGTGCAGCGCGCGCGCACCAGACCGGCCCCGGCTTCGCCGATCAGGACGATGCGGTCCATCTCGGCTTGCAGTTCTTCCATCTTGCCCTGCATGTCCTTGGCGGCCTTCATCATCTTCGCCATGTCGCCAAGCCCGCCCAAACCCTTCAGCATCGTCTTGTCCTTTCAATCGTCCTCGAACGGGTCCCAGTCTTCGTCAACCTCGGGCAGCGCCGCGATGGCGGCCGCCTGCGCCAGCGCCTCGGGGGTGCGGATCGCGCTGATCCGGGCCCCCGGAAAGGCGGCGATCACCGCTTGCACCAGCGGGCTTTGCATCGCCTCGGCCGCGGCAGTCAATCGGTCGTTGTCGCGGCTTTCGGCCACGGTTTCGGCCCCACCGGAATTGACGACCGATACCCCCCAGCGCGCCCCGGTCCAGGCTTGCAGGCGCTGCGCAAGGCGCGCCGCAAGGTCGGTCGGGGCGGCGTCGGTGGGCTGAAACTCGATCCGGCCCGGCGCATAGTGCACCAGCCGCAGGCCGGTTTCGACCTCGACCAGCAGCTTCATGTCGCGCTTTTCGCGGATCAGATCAACTACTTGCTCAAAGCGCGCCAAATGCACCACCCCGCCCTCGGCCAGCACCGGCGCGGTCGCCGCCATGCCGCCACCGCGCCCCATTGTCGTCGTCGGCCCTTGCGGCCCGCGCGTCGGTGCCGCCCCACCGCCAGCGCTGGCCGAGGGCAGCGGCAGGCTTTGCAAGCGTCGCATCAGGGTTTCGGGGTCGGGCAGGTCGGCGACGTGCGTGAGGCGGATCACCGCCATCTCGGCGGCCATCATGGCGTTCGGGGCAAGGGCCACTTCTTCCAGCGCCTTCAGCAGCATCTGCCACATCCGCGTCAGCGCCCGCATCGGCAGGTGCTGCGCCATGTCCAGCCCGCGCGCCCGTTCATCGGGCGGCGTGGTGGGGTCTTCGGCGGCTTCGGGGGTGACCTTGATCACTGAAATCCAGTGGGTGATCTCGGCCAGATCGCGCAACACCGCCAGCGGGTCGGCCCCTTCGGCATACTGCCCCGCCAGCTCGGTCAGCGCCGCCGCCGCCTTGCCGCGCATGATCAGATCGAACAGATCAAGCACCCGGCCGCGATCCGCCAGCCCCAGCATGGCGCGCACCTGATCAGCACTGGTTTCGCCTGCGCCATGGGCAATCGCCTGATCCATCAGGCTCATCGCATCGCGCACCGAGCCTTCGGCAGCGCGGATGATCAGGGCCAGCGCGTCGGGCGAAAGCGTCGCCCCTTCCAGCGCCGCGATCCGCACCAGATGGGCCAGCATCACTTCGGGCTCGATCCGGCGCAGATCAAAGCGCTGGCAACGTGACAGCACGGTGACCGGCACCTTGCGGATCTCGGTGGTGGCAAAGATGAATTTCACATGCGCCGGGGGCTCTTCCAGGGTCTTCAAAAGCGCGTTGAAGGCGTTGGTCGAAAGCATGTGGACTTCGTCGATGATGTAGATCTTGTAGCGCGCCGAAGCCGCCCGATAGTGAACCGAATCAATGATTTCGCGGATGTCGCCGACCCCGGTGCGCGAGGCCGCATCCATCTCCATCACATCGACATGGCGACCCTCGGCAATCGCGCGGCAGGGCTCGCAGACCCCGCAAGGCTCGGTGGTCGGCCCGCCCGCACCATCCGGCCCGACGCAGTTCAGCCCCTTGGCCACGATCCGCGCGGTGGTGGTCTTGCCGATCCCGCGCACCCCGGTCAGGATGAAGGCATGGGCGATCCGGTCGGCCGCAAAGGCGTTCTTGAGGGTGCGCACCATCGCCTCTTGCCCGATCAGATCGGCAAAGGTCGCGGGGCGGTATTTGCGGGCAAGCACCTGATAGGGGGTGGACTGCGGCTCGGTCATGGCTGCCTTGAGGGATTCGGGTCAAGGCCGCAGCCTAGAGCCATGACGCCGCGGCGTCCACCGCAGCCATTTGCGAAAGACCGCCGGAGTTGCGGGCGGCGATGCTCGCGCCGCCGCGCCAGCGGCTTGCGACAAATCCGAACCAGGCGCTCATCCCTCCCTTGCGGTCGTTCTTCGCTTGTCCCAGCGAGGAAAGACCGCGAGGGAGTGACGAGCGGGCACTGGCCGGGCCAAATCGCCGGCGAACGGCTTCAGGCCACCAGTTGCAGCGCGGCGACCCGGGCCTCGCCGGTTCGCAAGGCCATTTCCCGACTGATCGCAGCGCACCCGATTCCAGCCGCCAGCTCGGGAAAAATCTGCTCCACTTCGCGGATCTGGGCTTGGCCAAGCGCGGCACGGGCCTGATCGCCCAGCAACAGGCTTTCCGCCGGCGCGCCGTTCGCGCTCAGGATCTGGTGCCCGTCGAGCAGCAGATGAAAATAGGTGACTTGGTCCACCTGCGATTCAAACTGCGCGCGGCCCCCGTCAACCAGGCTTTTTGCCGCCACAAGCACCCGCGACGTGCCGAACCAGAGGTCGATCTTCGGCCCTTCGAGCAGCACCCGGTGCTGCGGCGAGACCACCAG
>CAYQPD010000166.1:0-5056 GCA_964419305.1 uncultured Rhodobacter sp.
CGCCGCCCGACCGAGAGGGGGACCGCCATGAGACGCATGATGACCGCCGTGATCGGGGCCGTCCTGATGACGCTTCTCACCCTGTCGTTGGCGCAAGCGCAGGGCACCACCTATGACCTGCGCAGCGCTGAATTCACCCTCCCCCCCGGATGGACACAGACCCATTCCAGCCGGGATCAATCTTATGATTTTACAAGCCCGGACGGGCGCTACCAACTCTGGGCGCGCTGGTGGTTTCCTGATGAGCCGCTGCTTGGCTACGACGACATCGTGCGGCACGAAAAACGCAGCCTCGCCGGACAAGAGGCGCTGTTCATCCACACCGAGATCGGGTCCCAGCGGATGCTGCAACTCGCCTTCCTGCAAGAGGATGCCGAGGGTGAGATCTTTTTGTGGCAGGTGAGCGGCACCGATGTGCCGTTGGCCGAGCACGAGGCGATGTTCGACGCGCTGCTGGATGGTCTGGTGCTGAACGGCAAGTCGGCCAGTGTCGCGCAGGCGACGCCCACCGGATTGTCTCCGGCCCCGCAAACCGCCCCCGCCGCTGGTCAGGGCGCAATGTATCGTGACTCCGAAGGCGTCTTTGCCCTGCCCCTCCCCGATGGGTGGAGCGTGCAGACCACCACCTCGGATGGGCTGCGGCAGGCGGTTCTGGTGTCACCCGACCGGGACGCGATGCTGCTCGCCACCGTGGCCTTTCCGGCCCGTGGCATGACGGCGGCCGAGGTGCTTGATGAGCATCTGGGGGTCATCTATCGCGACTCGCTGGTGGTAAAGTCGATAGAAGATGAGGCCTACCCTGACATCGCAGGGGTCACGGTCCATGCGGTTGAAACCGTGGCGCGGGTCTATGCGATCAACGGCGTGGCGATGACCTATCCGCGCGGGCGGGTATGGATCTACCGCCTTCCCGAGGGGCAAGCCGTTTCTGCGCCGTTCCTGATCCTTACGATCCGCCCGGAACAGGCCACAGCGGACTTGAGCGCGAACCTGGAGCGGATCGCCATGGGATTCATGCTCGACGCCTCGGCGGCCCCTGCCGCGCAGGTGCCGCTGACAGCGGACCAGGTGGGCACAGCAGAACTTACCAGGCCCGACCCCACGCCGCCAACCACGGCCAACACCTTTACCCCCGGCCAGCCCGCGTTGATCTTTGACGGGCGCGACCTGTCCGGGCTGGTGCCGCTCGCGTTTGACTCCGCCCAATTCGACACCGACGCCACCCTGCGCGACGATGTGCTGGTCGTCACCATCGGTTCAAGAAAAGGCTGGGCCAATCTCGGGTTCGCGACGCCTGTCCCGGTTCTGACCCTGCCGGCGCGCACCGCAAAGGCTGCACAACGCATCACGGCCATCCTTGATGCGGACCAAAGCACAGGGATCACCTTTGCCCTGACCCCAGCGGACAAGGCCGCCGAAGCGCCCGAAAAGGCCAGCGACCTGCGCGTGCAACTGCGCGGCATGGGCGACGGGCAGGGAACGCTGGAATTGATCCAGCGCGACCCCAAGCTGTCACAGACCGTCACTTTCCCCTGGCCCTCCGGTGAGGCGGTGCTGCACCTGCTCTTGCGCCCCGATCAGCGGATCGAACTGCGCGACGGCACCGGCACGCAACTGGCCGAGGTGGCACCGACCGGCGACTTTGCCGGGCGCAGCTTTGCCTTGCAGACCTATGTCCAGGGGAACGCCAAGAACAGCGCCGCCGCGCTGGTGCTCAGGCGGCTGTCGGTCGATACGGTCCCCTTCGACCCCGCGCCCGATCTCGACGCCATCGCCGAAGGCCCGCGCACGGCGATCCTGTTCGACGGTTTCGCGCTCGGCCGGGCGTTTGGCAAGGTGTCGCGTGGCCAGGTGTCGGGCCAAGCGGCAGAGGTGGCGCGGTTCATCACCCTGCGTGACGGCGCACTGCGGGTGCACTGGCGGCCCGAGGACGGGGGAAGCTGGACCGGCATCGCCACGCCCGAGGCTGTCCTGTGGCTCGACCGCTTTACCGGCGCTGCCGAGGCGCGGATCGAGCTTGCCTTGGTGGGGGGCGAGAGCAAGGATTTCCAGATCGCATTGCAAAGCAGCTATGCCCTGCCGGGCAACCTGAGCGACAACGGCTCTTATGTGCTGCGCTTTACCGGGCAGGCCGACGGCACCTACACTGCGCTCAGCGCGCTGCGCTCCAGGGAAAAAGAGGGACTGACCGCTACGGGCCTGACCGCAATCCCCGACCGTGTGACACTGGTCCTCACCCCGGCGGGGGTACGGGTGGAGGGGGCGGGGCTGCCCGACGGCGTGCTGCCCTTTGCGCAACTGCAGGACGGTGTGGGGCTACGGATCGCGATCCACGCCCTTGCCACCGCGCAAAAGGACGGCGCGCTTGTGTTGCGCGGGGTGCGGATCGTGACCCGCCCCGGCGAATATACAGCGCCGCCCGCCCCCGCGACCGACCTCGCCCCCTTGCCGCAGACCGTCCTTTTCGATACCCGCCCGGGCGCGGGCTGGGACCTCCGTAACGCGGGAAAGGCCGACTTTGCGATGCTGGCCCATCAGGGCGTCGACGGCCTGACCCTGACGCGGCGCGACCCTGTGCCAGACTGGAACCGCATCGCCCTTGTTGGCACCGCGCCGGTCGTCAACCTTGACTACCGCATCGACACGACACCTTTTGAGCTGACCTTCACCCTAGACCCAGGCCCCCGGATCGGCACACGGATTTTCCTGCACACGAGTGCTGCGAATTTCGAGGATGCAGCAAAGGTCGCGGTCTATCTGCGAGCGCTGACCGAGGGGCCCGACGCAGGCGGCTTGGAGGTTCAGCTCTACTCCGGCCATTTCAGCTATCAGCGCTGGCGTCGCGTCCTGCCCGCCGGACAGTGGCGCGCAGATTGGGATGGCACCGTGCGGCTGCGCCTCGGGCCAGATTGGGTAGCCCTTGGCCTTGGTCGCGACTGGCTGATGCGCGGGTTCCGGCAATCCAGCGAATTCATGCTGGCCATCACCCCCGGAGGGCGCGGCAAGACTGAAAGCGGCGATGTCACGCTGCACCAGATCACCGGGGGTTGGGTAACGCCGGACGGCATGACCGGCACCGAACGCCTGCGGTTGAGCGATACTGCAGATTTCGACCCCGATCTTTTTCTCGACATGCTCGCCACCGAAACCGGAGTCTCGACACCATGACCGCCATTTCCCCACGCCGCGCGCATCACCTCGCCCTCGCGCTGGCCACCACGGTTGCGCTGACTTCAGCCGCCGTGGCGCAGACCACGCCGGACATCTTCGCCATACCCGAAACGGGCGCGCCCCAGACCGGCATCGGCGGTGACACGGCCGCGATTGATATGCGCGAAATCGACGAGACCCGGCTGCTTGTCGAGGCAAAGCTGAAGTCCTTTGCCGAAAGCGGCCAGATCGGTGCGTTGATCGCCGATGTGTCCGCCTATTCCGACGCCACCGTGGCGGGCCTCGGCGACATTCTGGACGAAGGGGGCGACCCATGCACACAGGCGGTGCGCGCGGCGGTCTACCTCGACGGTCATCTCGAAGAGGCCGATTGGGCAGAGGTGGCGCGCGGGATCGAACGGCCGTGGGAAATGGCAGGAGAAATCATAGTAGGGCTCCGGAAACCCGATGAAAACGACATCCTTTCTGACCTCATTTCCAAATTCTGGGTGATCGACCGGGCGATGGACACCTATGAAGCCTACAAGACGGTGAAGTCACACTACGTCCAAACTCCGCTGATCCGCGACGGCATAGCCAGCAATCAAATCGTGCAAGAGGCCGTGCGGGGAAACTGGACCGAAGCCGACATTCAGGCGAGACGCGCCGATCTTCTGAAACAGGCGCAGGGCTCGGCGGAAGAAATGCTGGTGGCGCAAGCGCGGATCAAGGACGGGCTGGAGGCCGTCGACAAGCGCTATGACGAACGGGTGTCGGTTGCCTTTCTTGAAATGAAGCGCGAAATTGAAAAGGTCTACGGCAGCATTTCCATCGACGAACTCAACGCCCTTCTGGACGATGGCAAGTTTCCCAACCTGCGCATGACCTATGACGCAGCGGTGCTTGCGGCGGGTGAGCTGCGCGCGCAGGAACATCAACGCGTGGTCGAGCAATCTTATGCGTTGATGCAGAAAACCCAGTTCGCCACGGAACAGGCCTTGGCGCAGGTCGATGCCCTCGCGCGCTATTCAGCACCGTTGGCGCGCGGCGATTGCGCCAAGATCAGCCGCGATGGCCCGGTGTCCAAACCCGAGGAAAAGCCTGACAGCGTGACCGAGGTGCTTGCGCTTCCGCATGACAAACTTCTGATCTTCCTCACGAGCATTGGCAGCAAACCATCCGAGGACATGCTCAACTGCCTTTGTCACATTGCCGGGTATGGCAGCCCCGGAACCGCGCAGTTCTATCACCCTGACACCTTGGGGACCTATGACAAGCGTTATTCGTGCCAGCATCCGGGCGATCCCTGCATCGTCTCGGGCTATGGCTGTCTCCGCCATCCGTTGCCATCGGACCCACAGAAATGGGTCAGTTGCGCCGCCACTACGGGCGAGGATATCACGGGTGCAATCGTCGCCGCGGTGAAAGCCCGGAAGGAAGGAATTGAACTCGTGAAATGAGGCACCCTGCGCCGGGAGGTGCCGGTCACTGAATTCAGGCGCTCCCGTTTTCGTTACGTTACCAAGGACTTCGCACCCTCTTGCTTCCACCATGCTTCCACCGGGCGGCAACATGATTTTCCGGTAGCAGATCGATCATTCCGGCCGGTTAGTCGATCACGACGAGGTTCTGCGGATCCAGCCGCGCTTCACCGGCCCATCTGTAGGCGCAGGTCACACGGGGATAGTCGAGACAGACTGCGTTGGGGGCGTCGATGGTCGGCGTGCCCAACCGCTTGTAATGCCCGAAGAACACTGGCTTTGCCTCGGCCTCGTAGGCACGAAATGCGGCGTCACCCTCGATTGGCGTCGCAGGCGGGCTCTGTTGCACAAATCGGGTGAAGTACGGGGTTCCCCTTTCCCCGGACAGACTTATCCCATGGCTTCAGTGACGGGAATGCCGAGCG
>CAYQPD010000167.1:0-5023 GCA_964419305.1 uncultured Rhodobacter sp.
GCTGTCAGTCAGAGCGCCGGGGTGCCGACCGGGGCGGTGATCGAAAGCGGCAGCAATGCCAATGGGCGTTACACCAAGTTTGCCAGCGGTTTGCTGGAATGCCGACAGACCATGAACGCGGCCTCGGGCGCGGCGGTGACATGGACCTTCCCGAGTGCGTTCATCGAGGGGCCGGTGGTGACGGGAAACGCCATTGCCACGGTGCTGTCAGCCCTGTGCCTCGACGCCGCCCCAACCACAACCGCTGTCACTTTCAGCGCCCGCGACAAGACCGATGCCCGCCGTGCCGATGTGGTGCATCTGCACGCCGTCGGCAGATGGTCAACCATGGTATGAGGAGATGACCATGCAGATCACCCTGACCCCGATGAACCGCGATGATCGCCTGACGCTGGAGCGCAGCGGCGACAGCCTGACCATCAACGGCGAGGCGTTCGATTTCACCGCCATCCCCGAGGGGGGCACCCTGCCGCGTGACGCGGTGGCCTGCGACTGGCTGGCAGGGGATGTGACGCGGGCGGGCGGGGTGCTGCACCTGACGCTGATCCTGCCGCACGGGGCCGATGCCCCGCTCGAGACGCGGTTTCCCGCAGCCCTGACCCTGACCGGCGATGGGCCGGTGGCCTTGCCGCCCTATGAGAACGCGCCGGTGATTGACGAGGTGATGCCATGAACATCGACCTGAGCCAGATGATCACCCCGGAGGCCAGAGTGGCGGCTGATCTTGCGGCACACCCCATCGTCCTGCCGATGATACCCTGGGGTTCTTGATCCGGCAGGGGGCCACCAACAGCACGACAGTCACACTGGGGGGCTCAGCCTCGGGCCACCCGGCCCCTGACCCAGGCCAGATAGGCCTTTTGCGGCGCGCGCAGCCGGGGGTGGCCGGTGCGGGCCCAGAAGCCCTGCCATTCGGCCTCGAGCGCGTAAGGGTCCCAGCCCGGTGCCAGCGCCCGCACCAGTTCCACCGTCTCGGCCCCGAACAGTGGCGCAGCCGACGCGGCTTCGATCAGGCCGCGCCGGGTGATGCGGATCACGTCGCCCGGTTCTTCGCTCAGGGCGTAGTCGGGCAGCAGATCGGCGGCGATCATCTTGCGGATTGCGGCGCGAAACACCCGCACCGGCGCATCCGACCCGGCCTTGGCATGCAGCAGGGCCAGACCGATGCGCCATTCGCGCTGCTGGCCGCAATGCTTGCGCGCCAGCTCGTAGACCCGGCGCTCCAGCGGTTTGCGCAGGCCGAAATAATCGCGGCTGAGGGTCAGCACCGATTTGGCCAGCACGGCGCGAAACAGCCAGTCCGACAGGGTGACGGTGACGCTGATCATCCGCCCGCCGCGGGTCTTGCGGATGATCTCCCAGGCCTCGATCAGACCAAAACCGCTGGTCGCCTCGACCCCGCCGGTGGTCATGTTGGTGGTGATGCGGGTGCCCGCCAGACGCTCGAACGCTTCGACCAGCCGGGCATAGCTGTCACCGCCGGTATCGCGCCGGGTGGCCACCAGCAGATCATGCGCGGTCAGCCGCAGGCTGCGTGACACCGCGCGCCCGGCATTGAGCGCCGCCATCAACTGGCTGATGCAGTAGATCAGGATATCCTTGTCGTGAATCGTCGCCCGTCCCCGCACCGAAGGGGTCACGGTGATCCGGGTGCCGTTGTGCGCGTAGTGCCGGATGGTGCGATCCGGCCGGGTCGCCAGCGAGAACACCGGATGCTCCATGGTGCCCAGATCGTCCTTGGGGCTGGCCTCGAAAATGTCGCAGACAAAGAAGTCGCGCATCGCTCCGGCCCCGTCTGCCACCGCTGCTGTCATGGCCGCTGCTTCATGTTGTGCCCCTGCCACCTCCCCGATATCCGCGTTCGGGGTTTCAGTGACACCACCCTAAAGTTATCCACAGGATGCGTCCAGTGCCTGATCCCAGCCAAGCGCCGGATCAGAGTCGGTCAAACGGCGGATCGGAATCAGTGCAGCGCCGGATCAGAGTCGGCAGGGTGCAGGAAAATGGCAAAATGTCATTTTAGATCAATGGGATGTAAACACTCAAAAAAGCCGTAACGATCTGATTAACATGATCTAACAGAGATTTTTCTGACAAGAGTTGGAAAATGCGGCAAAATCCATGGAATCAGGCAACGAATCCGCTGAGAAAAAGCACACCTGCTGCAACCTTTCCTTCCATATGCCGCGTTTTGTGATACCTTGGCCAAAACGCAGCACATGCGGGAATCATGAGCAGTCAGCCGCTTCCGCCCTATTTCAACATCAACCCCGATGCGGCTTTGGCCGAACTGGGGTCTCCGACCACGACCGCGGGTTTTGCCACCATGGCGCGGGCTTGCGAAGCCGGGCGCGACGATCTGGCCGGGCGGGGTCTGGGCGAGGATGGGCGGCGCAAGCTGCGGCTGTTTTCGACCTGGGAAATCACCCGCTATCTGATCCCGGTTGCCAGCGCCCATTTTCGCCGGGTGCTGAAGGCCAATCCCGATCTGCCGCAGGGTCTGTCGGAAACCGAGGGCGGGGCGAAATGGTTCACCCTTGACGAGGTGCTGCGGCTGCGGGCGCATTTCGGGGCGATCGGATCAAAGGCCAAGGAATACCTGCCCTACCGCCCGGTCGGCCTGCCGGCCAAGGTGGTGGCGGTGGCCAACTTCAAGGGCGGGGTCGGCAAGACCAGCACTGCGGCGCATCTGGCGATGTCGGCGGCGCTGGATGGCTACAAGGTGCTGGTGATCGATCTCGACAGCCAGGCGTCGATGACCTCGGTGTTCGGCGGGCGGGTGGCGGATGAATGGCAGACCGTGTTTCCGCTGCTGGCGCGCCATTATGCCAGCCATCTGCGGGCCGAGAATCACCGCCGGATGGATCGCGGTGATCCGCCGCTGCCGCTTGACGAAACCCTGACCGAGGCGCTGGCGATCCGCGCCGATGCCCTGATCCAGAAAACCCATTGGCCCAACATCGATCTGATCGGGGCGCAGTTGAACCTTTACTGGGCCGAGTTCCAGGTGCCGGTGTGGCGGATGACGGCGCGGGGCTGGAAGCTGTGGGATGCGCTGACCGACATTCTGGCCCAGGACGGGGTGCTGGATCGCTATGATCTGATCTTTCTCGATACCCCGCCGGCGCTTGGCTATCTGACCATCAACGGGCTGGCGGCAGCGGATATCCTGCTGGTGCCGGTCGGGGCGTCGTTTCTTGAATTCGATTCGACGGGTCGGTTTTTTGACATGCTGCACACCACCTTCCGCTCGATCGAGGACGGCGAAAATCTGGCGGCGCGGGCCCTTGGCACCCCCGAGACGGCGTTCCAGTGGGATGCGGTGCGCGCGGTTGTCACCCGCTATGACGGGGCGCAGCAGGCCGAGCTGGCGGCACTGATGCAGGCTTATCTCGGGCGCAGCCTGTCGCCGCACCGGCAGGATTTCACCGCCCTGATCGGCCAGGCCGGCGAGCAGGTGCAGGGTATCTACGAAGCTGACTACCGCGATTTCAACCGCGAGACCTATGCCCGCGGACGCGAGACCTTTGACGCCACCTACGCCGCCTTCAAGACCCTGTTGCTGGGCACCTGGCGGCGCGACGAGCTGGCGGCGGCGGCGGCTGCCGAATGACCTTGGCGGGGCAAATGTTTCGCGCGCGAAACAGGGCCTGTCGGCTGCGGTCGCCCGGCTTGGCTGGTATTAACTTCATTTGGGCAGGGTATCTCTGCCCTTTGACAGAAAGGCTCTGCTCATGGCCAAGCGCAAACGCCTGACCCCGGCCCGGCTGGACGGGGTGTCCGCCAGCCCAGGGTCTGCCGATGACATGCCTTTTCCCGCCGTGTTAGAGACCAAATCGATGTTTCCGCACTATCCCATGGGGGTCGCCGTGCCAGCCCCGTCGCGGGTTCAACCGCGGGCACCGATTGCACAAGTGGCCGGGGCTGCCGCCACTGCGGCGGCGCTTGATGCGGTGGCGCAGGCCATGGCCGATGCCCGGGCCGAGGGGCGTCTGATCCAGCGTCTGCCGCTGGCCGCGATCGACGAGGGCTATCTGGTGCGCGACCGGGTGTTGCTTGACGGCGAAGACATGCAGGTGTTGTGCGAAAGTCTGCGCGCCCGGGGTCAGCAGACCGCGATCGAGGTGGTGGCCCTGGGCAATGATCGTTGGGGCCTGATCTCGGGGGCGCGCCGGGTGAGCGCGCTGAAACGCCTGCACGCCGAGACCAATGACGCGAAATTCGGCACTGTTCTTGCGCTTTCGCGCCAACCTGCCGAGGCTGCCGAGGCCTATCTTGCGATGGTCGAGGAAAACGAGATCCGGGTGGGCCTGTCCTACTATGAGCGCGCCCGGATTGTGGCGCGGGCAGTGGAAAAGGGGGTTTACGGCAGTGACCGGCAAGCACTGGCGGCGCTGTTTCAGGCGGCGTCGCGCGCCAAGCGCTCGAAGATTGGCTCGTTTCTGCGGATCGTGCGGGCGCTGGATGCCGACCTGCGCTTTCCCACCGCCCTGACCGAGCGCAGCGGGCTGGCGCTTGCGGGGGCGCTGGAACGTGACGAAACGCTGGAACAGAGACTTGTTGGTGCCCTGCAAGCCGCCTGCCCCGAGAGTGCCGAAAGCGAGGCGCAGGTGATCAGGCAGGCGATGATGCGCGGTCGTGCCGGGGCGGGGTCAAGGCCGGTTCCGACCGCGCCCGCCGTTCCCTTGCCCGCGCCACTGCGCGCGGGTCTGGCTTGCATCGCCCATTCCGACGGGAGCCTGACGTTGCAAGGCCCGGCCTTGGCCGACCCAGCTTTCCGGGCGCGTCTGTTCGGTTGGTTACGCGAAAATACCAGTGTCGAAGTTCCGTAACAGAGACTTTTTTGCAGCAAAGGGTCGAATGGCCGGGGTGGTTAATGTTTCGCATGCGAAACATTAACCACCCGCCGCCCTACAGGATGAAATCGCCCGGCGTCAGCGCTGCGGCCGTGGTCGCGAGGATCTGCAGGTTGGCCACGCCGTTGCCGTCGGTGTCGATCTGGACCGCGCTGAAGCCGGGCAGG
>CAYQPD010000168.1:0-5018 GCA_964419305.1 uncultured Rhodobacter sp.
CAAGAAACACGGTGCTTACAACGCGTTCCGCAAACGCGGGGGCCTGTGCGGCATCGCGGGGCACCTGTTCCCCCTTGGGCAGGCGAATCCGCCCCTGGTTCTGAAGGGCGATAAGGGTGGCAAACTCGGTGGATGAGGTTGGCAGAATTTCGCCATGCCCCCAGGTCTCGGCCAGAACGGTGCGCCAGTTGGTTTCGCCTGCCAGCGTCATCACCGCCACACGGTCACGCAGCCGCGACAAGCTGGCAAAGGCACCGCTGCCCGCCAGATCGCCGGTATCGGCCAAGACGATGGCATGGCCCGCAGCAATCACCCTTCGGACGGTGTCCCGGTTGCTGGCGATTTCGGGTGCGGTCACGGCGAAAGCAGAGTGGACGCCATGTTGGGCCAATTGCCGCAGCACATCCGACATGTAATCCGCGGGCGGCAGGCCGTCGAAGGCAATCAGCACGGCGTCGGGCACACCACCGTCAAAACGCGACATCACATGGGGTGATGGCAGCGTCTTGTAGGTTTGTTCCACCACCCGACCGCTCTCGGGATCAATCACCGCCTTGCGCAGACCGTTCGCTGCGGCTTCAACGCGCAACGCCACCGGGCCCGTGCCGGACAGCAGCACCTGGTCGGCCAGCACAATCGGGCGCTCAAGCGCGGTCTGCGGTGCCTCTCCGGCCAGAAGCGACCAGATTGCCGGATCTTCATAGCCCAATGGCCAGACCGCCAAGTTGATGCCTGGCGGCAGCGCCGACAGTTGGTTGGCGAAGGACAGGCCGTCCAGCATCACGATCCGGGCGGTGCGTCCGTCGATGCCCTGAAAGGAAAGTTCGGTGTTCAGTGCTGCGGGATCGACCGAAGCACGACCTGCGGCGGCGCTGGTGCGTGCCATGGCTGTGGCATAGGCCAGTTGCTCGGTCCATCCCGTTGCGGCGTCGCTCTGAACGCCGAAAGTGCCGAGCGCCAGCATCAGCCGTTCCGGCGGCACTTTGGCGATCAGCGGTGCTGTCGCCGCATCGAACCAGGGTTGCGGCGACAGCGGCAGGGGCAGACGCCCCGGTTCCCGAAAGCCCTTCGCCACCACCAGATCGACCGCCGCAATCACATCGTCATCCAGCAGGAAACCGGCGTCGGCGGTTCCTGTCACACAAAGGGATGTTCCCCGTGCCTCGGCAAGCGGTCGCAGGGCGACAAGAAGGTCGCTGACTTCTTGCGGCGAGACGGCGGCATTGCCCGACAGATCAAGGCAAAGCCCGGGTCCGGCGGGCCAGTTTGCATCAAGGTCGCGCAGAAGTCGTGCACGGGCAGCCGGGTCGGCCAACAGCCTGCCCTTGCTGCCGCCCGGCGCATCGAAGCGGGCTGTCAGCATCAGGAAGGTTGGGCGGCCCAGTGCGCCAAGATCGGCGCTCCACCCATCGGACGCCAACGAAATGACCGTGCCAACCTCAACGCCAAATGCCATGTCTTCAAGGAAAAGGTGATCAACAACAGCACAATCAGCGAGAATCGCACTGCGTGCCGTTGCATCGTCGGCCGGAATGAACGCGGCGACGCTTTGGCTGGATGGCACGATACCTTCGCAAGTCTTTCTCGGCCCATCTTGAAGGTGGAACAGGGTCGCTTCGGCTGTCTGATCAAACTGACCCCGATGCAAAGCGACCGGGCCCCCAACGTCGGGCAGTGCCAGCAGCCTGAAAAACAGATCCACAGATGCGACGACCAGCAGCACGGCAATCGTCAAAAAGATCACCCAAGCCATGACTCCGCGTGTGCCTGAAGCGGTGGCAAAGACCCTCTTGACGTTTCCGTCGCGCGCGGGTCCGAATGGAATGATGTTCATCATGAACCGACACCCTGGCCGGATGCGGCCCGATCATTTCCCTTGGGGGGCGTCTCGACGGCAAGGTGCAGAGCACGAAGCCGGATAAAGTGGCGGAATGAAGAGGCACACTCACGGATGAAATGCACACGCCGCACATTTCTGACGACGACTGCTCTTGCTCTCTTTCCAGTGCCAGGGGTGTTTGCCGCGATTTCAGGCATGGCGTTCCTCGTGTTGCGAGATATACCCGCGGCTTGGAATCCCGCTGACATTTTATCAGTGCTTGAAAGTTTTCGCACTAATAAACTGGCGACTATACTCGTTCCGTCACGTTTTATGGACAATTCCAGAACTGACGGTACCGTAGAAAGATTGTCTTTTTCCAAATCCATTAATGAAGACCTTCTTGAGGTTGTATCAGTTGCTCCGGTAATCTCCTTTAAGCAGAGATACTGGCAGATGCGTGCCGCAAACGATTTAAGGCGGGCACTTGTCAACTTCGGAACAGGCAATTCCGTTCCTTTCGACTTGCCCCGTCTTGTCACCTACTTCGAGCTTCCGGGCACACCGCCCACCGATCTGAGCGCGTATCGATCTGCAGGTTTCCGGGTGCGGATCGTTGGCCCCGAAGCAAGCACACCGGCCGAGGTGGTGGCCAGTGGGCGCGGTCAGTTGTCGATCACCGGCGGCCAGATGTTCGACCTGTTCGATCCCGGTCTTGGCGCGGCGCTCGCAGCCCTTCCTTCGGGCGAGGATTTTACGGTGTTGCACCTTTCGCTGGCCGGCGGCGCGGATCTGGCGGGCGAAGCGCTGTCGCGCGCGGCTGAAACTGCGGCCGGGCAGATCGCCGCGGCGCTCCGGCGGCTGGAAATTTACGCCAGCCTTGCGCGCGATTACTTTCTGTTGGGCGGGATGCGGGTTCCGCGTGACATCGCCCTGCTGCTCGACAGCGCGGATGCCGATGGCCACATCGACACCTTTGCCGATGCCCTGATAGCGCACAAGCTGCCGTTCAGCCGTATGGCCAGCGCATCCATTCCCGGCGATTGCGCATTGGCGTCGGCGTCTGGCGCGGCATTGCTCGCGGACTGCATCGTTTCTTCCGACGCGACTCTCGGGCCAGAGGCTGCAGCGACCGTGGTTGTGGGGACGGACGAGGTGAACGGGCTTGGCTCCGATATCCGGATGCATTTCGGCCTGATGGATGCCGAAGCCGCCGGGCGACTTGACCGGCTGACACTGGCCGAATCCGACCGGGTCTTGCGCATCGGCGTGCAGGATGTCGTCAGCCCGCCGGTTCGGGCGCGGCTGTTGCGGCGGCTGGCAGACGGGCAAAACCTTGGTCAGGTTCGGTGGCATGATGTGCCGGGCTTGCGTGATCGGGTGATGGCAAGCGATCCGGTGATCCAGCGCTATTGGTCGCTGCGGCGGCGGCGCAGGTCTGATCCGGTCGTTGCCGATCAGCCCGACGCGGCCGAGCGCGGGCGACTTATGGATGACGCCGCTCTCGCCTGGAGCTATTTTGATCGTCACATCTACCCCAGGACGGGACTTGCGGCCGGGACCGTCTCAACTGCTCCGGGAGGGCGGGTGAACAGCGAGGTCACGCTGTGGGACGTGGCCTCTCAGATCAACGCCCTGATTGCCGCTGCCAACCTGCGCCTTGTCGACCGGCAGTTGGCTGCCGACATGATCGTCAAGGCGGTTGCGTCGCTGCCCTCCGACAGGCTGGATGGCGGCAGGCTTCCGCCCTCGAACTTTTCGGCGCAGACGCTGAGGACCACCGTTGCGGGATTCGATTCCTGCGATACCGGGCGCCTTGGAGTTGCGCTGGCACGCGCTGTTTCAAAGGGGTTTATCGAAGGGACCGAAGTGCTGGCACCCCTCAAGGATTGGACGCTGGAAAACGCCATCCGCACCGGTCGGCACTTCAGCAAACGCTTTGGCACCTGGCGGGACACGTCTCAGTCGCATTGCACCGACTATATCGCGCCCGGCTTTGCCTTCTTCGGGCAAGAGGTGCTCCCCCTTTACAAGTGGCCCGACGACAGCGCCGAAACCGAGATCACCACGATTTATCTGGCCGCATCGCTTGGGGCGATCTCGACCGAGCCCTTTGCGCTGCGGGCGATAGAAATGGGTATCGACGGCCCGACACGGCTGATCCTCGACGCGCTTTTTGACGCCCAACTCGGCTGGTTCGAAGAGTCGGGCCAGCTCCGTTGCGTCTCGGAAACACCAATCGATCGCGCGCCCTGGTTCCTGTACTCTGGTCTGCGACTCGACATCGAGGGTCCCGAGGCCTGGGTAATCGGAACGATGACGAGCGACGCCACCACCGAAGAGCTTCGCAGCGCAAGCGAGATCATCAGTTCGAAGGCCGCCTACCTCTGGAGGGCCGTCCATCCCCACCCTTACAGCGATCGCCTGGTGAACATTGTCCGCGAAAATGCAAGAATTCCGGGCCAGGGATTCTCGGTAGGCGTTTACTCCGACATGTTGAGCCCGGTGCCGAACTACACTGACATCAACACCAACGGCATCATCCTTTCAGCCATCGCACACATCCTCGGCGACGGCTAAACTGGCGTTTGGAAGTCGGTTAACGTGCCATTGAATGGTTCAATGAGCGCAGCGTTTGCAGGCTTGGCCGGGGCCCTGCTGATCGGGATCGCGATTCTTCGGGTCTCTGTAATGCCTGCTGCATCCTGCTTGCGGCGCTCATCGCGGGATCATTCGTCTGGGCGTTGTGGGAAGTCGGGCTCGACTGGTGGCCGCTGGCGACCCGGGGCGGCGTTCTGGTCGTCGTCGGGGTGCTGCTGCTCACACCCTGGATCACGCGGACGCCGGGCCGCGCGGTCTCGCCGGTGCGCGGCGCGGGTCTGCCGCTGACACTCTCGCTTGCCGCCGCATTCGCCGTTGCGGTCGCGTCATGGTTTGTCGAGCCGCACCGGATTTCAGGCGTCGTGCCTGCAGCGCGCGCCGATGCCATGGCGGCCGCCGCCGATGATGCCGCGCCGGGCGAATGGCCCGCCTATGGCCGCACCGGGATGGGCCAGCGCTATTCGCCGCTGGGCCAGACCACGCCCGCCAACGTCGCCTCGCTCACCGAAGCCTGGACCTATCACACCGGCGACCTGAGGGGGGCTGCGTGACACTCGATGTCGACAGTGCCCCGATTGAGGTTCATGGGCATCAGCCG
>CAYQPD010000169.1:0-4940 GCA_964419305.1 uncultured Rhodobacter sp.
CTCCGAGCAGGGATCATGCCCTTTCCCCGTCGCGCCAGCGACGGGGACGCGCCCGCCCGCCCCCACGGCGGGCGCGTTCCGCTCCCGCCTCGGTCGGCCGCGCCCCCGTCTTCACCCCCGGGCGGTGTCGGCAGGGCATCGCCTTGCGCTTTTTGTCGCTGTGCCGGAGCGATAAATCCATCTGCGATCCCCCTGGGGCACGACCACCCCCGGCCTTCACCTTTGCCCAAATATCCTGCGGGGGGATTCGGGCGCAAGCCCGAAGGGGGGCGCAAAGCCCCCCGCCGCCCTATCCCGCCGCGCGCAGCCGCACCATGAAGAACCCGTCCATCCCGCCACGCTCGGCCCAATAATCCGGGCGCAGCCGCAACCCGCCCGGCGCGGTGATCCAGCCCGGCTCGATCCCGGCCAGCGCGGGGCGCTCGACCATCAGCCCCGGATGGCGCACCAGCGCAGCGGTCAGTTGCCCCTCGCCCTCGTCGGGCAACAGGCTACAGGTCGCAAACACCAGCCGCCCGCCGGGGCGCAGCCAGCCCAGCGCACGGTTGATCAGGCGCGCCTGCAGCGTGATCAGGCCGGGCAACTCGCTGCCATCCTTGACCAAGGGCAGATCGGGGTGACGCCTTATCGTGCCGGTCGCCGAACACGGCGCATCCAGCAGGATCGCGTCATAACGTCCGTCCCCCTGCCAGCTCAGCGCATCGGCCACCACCACTTTCGCCGCCAGCCCGCAGCGCGCCAGATTGTCGCGCAACCGCCCCAGCCGCGGCCCGGAAATATCGAGCGCCGTGACCTCGGCCCCCGCCGCCGCCAGTTGCAGCGTCTTGCCGCCCGGTGCCGCGCAGAGATCGAGCACCCGCTCGCCGTGCTGCGGGGCCAGCAGCGGCACCGCCAGTGCCGCCGCCGCATCCTGCACCCACCACGCGCCCTCGGCATACCCCGGCAGGGTCGAGACCTGCACCGACCCGCTCAGCCGCAGACTGCCGGTCGCCAGCAACTCGGCCCCCGGCAGCACCACCGCGGCACCCGGCTTCAGCGTCAGATCAAGCGGCGCGGGCCCGGCCTGCACCGCCTCGATTGCTGCCACCGCGTCGCGCCCCCAGGCATCGACCAGCGGCTTGCGCAGCCAGTAGGGCAGGCGCTGCGGCGGCAGCCCGGCGAAGGGATCGCGCTCCCCCGCCGCCAGCTTGCGCAGCACCGCGTTGACCAGCCCGGCGAAAGCCTCGGTCCGCCGCCCGCGCCGCACCAGATCGACGGCGGCATTGACCACCCCATGCGCCGCCGCATGATCCACCACCAGCTCGACCAGCGCCAGCCGCAGCACATTGCGCACCATGAGCGGCGGCGCCTTGCGCAGATGCGCGGCCAGCACCCGATCGGCAGGCTCGAGATGGCGCAGCACCGCCAGCGTCAGGCGCTGCGCCCGGGCGCGATCACTCGGGGAAAGACCCTGCAGCACCCCGGCCGGATCGACCAGCGCTTGGGCCAGCACCTGACCCTCGCCCAGCACCGCGCCCAGCAATTCCACCGCCGCTGCCCGTGCCGCCAAACCTTCGCCTGCCATCCCTGCCCCGCCTTGCTGCCCGCCCCTCGCGGGGTATAGCATGGCCCCTGCCCACACAAGGAATGCCGCCATGCCCCAAGCCCGCAAACCAACCGCCGCCGCCCTGCGCGCCCTGGCCGAAGCCGAAGCCCGCCGCCGGTCGCAGGCCAAGCCTGCCGCCCCGCCGCCCGAACTGGGCGGGCGCGACGGCCCCGACCCGGTGCGCTATGGCGACTGGGAAAAGAAGGGCCTCGCGATCGACTTCTGAACCGGCGCTCTTCACTCCCTTGCGGTCGTTCCTCGCGCGCCCCAGCGAAGAGGCCCGGCAGGGGCGATGAGCGCGCCGCTACAACCCCAGCACGTCGCGCATGTCGTATTCGCCGGGCTTGGCCCCCTGCCCCCACAGCGCCGCCTTGAGCGCGCCGCGCGCAAAGATCGCGCGGTCGGTGGCGATATGGCGCAGCACCACGCGCTCGCCCTCACCGGCAAAAATCACCTCATGCTCGCCCACGATGTCGCCACCGCGAATCGCGGCAAAGCCGATCGCGCCACGCGCCCGCGCCCCGGTGATGCCGTCGCGCCCACTCTCGCGCACCTCGTCCAGCACCACCCCGCGCCCCGCCGCCGCCGCCTGGCCCAGCATCAGGGCGGTGCCCGAGGGCGCATCCACCTTCATGCGGTGATGCGCTTCGACCACTTCGATGTCCCAATCGGCATCCAGCGCCTGCGCCACCTTGCGCGTCAGTTGCACCAGCAGGTTGACCCCAAGGCTCATGTTGCCCGCCCGCACGATCACCGCGTGGCGTGCCGCAGCGGCGATCTGCGCCAGATGCGCGGGCTCAAGCCCGGTGGTGCCGATCACATGAACGCAGCGCGCCTGGGCGCACAGTGCGGCAAACCCGACGGTCGCCGCCGGAGAGGTGAAATCAATCAGCGCCTGCGCCGTGGCCAGCGCTTGCAGCGGGTCGGCGCTGACCCGCACCCCTGCCGCCGCCCCGCCCATCGCCTCGCCCACGTCGCGCCCGATCCAGGAGTGGCCGGGGCGCTCGATGCAGCCCACCAACCGCGCCTTGTTCGAGGTCAGAATGGTGCGGATCACCATCTGCCCCATCCGGCCCGAGGCCCCGGCCACCACGATCCCCGGCAGCCCGATTTCCACCTTGTCCATCCTCGCCCCCTGCCTGCCTTGCCCCGCTTTAGCGGTTTTGCGCCCGCGCGCAAAGCCCGCTGCGCACGCCGGTTGCGGCACGCCGCGAAATCGCCTAAATGGCAACCATGGCAAAGCACCGCACCACCTCGGGCGCAGGCCCCTCGCAACGCCAGCTCCGGGTCGGCGAGCTGATCCGGCGCACCCTGTCGGACATCTTGAACCGGGCCGAGATCCACGACCCCGACCTCAACGCGATGTCGATCACGGTGGGCGAAGTGCGCTGCTCGCCCGACCTCAAGATCGCCACCGCCTATGTCATGCCACTGGGCGGCACCGACGCCACCGCGGCAATCGCCCTGCTCAAGCGCCACCAGCCCGCGCTGCGCCACCACATCGCCCAGGCGCTGACGCTGAAATACGCACCTGATCTGCGCTTTCTGCCCGATGAAACCTACGCTCGGCTGGAAGCAACCCGACGCCTGTTTGCCAACGAAACCGTACAGCGCGACATCGCTGGCGGGTCCGGGCACGACAGCGATGACAGCGAAGACTAGCCTGGCGCTGGTGCTGGCCCTGCTGCCTTCGCTGGCACAGGCCACCTGCCGCGACATCAGCCATGACGCCCAGGCCTATACCATCTGCGAGGTCAGCGCGGGCGAAGACCTGCGCCTGTTCCACACCGCCCCCGACGGCACCCCCTTTGCCAGCTTCGAGCGCGTGAACACCGCCCTCGCCGCGACCGGCCGGCGGCTGGAATTTGCCATGAACGCCGGGATGTATCACCCCGACCGCAGTCCGGTCGGCCTGCTGATCGAGGATGGCACCCGGCGCAGCCCCCTGATCACCCGCGCGGGCCCCGGCAACTTCGGCCTGCTGCCCAATGGCGTGTTCTGCGTGACCGACCGCTTTGCGGTGATCGAATCGCGCGCCTATCAGGCCGCCCCGCCCGTCTGCCGCCACGCCACCCAGTCCGGCCCGCTGCTGGTGGCGGGCGGCCATCTGCACCCGCGCCTGCGCCCCGGCTCGGCCTCGCGCCATATTCGCAACGGGGTCGGCGTCAGCCGCGATGGCAGCCGCGCGGTCTTCGCCATCTCGAACGCCCCGGTCAATCTCGATCAGTTCGCCCGCCTGTTCCGCGACGGCCTCGGCCTGCCCGACGCGCTTTACTTCGACGGCAAGGTCTCGCGCCTCTACGCCCCCGAGATCGGCCGCCACGACCCCGGCCTGCCGATGGGGCCGATCGTCGGCACCGTGGTGGCGCGGCCCTGAGCGCCCCGCGCCACCCGGCGTTTCTTCTTTGCCCAAATACTCGAAACCGCCCGCCCCCACCGCGCGCCAGCCCCGCCCAACTCGCCCCTTGCGGCCCCTCCGCCCCACCGCTACCGATGGCACCTCGATCAGCGGGGGGCCGGACGTGAGCATCTGGGTATTGCTGGCCGTGCTGGGCGCGGCCCTGCTGCATGCGGGCTGGAATGCGCTGATCAAGCTTGGCACCTCCAAGGTCGGCGGCATGGTGATCCTGTCGATCGCCGAAGGCCTGATCGGCGTGGCCGTGGTGGCCACCCGGCCGCTGCCCGCCGCCGAGGTCTGGCCCTGGGTGATGGCCGCAGGCTGCACCCATTTCTGCTACAAGTTCTTTCTGACCTACGCCTACGAGCGGGGCGATCTGTCGCGGGTCTATCCGATCGCGCGCGGGGCGGCCCCGATGCTCGTGGCCATCGTCGGTGCGGTGTTCCTGGCCGACCGCATCAGCACGGCGCAATACACCGGGATTGTCACCCTGGGCGGCGGCATCGCGCTGATGGCGCGCGGCGTCTTCACCCAGGGCGAGTCGCGCCGGATGCTGCCCTATGCCCTGGGCTCGGCGGCTGCGACCGCCACCTACACCCTGATCGACGGCCTTGGCGCGCGGGTGTCCGGCGACGCCATTGCCTATGTCGGCTGGATTTTCGTGGTGGACGGCGTGCTGTTCGCCTCGGGCATGCTGGCCCTGCGCGGCAGCAAAGTGCTGCCCGCCCAGCCCCGCGCCTGGGTGATGGGAAGCCTGGCGGCAGCGGCTTCCTACGGGGCCTATGCGATTTCGATCTGGGCGATGACCATCGCCCCGATCGCGGTGGTGGCGGCGCTGCGCGAGACCTCGATCCTGTTCGCGGTGCTGATCGGCTGGCTGGCGTTCGGCGAGCGCATGACGCGCGGCAAGGGCCTGGCCGCCGGGCTGATCGTGGCCGGGGTGGTGCTGACGCGACT
>CAYQPD010000170.1:0-4916 GCA_964419305.1 uncultured Rhodobacter sp.
CCCTTGGCCCCTCGACCGATTTGAGCCAGCGGTTCATCCCCGCGTGGGCGGGGAACAGACTTCCCAGAACCTATGGATTTCGCATTACTTTTACAATGTCAAAGAGCGTACCGAGTTTTTCAGCGTTTTTGGGAGAAGAAGCTGACCAGCTTCAGACCGTCAAAATCCACTGGAACGCGGCGGTTTTTTCCGGTGGTGAGGAAGTCGAACCCCTGATCGGTCGAGGCCTTCCAGATCATCACGGCGTCGCCTTCGTCGATATAGGCCACCACCTGATCCCAGATCCTTTCCCGCGTGCGGGCCGAATAATCACCGACGAACACCCCCGCACGCACCTCCAAAAGCCAGGCCGCCAGCCGCCCCCGCAGCCGGGGCGGGGCGTTCTCAACCACGATGACCAGCATCGCCGCCCGCCTCCGGATTTTCGAACGCCGGGCCCAAGGCTTCGGGTGGAGGATCAGGGCGAGGCAATTCGCCCGCCGCCAGCACCTCTTCGATTTGCGGGATGATCCGCGACAACAGGCCCGATCGACGGAAAGCGTCGCGGCAGGCCAGCCGCACGGCGCGATCCGGCGACATATCAAGCTTGCCCTTCGCCACTTGGCCTGCAATGCGAAATGCTTCGGGGACCACGGTTTGCAGCTTCCACAGATCGGCGATGTCATAGACAAAGCTCAGGGGCTTGCCGGTGTGCAGAAAGCCGATCGCCGGCGCGTAGCCTGCTGCCAGCACTGCCGCTTCAGTCAGCCCGTGCAGGCAGGCGGTGGCGGCGGACAGGCAGCGGTTGGGCACATCGCCCGCCTCCCAATCGGCCACGTCATAGCTGCGGCGCTTCCAATCCACCCCGTATTGCTGCGCCAGCAAGGCATAGCTTTCGCGCACCCGCACGCCTTCAATGCCGCGCAACTGATTGATGGAACGCCGCGCAGGCGCGTCCTCGCCAAAGCGCATCGCGTACATCTTGCGGACCACCCGCAACCGCGCATCGTCATTCAGCGCAATCGAGGCCTGCCATAGCAGCCGATCCGCCCGCGCCCCACCCGGCTGACCTGCCGAGTAAAGCCGCACCCCGGCCTCGCCCACCCAAGTTATCAGCGTGCCCACCCGTGCCGCCAAAGACACCGCCGCATGCGAGATGCGCGCACCGGGTTCCAGCATGATTCCCGCCAAGCCACCCACCGGAATCTGCGTGCGAGTGCCATCGGCGTTCACCGCCACAAAGGCACCGTCCTGCACATCCAGCTGCGCGCGTTCAACAAACACCAAGGATGCGCGGTCTTTCAGCGGGATCGGCTTGGGTGGCGGTAAACCGGGGGTGGCACCGGCGGGTTCGCTCATCCCGCCCGCCGGATCAGCATAAGGCCACAGCCAAAACTACGCGCTCGGCCGAACCCGCGGGCAAGCTTGGTCAGAAATGCGGCGGGGTCCGTCACCTCCAGCACCCCCGCCAGATCAAGGATGCCAAATTGCGGCTGGCCTTGGCGCTTGCCCTTATAGTCGGGCAAGGCGGCTACGGAATAATCCCCCACCTCGACCCGCAGCGTATGAAACCCTGCCGTTTCGCCCTGCCGCGCCAGCCAGGCCGCACCTTCATGTTGCGCAATCCCCATCCGCTGCTCAGCGCGGTCGGTCTTTGGGACATCGTGCAAAACATCCATCACCACATCGACCCGGCCCTTGCCCTTGCGGTCGCGGGTGGCATTAGCGCGCAGGGTGAATTCCAGCCTGTCACCGAGGTGCAGATCAGGGGCAAAGGCCTTCACATCCGTCTCGAATAGATCATTGGCGACCGGCGGGCAGGCGGACAAGGCAAAAAAGCAGCCCTTACCATCCTCACGCCACAGGAAATCACGCTTTTGATCAGGCGTTTTGGCAAAAGCCGCCCAGATCAGGCGGTGATGGGCATCCAGTCTTGGCCCTTGTGCTTCGGGGTTCAACAGTGCATCCAAAGCCCGCACCGAAGGCGATTGCGATAGCTGCAGCCGCGACAGATACAGCGTCATGGCTGCCCCCCAGGTGCAATATGCACAGCCTGAAACGCGACCTCGCGCGGGGCGAAATGCCACTTGGCACGATCAAGCGGCTGGTCGTGGCGCTGTTCGCGATGGGTTTCTGCGGGTGCATCGGTGGCGTCACAGATCAGCAGTTTGGCCACAGCCCCCTCCCGCCAGGGCGGAAGCTGCACGCCCGCCAAAGCCGCCTCGACGCTTTCGGCCTGCACGATCCGCGCCCCGACCGGAGCCGCCAGCGGGCAAGACTTCCGCCCCAGATACAGCGTGAAACCCGGCCGCAGCAATCCGGCGCACAAAGGCAGCAAATCACCGCCCCACACCGCCACGCCATACAGCGCACCTTGGCGATAATCGCGCAAAGTAATCGTGGTGTTGGTACGAAGCCGATCGACCCGCAGTGCCTCGGGCCGCGATTGCGGGCGCTTGGCCGCTGCTGTGGGGATGGTTTCAACTGTGTGATAATCGCGCAGGGGTTGGCCCTGATCGAACACCGCCACCGCCATGCGCAGCCCGTCCAGCGCGCTGAAATCGCCGTTCCGTTCAATGCCCATGGCCGCGCCCAACAGCCCCAGGATGGCAGACCGCCCCGGCCAGCCAAGGCTGCCGCGCCGTTCGTGCCCGGCCAGATCGCCCATAGCGCCAAGATTGGCGGTCAGGGTGAAAATTAGGAACTCAGGCATCCGCCACCGCGCCCCTGGCAAAGGCCGCAATCTCGGCCAGACTGCCCTGCCCCTTCGCCACATCCATCACCACCACCGCCTCGGCGGCAGGCCCATAGGCGCGGTCAAGTTTCGCGGCCATTTCTTCCAGGGCGCGCACCGATTCCGCCTCCCAGGGCTGACCGCGCACCGGAGCAAAGAACGCCCCGGTCAGATCGCGCGGCTGGGTGCTGCCCTTTTCCACCCGCACATAACCGGCGCGGGGGTGGTGGGCGTGGCTGTTTTGCTTGCCGCGCGGGGTGGCGGTGGCCAGCGCCTGCGCCAAAGCCTCCAGCCCTTTGGCGGCTAGCTTCCGCGCCTCATCTCGATTCCCTTCGATATCCCCACCCAGATTGCGCACCAGCAGATCGCAATCAACGCAAACATAAAGGTAATAGACGCCCGACCCGAAAGCATTTTCCCCCAGATGCCCCGCGCCGGTATCTTCGGCCTTGTTCAGATCATCCACAGCGGTGAAATAATCCTCTTCCGCCAGAGCCTGATGGGTGGTGATGGCATGGCCGACCTGCACCGCCGCCTCGCGGTTGAAATCGGGATCATCGGCCAGCATCCGCCCGAACATTGCAATATCCACCGCCCCATCGGCGCGGCGCAACACGGTGCCTTTCATCAGATCCTTCGGCACAGATTCTCCCGCCAGCAACTTCGCCGCCAATTCATCGGCATAGCGCCATTCATCGGGTGAGACGAAGGCCAGCGTCGTCGCCAGCGGCTTTTCCGCCTCACCCTTGGTCGCAGCCTCCAGCTTGGAGAACAGCCCCGCCACCGTCACCGCCACCTTGCGCGCGGCCTCGGCCCCTGCCCCGCCCGCGATCAGCTTTTCCTCGATCCGCGTCCCGATCCGCTTGGTGCGCACCCCCAGATTGCCCGCAAGCCCCGCCTGAAACGCCGGGCTTTCCCGCAGTGCCCGCTTGATCGACTGCGACGACAGCCGCAACCGGGGCGCGCCGCCCAAGGTCGCCTGTTTCGGCCGCCCCTGATCATCGCGGTTCGGGTTCGACGGCGGATAGGTGGTCAAGAGATGGAATTGCAGAAAGGTGGTCATTGCGAAATCTCCTCATCAATCGCATCCGCGTTTTCCTTAAGCGTGTCGGGTGCCGCGGCCCCGAAATATTGAAAGCACCAGCGGCTGCGGGTCTTTTCCGACCAGTGCAACAGATCCTCGCCCAGGGCCGCCACGTTGCAGTGCCGGTCCGCCAGCACTATCGCCCGGCGCAGCGCATCAGTCAGATCACCATCGGCCACCCGCATCAGGCGCTGAAACCGCAGGGTTGACATCGCGGGCGCAGCCCCGCCCAAAGCAGCGGCCAGCGGTTGGCCGTAAGGCTCGCGCACCTCGGCCAGCACCTGTACCAACCGGATCAGTACCGCTGCATCCTTGAGGTCAAGCGCCCGCGCCAGATCATGCACCGCCGCCTCGCCCAGCACCCCAACCGGCCCGGCCCGCCGCAACCGCGCCGCCAGACCCCGCGCATGGGCCTGCTTCCGGTCGCCAATATTCCGCGACCACCAGCCCAGAATGATCTGACCGGGCCTTCTGGCTTCCCCATCGCTCATGCCACCACCTTTTTCTTCGTCGCGGGCACCGTCATACCCAGCTTGCCGAACATCTCGCGCCCATATTTGCCGAAGCCTGCAAAAGCCCCGCGTAACAGCCGCTGCGCCGTCACAATCCGCGCAATCACATCGGTTTCCTGCTGATCCAGCCCCGGCAAAGCCCGCGCCTCGAACCGCGCCAGCGCCACCCGGCGCAATTCGGCCAGCCAGTCAGCCGCCACCTCGGTCTCCGCCCTGCCCGCCTGCAAGTCTGCCAGCCGCGCCTGAAACCCCGCCTCGGTGTCGGCATAAAACGCCTCACGCTCGGCCTCGCGGGCCTCGGAATTGCCCAGCAACGGCTCCAGTGCCATCCGCAGCGCCAGCCCGGCCTGTTCCGCCGCCTCGATCAGCCCGGCCAGCATGGCCTCCGCCTCAGGCGAAATACTGATAAATGGCTGAACTGACTGAATAAAATCGCGCGGCTTCATGTTGTCCATCGCCCAGCCTGCGACAATAACCGACCCAGAACCACCCCGGCCATGCCGCAACCGCAACACCCGCGCGCGCTGGCGCAGATCGGTGTCAGGCGCCTCGGCCAGAATCCCCAGCCAGTGCCTATAGCCAAACCGCCCGGCGCGCGGATGCACCG
>CAYQPD010000171.1:0-4911 GCA_964419305.1 uncultured Rhodobacter sp.
CGCAGCGCCTCGCGGGCCACGTCTTCGCCGACGCCGTCGATCTCGAACATGATCCGACCGGGCTTTACTTTGGCCGCCCAGTAGTCGGTCGAGCCCTTGCCTTTACCCATCCGCACTTCGACCGGTTTTGACGACACCGGAACGTCCGGGAAAATCCGGATCCAGACCCGGCCCTGACGCTTCATGTGGCGGGTGATGGCGCGGCGGGCCGCTTCGATCTGGCGCGCGGTGACGCGCTCGGGTTCGGTTGCTTTCAGTCCGAAGTTGCCGAAGTTCAACATGAAGCCGCCTTTGGCTTCACCGTGAATGCGGCCCTTGAACTGCTTGCGGAACTTGGTCCGTTTTGGTTGCAACATCTATTCTACTCCCTTACGCGCGTTCGCGGCGCGGTTGGCGCGGCGCGGCGCCTTCCTGGGCTTCAGCGTGACGGCGATCATGCGCCTGCGGATCATGCTCAAGGATTTCGCCTTTGAAGATCCAGACCTTGACCCCGATCTTGCCATAGGCCGTCTGGGCCTCGTGGATCGCGTAATCAATGTCGGCGCGCAGCGTGTGCAGCGGCACACGGCCTTCGCGATACCATTCGACCCGCGCGATCTCGGCGCCACCAAGACGGCCGGCAACGTTGACCCGGATGCCGAGGGCACCGATGCGCATGGCGTTCTGCACCGCCCGCTTCATGGCGCGCCGGAACGAGACCCGGCGTTCCAACTGCTGGGTGATCGATTCGGCCACCAGTTGAGCATCAAGCTCGGGCTTGCGCACTTCGACGATGTTGAGGTGCAGCTCGGATTTGGTGAACGCCGTCAGCTTCTTGCGCAGGGTTTCGATATCCGCGCCCTTCTTGCCGATGATCACGCCCGGACGCGCGGTGTGGATCGTGACGCGGCACTTCTTGTGCGGGCGCTCGATGATCACCTTGGAAATCCCGGCCTGCTTGCACTCTTCGTGCACGAAGGCGCGCATCTTGAGGTCTTCCAGCAGCAGGTTGCCGTAGTCTTTCGATTCGGCGAACCAGCGGCTGTCCCAGGTGCGGTTGACCTGAAGACGCATGCCGATCGGATTGACCTTCTGACCCATTATGCAGTCTCCCCGACTTGCCGCACCAGGATGGTGATCTCGGAAAATGGTTTCATGATCTTGCCAAACCGGCCACGGGCGCGCGGGCGACCGCGCTTCATCACCAGGTTCTTGCCGCAATAGGCTTCGGCCACCACCAGCTCATCGACGTCAAGGCCGTGATTGTTCTCGGCGTTGGCAATCGCGGATTGCAGGCATTTCAGCACGTCCTGGCTGATCCGCTTTTTCGAAAAGGTCAGATCGGCAATAGCGCGATCAACCTTCTTGCCGCGGATCAGACCGGCAACGAGGTTCAGCTTTTGCGGCGAGGTGCGAAGCATCTTGGCTTTGGCCATGGCTTCGTTGTCGGCCACGCGGCGCGGATTCTTTTCCTTACCCATGACGCTCAGTTCCTCTTGGCTTTTTTGTCGGCGGCGTGACCGTAGTAGGTCCGCGTCGGCGAGTATTCACCGAACTTCTGGCCGATCATTTCTTCGGTCACCGAAACCGGGATGTGCTTCTTGCCGTTATAGACGGCAAAGGTCAGCCCCACGAATTGCGGCAGGATGGTGGAACGGCGCGACCAGATCTTGATCACCTCGTGCTTGCCGCCTTCTTTTGCTTTTTCGGCCTTCTTCAGCAGATAAGCATCGACGAAAGGGCCCTTCCAAACAGAACGTGCCATGGATCAGCGCCCCTTCTTCGCGTTGCGCGAACGGACGATAAGCCGGTCCGTTGATTTGTTCTTGCGGGTCTTGTTACCCTTGGTGCCCTTGCCCCAGGGCGTCACCGGGTGACGGCCCCCAGAGGTGCGGCCCTCACCACCACCATGCGGGTGGTCAATCGGGTTCATCGCGACACCGCGCACCGTCGGGCGCACGCCCTTGTGGCGCATCCGTCCGGCCTTGCCGAAATTCTGGTTCGAGTTGTCGGGGTTCGAGACCGCGCCAATCGTCGCCATGCATTCCTGGCGCACCAGCCGCAGCTCGCCCGAGGAAAGCCTGATCTGGGCGTAAGAGCCATCGCGGCCCACAAACTGGGCATAGGTGCCTGCGGCACGCGCCAACTGGCCACCCTTGCCGGGCTTGAGCTCGACGTTGTGCACAATCGTGCCCAGCGGCATGCCCGAGAACGGCATCGCATTGCCCGGCTTCACGTCGGTCTTGGTGCCGGCGATCACGGAATCACCAACCGCCAGACGCTGCGGCGCCAGGATATAGGCCAATTCGCCATCGGCATATTTCACCAGCGCGATGAACGCAGTGCGGTTCGGGTCGTATTCGATCCGCTCGACCACGGCCGCAATGTCGAACTTGGTGCGTTTGAAATCAACGATGCGGTAAAGGCGTTTCGCCCCGCCGCCGTGATGCCACATCGTGACGCGTCCGGTATTGTTCCGGCCACCGCTTTTCGTCAATCCCTCGGTGAGGGTCTTGACCGGGCGGCCTTTCCAAAGCTCCGAACGGTCGATCAGAACCAACCCGCGTTGGCCAGGCGTCGTCGGCTTGTACGACTTGAGTGCCATGCTTTCTGTCTTCCGTCAGCTTGCGGATCCGAGGTCGGATCCAGGGTTAAAGGGCTCCGAAGATCCCCAATCGAGAAAATTCCGCGGCCCCGGAAAGCCGGGGCCGCAGGATTCGCTGCGTTCTATCAAAGGCCGGTCGAGACGTCGATGGTGTTTCCAGCCTCGAGCGTCACATAGGCCTTCTTCTTGTCCGAGCGCACGCCGGGGCGGCCCTTGAACTTCTTGGTCTTGCCCTTGGTGATGGTGGTGTTGACCGCCTTCACCTTGACGCCAAAGATCGCCTCGACGGCTTCCTTGATCGCGGGCTTGGTCGCGTCCATCTTGACCTGGAACACCACAGCATTGGCAGCCGAGACCATGGTTGCCTTTTCGGTGATGATCGGCTTGCGGATCACGTCGTAATGTTCGGGTTTCGCGCTCATTTCAGGTCCCCTTTCGCCAGACGGGCCTCCAAAGCTGCGACACCGGCCTTGGTGATCACCAGTTGATCACGCCGCAGGATGTCATAGACGTTCGCACCGATCGACGGCAGCACATCGATGCCGTCGATGTTGCGCGCCGCCAGGGCGAAGTTTTCGTTCACCTCGGCCCCGTCGATGATCAGCACGCGTTTCCAGCCCAGCTCGCGCACGGCCTTGGCCAGAAACGAGGTCTTCGCCTCGGCCAAGGTCGCCGCATCAAGAATGATCAGTTCGCCCGCCAGAGCCTTGGCCGAAAGCGCGTGCCGCAGCCCGAGGGCGCGGAACTTCTTGGTCAGGTCATGGGCATGGCTGCGCGGCTGCGGGCCTTTGACGACGCCACCATGCCGGAAGATCGGTGCTTTCTTGGAGCCGTGGCGTGCGCCGCCGGTGCCCTTCTGACGATAGATCTTCTTGGTGGAATACGACACCTCGGCGCGGGTCAGCGTCGAATGGGTGCCGGCCTGAGCTTTCGCCCGTTGCCAGCGCACCACGCGGTGCAGGATGTCGGCGCGCGGGTCCAGCCCGAAGATCGCGTCGTCAAGTTCGATGACGCCGGCCTTGCCGGCCGCCAGGGTGATTACATCAGCCTTCATTGGTCTCGCCTCCGGTGGAGGGTTTCGCAGCAGTATGGTGGGCAGCCGCAAGCGCGTGCTGTTCCGCCTCGTGGGCCGCAATCCGCGCGGCCTCGTGAGCGGCTTCTTCGGCCTCGGCCAGCAGGGCAGCGGCATGCGCCGCCGCATGGGCCTCGGCCATGTGCGAGCGCAGCGCGGCCGGGCGGATGGCGGCGTCAGGTTTCGGCTTCTTCACCGCATCCTTGATCGTTACCCAGCCACCGGCACTGCCGGGAACCGCGCCCTTGATCATGATCAGGCCGCGGTCGGCATCGGTGCGCACCACTTGCAGGTTCTGCGTGGTGCAGCGCACGGCGCCCATCTGGCCCGCCATCTTCTTGCCCTTGAACACCTTGCCGGGGTCCTGGCATTGGCCGGTCGAGCCCAGCGAGCGGTGCGAAACCGACACACCATGCGACGCCCTGAGGCCGCCGAAGTTGTGCCGCTTCATCGCGCCTTGAAAGCCCTTGCCGATCGAGGTGCCCGCCACATCGACGAACTGGCCCTCGAAATAATGGTCGGCGGTGATTTCCTCGCCAACCCCGATCAGGCAATCGGCGGTGACGCGAAATTCCGCGACCTTCCGCTTGGGTTCGACATTGGCCTTGGCAAAGTGGCCGCGCATCCCGGCGCTGGTCCGCTTGGCCTTGGCCACCCCGGCACCAAGCTGCACAGCGGTATAACCGTCATGCTCGGCGGTGCGTTGCGCCACGACCTTGAGACTGTCGAGTTGCAGCACGGTCACGGGAACCTGCTTGCCGTCTTCCAGAAACAGCCGGGTCATCCCCAGCTTCTTTGCGATAACTCCAGAGCGCATCTCTTGTGCCCCCTTACACTTTGATTTCGACATCGACACCCGCCGCGAGGTCGAGCTTCATCAGCGCGTCCACGGTTTGCGGGGTCGGATCGACGATATCGAGCAGGCGCTTGTGGGTGCGAATTTCCCATTGGTCACGCGACTTCTTGTCGATGTGCGGACCACGCAGAACCGTGAACTTCTCGATCTTGTTGGGCAGCGGGATCGGACCGCGCACTTGCGCCCCGGTCCGCTTGGCGGTGTTGACGATTTCCGCGGTGCTGGCGTCCAGCACGCGGTAATCGAAGGCCTTCAGCCTGATGCGGATAGTCTGACCTTGCATATTCTTGCCCTCGGGCTTGGCGGGGTGCGGGGGGCGTTACCCCCGCCCCTCTTCCATTCAAGCGATGATTTTCGACACGACTCCGGCGCCGACGGTGCGGCCGCCTTCGCGGATGG
>CAYQPD010000172.1:0-4879 GCA_964419305.1 uncultured Rhodobacter sp.
GCGGATGCGGCGCACGATGCCCTCGGCAAGGCCGATGTAGCCCCAATACACGCCCGACTGCATGCAGGCCACCGTATTCGTGCCGATCACCATCTGCGGGTGGGTGACATCGACATGCGGCAGGGCGGCGGCCGAGGCGTGCAGCGCCTCGAGGCTGAGGTTGACGCCGGGCGCGATCACCCCGCCGATATAGGCGCCGTCGTGATCGACCACATCAAAAGTGGTGGCAGTGCCGAAATCGACCACGATCAGGTTGCCGCCATGGCGATCGAACCCGGCCACGGTGTTGACCAGCCGGTCCGGCCCGACCGTGACCCCGGCATCGACCCGTGGCGCCACTGGCAGACGGCACTCGGGCTTGCCCACCACCAGCGGGCGGCAGTCGAAATAACGGTTGCACAACACCCGCAGATTGAACACCACCCTCGGCACGGTGGACGAGATGATGGCGTGGCGGATGTTCACCTCCAGCCCGCCCAGCATCACCAGGCTGCGCAGCCAGACGAAATATTCGTCCGCGGTGCGGCGATGGTCGGTGGCCATCCGCCAGGTCGCCAGAAACCGGCTGCCGTCCCAGATCGAGAACACCGTGTTGGTATTGCCGCAGTCGATTGCCAGAAGCATGTCGTCCCCTATGGGTTGCCGCGCGCCGGGTCAGCCGACGCCCAGTATCGCGCAATTTGGCTTAGAAGAAAACCTCGGCGGCAGGGATTGCCACCCGGCCCGCAGGCGTGGCCAGCACCAACGCGCCTTGCGCGTCCACCGTCTCGAAGATGCCGCTTTGCTCGGCGCTGCCGGTGCGGGCACGGATCGGCTGGCCAAGCTGTGCTGCGTAGCGCAGCCACTCGGCCCGCACCGGCGCAAAGCCATGCGCCAGAAACACCGCCTCCCACCGCGCCCACGCCGGGGCGAGGGCGGCAAGAACAGTCGCGGGGGGCAGCCGCAGCCCGGTCTCGGCCAACAGGCTGACCGGCAGCACGGCCCCCGGCTCGACCTGCCCCGGCTCGGGGGCCGAGATCAGGTTGACCCCGAAGCCGATCACCAGATGCGCCACCCCCGCCCCCTGCCCTACGCTTTCCAGCAGGATGCCCGCCAGCTTGCCGCCATTCAGCAGCACATCATTGGGCCATTTCAAAGAAAACCCCTGCGGCAGGCCGGTCAACCCGACCAGCGCCTCGCGCAGCGCCAGTGCCGCCGCGAACGAGCGCAGCGCCACCGCGCGCGCCGGTTCGGGCGGTTGCATCACCAGCGAGGCGTAGAAATTTCCGCGCGGGCTGACCCAAGGTCGCCCGCGCCGTCCGCGCCCGGCGGTCTGCTGCTGCGCCAGCACCCAGGCCGGGCCGCTCAGGCCCCCTGCGGCCAGCCGTCCGGCATGGGCGTTGGTGCTGTCAACGGTTTCCAGCACATGTCGCCCAACCCCGGCAGGCCAGAGCTCGTCAGCGGACAAGTGCTTCCGCCGCAACCGCCGCCAGCGGGTCGATGCCGAACAGGTTGATCACCCCCAGCACCATCACCGCCGCCATCGCCATCAGCACCACCCACTGCGCCGGAGCCATGCGGCTGATCGTGCCATCGGCTTCCTTGCCGAAATACATGTAGAACACGATGCGGATATAGTAGAATGCCGCAATCACCGAGGCGATCACCCCGATGATCGCCAGCCACATCAGGTTGGCGTCGATCGCGGCCTTCAGCACATAGAATTTCCCGAAGAACCCCAAGAGCGGCGGCACCCCGGCCAGGCTGAACATCAACAGCAGCACCGCCAGCGATTTCAGCGGTTCGGCCTTGGCCATCAGGTTCAGCGAGTCGATGGTGGTGACGGGCTTGCCGTCCTTCTCCATCGACAGGATGAAGGCGAAGGTGCCGATGTTCATCGCGACATAGATCACCATATAGACCAGCGTCGCCTGCACCCCAAGTGCGGTGCCCGCCGCCAGCCCCAGCAGCGCAAACCCCATGTGCACGATCGAGGAATAGGCCATCAGCCGCTTGATGTCGCGCTGCCCGACCCCGGCGATCGAGCCCAGCACCATCGAGGCCAGCGCCAGCAGCGCCACCACCTGGGTCCACTGCGCCGGAATCGTGCCGAAGGCGTCGAACATCAGGCGCACGATCATCACCATCGCCGCGACCTTGGGGGCGGTGGCGAACAGCGCGGTCACCGGGGTGGGCGCGCCTTCATAGACATCGGGCGTCCACATGTGGAACGGCACCGCCGAGACCTTGAACGCCAGCCCGGCCAGCATGAACACCAGCCCGAACAGCAGCCCCAGCGGCAGATCGCCGGTCAGGGTGGACAGGATGCCGGCAAACTGGGTGGTGCCGGCAAAGCCGTAGGTCAGCGACGCCCCGTAAAGGAAGATCCCCGACGACAGCGCCCCCAGCACAAAGTATTTCAGCCCCGCCTCGGTCGATTTCGGGCTTTCGCGGCGCAGCGCCGCCAGCACGTAAAGCGCCAGCGACTGCAACTCGAGCCCCATGTAAACCGTCATCAGGTCGGCGGCCGAGACCATCACCATCATGCCGATCACCGCCAGCGCGATCAGGATCGGGGTCTCGAACCGGCCAAGGCCACGGCGCGCCATGTAATCCTGGCTCATTGCCAGCACCGCGGCGGCGGAAAGCAGCACCGTCACCTTGGCAAAACGCGCCAGCGGATCGTCGATCAGCATGCCGCCAAAGGCGCTGCGCGAGCCGCTGCCGGTCATCCCGATCCAGAGCGCCAGCGCCGCGAACACCCCCACCGTGGCCCAGGTCAGCATCGGGGCGGTGCCGTCCTTGCTGGTGAAGGCGCCGTAAAGCAGGGCCGCCATGGCATAGGCCGCAAGCACGACCTCGGGCAGAACAGTGGTGAAATCGGCAGGGGTCATGGTTTTCCGTCCCTCAATTCGCTAGCGCTGGCAGTGCCGCGTGATAGTCGGCCACAAGCGCACTTACCGAGGGACCGATCAGATCGGTCACAAGGCTTGGATAAAGCCCCACCAGCAGGGTCATGGCGATCAGCGGGGCAAAGATCAGCCACTCGCGGCGCGACATGTCGGCAATGGTTTTCAGCGCTTCCTTGATCAGATCGCCGAACACCACCCGGCGGTAAAGCCACAGCGTGTAGGCCGCCGACAGGATCATGCCGCTGGCCGCCAGCACCGCCACCCAGGTGTTGACCTGAAACGCGCCAACCAGGATCAGGAACTCGCCGACGAAACCGCTGGTGCCGGGCAGCCCGACGTTGGCCATCGCGAAGAACATGAACACCAGCGCGTAAGATGGCATCCGGTTGACCAGACCGCCGTAGGCCGAAATCTCGCGGGTGTGCATCCGGTCGTAGATCACGCCGACGCACAGAAACAGCGCCCCGGCGACAAAGCCGTGGCTCAGCATCTGCACGATCGAGCCATCGACGCCCTGCTGATTGACCGCAAAGATGCCGATCGTGACATAGCCCATGTGCGCCACCGAGGAATAGGCGATCAGCTTTTTCATGTCGGTCTGGGCCAGTGCGACCAGGCTGGTGTAGATGATCGCGATCACGCTCAGGGTGAACACCAGCGGCGTCAGCACGTCCGATCCCACCGGGAACATCGGCAGCGAGAACCGCAGCAGACCGTAGCCGCCCATCTTGAGCATGATCGAGGCCAGGATCACCGAGCCCGCGGTCGGGGCCTGCACGTGGGCGTCGGGCAGCCAGGTATGCACCGGCCACATCGGAATCTTGACCGCAAAGCTTGCGAAGAACGCGAGAAACAGCAGCGTCTGCAACCCGCCCGCAACCGGAATTCCCAGCACCGACATCGTTTCGTGGGCGAAATCGTGGCTCATCAGCGCCACCACATCGGTGGTGCCCGCCTCGACATACATCACGATCAGCGCCACCAGCATCAGCACCGAGCCGAGGAAGGTATAAAGAAAGAACTTCAGCGCGGCATAAACCCGCTCTTTCCCGCCCCAGATGCCGATGATCAGGAACATCGGGATCAGGCCACCCTCGAAGAACAGGTAGAACAGCACCAGATCCAGCGCCGTGAACACCCCGATCATCAGGGTTTCCAGCAGCAGGAAGGCGATCATGTATTCCTTGACCCGCACCGTCACCGGCCAGCAGGCCAGAATGGTGATCGGCATCAGGAAGGTGGTCAGCATCACGAACAGCACCGAAATGCCATCGACGCCCATCTTGTATTTCAGCCCGAGGATCCAGGTGCGATCCTCGACGAACTGCATCCCGGTGTCGGCCGGGTCGAACCCCGCCAGCACGAACAGCGACACCAGAAAGGTGGCCGAAGTGGCCAGCAGCGCCAGCCACTTGGCGTTGTGCGCTGCGGCCTCGTCGTCGCCGCGCAGGAACAGCGCCAGGATCACCGCCGCCACACTCGGGATGAAGGTGATGATGGAAAGCAGGTTCGCCATCATTGCGCTCCCCCCTGAAGCGTCATCCAGGTGGCAAGGATCACGATCCCCGCCACCATCGCGAAGGCGTAGTGGAACACGAAGCCCGACTGCATCCGCCCGGCCAGCCGGGTCAGCAGCGGAATGATCCCCATCGCCACCCCGTTGATGGTGCCGTCAATCATGGTGCCGTCACCGCGCCGCCACAACAGCCCGCCGATCCACTTGGCCATGCGGGTGAAGATCAGATCGTAAAGCTCGTCGAAATACCACTTGTTCAGCACGAACAGGTAAAGCGGACGCAACCGCTGCGCCAGAGCCGCAGGCAGCGCGGTTGCGCGGACATAGAACAGCCAGGCCAGCCCAAAACCCAGCACCATCGCGATGAACGGTGCCAACTTGACCCAGACCGGCACATTGTGGGCCTCGTGGATCACGTGGTTGTCCGGCCCGATCGCAATCGCGCCTTGCGGGGCGGCAGCAACCGCAGCCG
>CAYQPD010000173.1:0-4841 GCA_964419305.1 uncultured Rhodobacter sp.
GTCACCTCGGTCGGCTACTCGCCCACCCTGCACTCCTGGCTGGCCTTGGCGTTTCTGAAGAACGGCCGCGCCCGCCACGGCGAGACGATCCGCCTGGTCGATCACCTGCGCCGGATCGACGTGCGGTGTGAAGTCACCGACCCGGTGTTTCACGACAAGGAAGGAGCAAAACTCCGTGCCTAGCCTGATCGCCAAATCGCCGCTTGCCGGACCTGCGCCGGTCACCCTTGCCGGGGTCACATTGTCCGAGATCGTGCTGGATCGCATGACTTCGGTCGCCCCACTCGACGGGCAGAAAAAGGCCTTTGCCGCCGCGCTGAAAACCCTGGGCCTCGGATGGCCCGAACCCAACCGCTTCACCGCCCACGCCAGCGCCCGCATGGTCTGGACCGGGCGCGATCAGGCGTTCCTGATCGGGGCGGCACCCGACCCGCTTGCCACCGCCGCCGCCCTGACCGACCAGAGCGACGGCTGGGCCTGCCTGGCGCTGTCCGGCGCAGCGGTCGAAGCGGTGCTGGCGCGGCTGATGGCGCTTGATCTGCGGCCCGCCCGGTTTGCCCCCGGCAGCGTCGCGCGCACCGCCCTCAACCACATGTCGGCGATCGTGATGCGCACCGACGCGCAGCGCTTCGAACTTCTGGTGTTCCGCTCGATGGCACAAACCGCCTGGCACGAAATCACCGCCGCCATGCAGGCCATCGCCGCCCGAGCCGCCTTGACCGCGAGCTGATCCCCACCATTCACCTTTGTCTAAATATCCCACAGGGGGGTGCGGGGGGACGTGAAGTCCCCCCGCTGCCCGCGCGCGCCCCAAGGGCGGTGTCTGGACTCGCCGCCGCCTTGGCCCGATAAAGGCCCCATGACCCTGCCGGACGGATTCCTCGACGATCTGCGCACCCGCCTGTCGCTGGCCCAGGTGGTCGGGCGCAAGGTGACATGGGATTTGCGCAAGTCCAATCAGGGCAAGGGCGACATGTGGGCACCCTGCCCGTTCCATCAGGAAAAGTCCGCCAGCTTTCACGTCGATGACCGCAAGGGGTTCTACTATTGCTTCGGCTGCCACGCCAAGGGCGACGCCGTGACCTTTGTGCGCGAAACCGAAAACCTGGGCTTCATCGAGGCGGTCGAGCTGCTGGCGCGCGAGGCCGGGATGCCGATGCCCGCGCGCGACCCGGTGGCGGTGCAGCACGAAGGCCGGCGCAGCCAACTGGTGCAGGTGATCGAGCAGGCGGTGCAGCATTACCGGCTGCAACTCCAGTCGGCGGCAGGGGCGGCGGCGCGCGACTATCTGGCGCGCCGTGGCCTTTCCCCCGCCGGGCAGGACCGCTTCGAGATCGGCTTTGCCCCCGACCTGCGCCAGGGCCTGTTCCACGCCCTGAGCGCCAAGGGCATTGCCCCCGATCTGATCGTGGACGCCGGTCTTTGCGCCCGCCCGGAAGACGGCGGCGCGCCTTACGATCGCTTCCGCGACCGCATCATCTTTCCGATCCGCGACGGGCGGGGCCGCGCCATCAGCCTTGGCGGGCGCGCGCTGGACCCGAACGCCCGCGCCAAATACCTTAACGGCCCGGAAACCGAGCTGTTCGACAAGGGCCGCAGCCTTTACCATCAGGCGGCGGCGCGCGCGGCGGCGGGCAAAGGCGTGCCGCTGATCGTGACCGAAGGCTACATGGACGTGATCGCGCTTTGCGAGGCGGGATTCCCCGCCACCGTCGCCCCCCTCGGCACCGCCGTCACCGAAGACCAGTTGCGCCTGATGTGGCGCATCCACCCCGAGCCGATCATTGCCCTTGATGGTGACAGCGCCGGTTTCAAGGCCGCGCTGCGGGTGGTCGATCTGGCCCTGCCGCTGCTTGAGGCCGGGCAGGGCCTGCGCTTTGCCATTCTGCCGCAGGGGCTGGACCCCGACGATCTGATCCGCGCGCAGGGGGCGGCGGCGATGCAGCGGGTGCTGGATGCGGCGCAACCGATGGTCGCGCTGCTGTGGCGGCGCGAAACCGAAGGCCGGGTGTTTGATTCCCCCGAACGCAAGGCCACGCTCGACAAGACCCTGCGCGCCGCCCTGATGCGGATCACGGATGCCTCGATCCGCGGCCATTACGGCGACGAAATCAAGCGCCTGCGGTGGGAGCTGTTCGGTCAGGCCGGGCGCAAACCGACGTTTCGCAAGGGTCAGCGCCCGGAGCCGCTGGCCGCCCAACCCGGCACCCGCGCCTCGCTGCTGGCCAATGCGCCCGATGACCGCGCCGCCGAAGCCCTGCGCCTGTCGGTGATTCTGGCCACCCTTGCCACCCACCCCGCCCTGATCACCCGGTTCGAGTCGGCCCTGGAACGGCTGGACCTCGCGGATGACAACCACATCCGCCTGATGGCGGCGCTGCTGGCGCAGGCTCATACCCCTGACCCCGAAGTGGCGCGGGCGGGCATCCTTGCAGCAGCGCGCGCTGCCCTTGACAGCCTGCTGGCCCAGACCCATGTCCGACTGGCACCACCGATCCGCAACCCGCAAGACCACGAGGCGGCGGTGATGTGCGTGGCCGAAGAACTGGCCAAGCTTGAGGCGCGTCGCCGGGCGCGACAGGAAATCGAGGATGCCGTCGAAGACCTGGCCGGCCTGGCCGACGAGGGTCTGACCTGGCGCCTTGCGCAAGCCTCGGAAGCCCGGTTCCGGGCCGACCGCTCGGGGATCGAAGATACGAAAGACCTTGGAGAAGACCGCATTGCCCTGTCAAAGAACCTGCAAAACATGATCGACGGCCGGATCTGGGTAAAGAAGAAGGGCTGACCCCTTTTCCCTCCCGTGATTCGCGCTATTGATTCGACAACTGCGCCAGACCGATTCGCAATTCGACCCGGCCGATTCGGCCTGCCCATCAGGAGCACCCATGTCAGCCAAGGAAACCGACGACGGCAAACCCGACGAGCAGGAACCCGATGCCTCGCTTGACATGAGCCAGGCCGCCGTCAAGCGCATGATCGCCGACGCCCGCGAGCGCGGCTACATCACTTACGACCAGTTGAACGCCGCGCTGCCGCCCGAGCAGGCCTCGAGCGAGCAGATCGAAGACGTGATGTCGATGCTGTCCGGAATGGGCATCAACGTGATCGAGAACGACGAGGCCGAAGAGGGCGAAGCGGCGGGCGAGCTGGTCACCACCACCTCGACCTCGCGCGAGGTGGCGGTGGCCGGGTCCAGCGCCGAGGCGATGGACCGCACCGACGATCCGGTGCGGATGTATCTGCGCGAGATGGGCTCGGTCGAGCTGCTGTCGCGCGAAGGCGAGATCGCGATTGCCAAGCGCATCGAGGCCGGCCGCAACACCATGATCCTGGGGCTGTGCGAAAGCCCGCTGACGTTTCAGGCCATCACCATCTGGCGCGACGAGCTGTTGTCCGAAGACATTCTGCTGCGCGACGTGATCGACCTTGAAACCACCTTCGGGCGCTCGCTCGACGGCGACGAGGAAATGGTCGGGGCGGGGCATGAGGCGGGTCCGGGCGAGGTTGGCGTGGCACCACCGCCGGTCGGCGGGGCTGAGCCCGAACTTGACGCCGATGGCAACCCGATCGTCAGTCAGGATGACGAAGACGACGACGACGAGGCCTCGGCGATGTCGCTGGCGGCGATGGAGGCCGCGCTGAAACCGGCCGTGCTGGAAACCCTGGAAATCATCGCGCGCGACTACACCGGCCTCGCGGCAATGCAGAAACAGCGGATGCACGCGACGATGAACGACGAGGGCCGTTTTTCCAACGACCAGGAAGCCGCCTATCAGACCCTGCGCGCGGAAATCGTGCTGCGGGTGAACGAGCTGCACCTGCACAACAACCGCATCGAGGCGCTGATCGACCAGCTTTACGGCATCAACCGCAAGATCATGGTGATCAATTCCGGCATGGTCAAACTGGCCGACGCCGCCCGCATCAACCGGCGCGAATTCATCGACGAATATCAGGGCTACGAGCTTGATCCGACCTGGGTTGACCGGATGAGTGCCAAGGCCGGTCGGGGCTGGCAGGCGCTGATCGAGAAAAGCCGTGACAAGGTGGAAGAATTGCGCGCCGACATGGCACAGGTCGGGCAATACATCGGGGTCGATATTTCCGAATTCCGCCGCATCGTCAATCAGGTGCAAAAGGGCGAGAAAGAGGCACGCCAGGCCAAGAAGGAAATGGTCGAGGCCAACCTGCGGCTGGTGATCAGTATTGCCAAGAAATACACCAACCGCGGGCTGCAATTCCTTGATCTGATTCAGGAAGGCAATATCGGGTTGATGAAGGCGGTGGATAAATTCGAATACCGCCGCGGCTACAAGTTCAGCACCTATGCCACCTGGTGGATCCGGCAGGCCATCACCCGCTCGATCGCCGATCAGGCCCGCACCATCCGCATTCCGGTGCACATGATCGAGACCATCAACAAGCTGGTGCGCACCGGGCGGCAGATGCTGCACGAGATCGGCCGCGAGGCCACGCCCGAAGAGCTGGCGGTCAAGCTGCAGATGCCGCTGGAAAAGGTTCGCAAGGTGATGAAGATCGCCAAGGAACCGATTTCCCTGGAAACCCCGATCGGGGATGAGGAAGACAGCCAGCTTGGCGACTTCATCGAAGACAAGAACGCGATTTTGCCGCTGGACAGTGCGATTCAGGAGAATTTGAAGGAAACGACGACCCGGGTGCTGGCGTCGCTGACCCCGCGCGAGGAACGGGTGCTGCGGATGCGCTTCGGCATCGGGATGAACACCGACCACACGCTGGAAGAGGTCGGGCAGCAGTTCTCGGTCACCCGCGAACGCATCCGCCAGATCGAGGCCAAGGCGTTGCGCAAGCTGAAGCATCCG
>CAYQPD010000174.1:0-1679 GCA_964419305.1 uncultured Rhodobacter sp.
TCCGTCCATTGCCATCAATCGTCGTCCAGTATGTCCAGCATCTTGCGCAATCGCTCTTTGGAGCCGGTCGTCATCCCTTTGTATTTGCGAAAGAATGCCAGGTCGTCGGCGTTTTCTTCATTGGCACCGTCGCCAGCCAGCAGATATTCGGTCGTTGTATCGAGCGCCAATGCGATCTGGCTAAGCTTTTCTGCCGATGGCCGCGTGACCTCCTTGTTTTCGATCTCCCACATGTAACTTTTGCTGGATCCGACCCGCTCCGCGAGTCCTTCCAGCGTCAGGCCGCGCTTTAGTCTGAGTTTGCGCACGCGCTCGCCCAATGGTGTTGGCACCGCAATCCTCCTTTGCGCCGGTGGTTCGTCTTTACCATACATCTAGCCCTTGACACGCAATACGTGCAATCCCTATCTTCTGCGCAGGTTCGCTACCGCGAACTTTGATTCTCGCCATTACAAGACACAGGAAACTGATATGGCAAAGGACAAGGAATCGGGTACCCATCACGTGGTACCCAACGACGGCGGCGGCTGGGATATCCGTCGCGGTGGGGCAGAGCGTGCCAGCGGGCACTTCGACACCAAGCAGGAAGCGGTGGATCGCGGTCGCGAGATCAGCCGCAATGCCGGGACCGAGTTCAAGATCCACAACCAGGATGGTCGGATCGGGCAGTCGGATTCGCACGGTAACGATCCCCGCAAGATCAAAGGCTGAGGAGGACATCAGATGGCGTCGATCACCAGCTTCATCCGCAACACGCCCGTTGCATCGCTTCGGGCTTACTTCAATACTTCCGGGATCGAGCTGCCGTTGGCGCTGGATTGGGATGCACCCGAGCCTGATGTGGTTCGACCGCTGCTTCAGGCGGTCGACAATATGGACGACGCGGCACGCAGCCGCCTCGTCAACGATGCTGATCGCGTCGGGTCGATGTCCGATGATGCGGGGCAGGTGGCCATCTACAGCGTCATTGACGATCGGGCTGTGCTCGATGGTCTTGCGAACCCCTATGACCGGGCGCTCTGGATGTTCCGGAACCAGCGCGTGCAGTTCCGGCACGCCGAGGAAGTCCGCTTCACCGATGAACGCCGTCGTGGCCGCAGTTGGGATGGTTTTATTTGTGACGCCGATTGCACGGTGCGCCGCGATCTAACGTCGGTTGATGCCTTCAGGGCGGCGCTGCGCGAGCGGTTCGCCTCGAACAATGTACATGTCGACATTTTCGAGCGCGTTCGCCCGACCTTTGATGGCGAGGACTGCGAGCTGGCCCAGATCACAGTTTACCGCGAAGGTCTGCCAGACGATCACTTTGCCTTCGATGATGGTGGCGAGTTGGTTCGCCGTGCCTATCGGCCGGTTTTCGAGGCGGCCATGACCTATGAGCCATCGACGGGTGTCATCGAGGTGGTGGCCAATGATCGCGAAAGCCGCGCGGAACTGGCCCAGTTTCTGGCCCGTCATCTTCTTGGTGTCGAGTTCAGCAGCGAAAAAGTCCCGATGCGCCATTACGATCTGTCGGAGCTGCTTGATCGCTTCACTTTTCCGACTGATCTCGAGGACGGGATCGAGCATGTCGACGTGCGCCAGCTGCGCTTGATGCCGATTGATAATGTCGGTCGGCGTGTGACGTTCGAGAATTCTGCGAAAGCGGATGGCACCATCTGGGACATGGCCGACGAGGA
>CAYQPD010000174.1:1779-4834 GCA_964419305.1 uncultured Rhodobacter sp.
CGTTCGAGAATTCTGCGAAAGCGGATGGCACCATCTGGGACATGGCCGACGAGGAATTCGGGACCAGCAATCCCCTGCGGCGCGGCTGGGTGATCACGCAGGCCAAGTTGGCGATCAAGTTTCACCCGAAGGGTGATGCGCGCCGCGGGCGGTCGCTGACCTTGGCTGTGACGATGCCGCATGGTTGCAACCTCAAGGACCAGACTGAACAGGAGCAGCTGATCGGCGAAAAGTATCTGCGCCGTTGGGGGATTCTGGTCGATGACCAACCGATGTTCGAAGATTGATTCGCGTGGGTTGGGCTTAATCAGCACAATTGCCAACACGCCTGACGCACAGATCGCCGCGCAAGTCCTGAAGACATATCATGCCGCGGCGGGGAGGCAGCTCCTCGCCGCAGGCCTTTTGGCACGTATCGGTGACGACGCCGTGACCACGTCGCTGGTTGACCACGATGATGAACCAGTGCCGCTGATCCGGTCGCCAGACGATGGTTCCCACGGCTATTTCAGCCCGAACGCGGGTTGGGTGAAAGTCGGCCCGGAACAGACGGCGCTCTATCGGCTTGATATGCCAGCGTTGCTGTCCCGGCTGACGGCGCAGTTCGATCTGGCCAGTCGCCATGGCCCGATCATGTTGATCCCAAATCTTTTATGGGAAATTGGTGATGTGCGCCTCGGCCGTCGTGCCGAGCGTGTGCCGGTCTGGTTCGCGCGCAGACTGTCAAACGAGACGGTCGCCAACCAGATTGCGAACGCTGCAAGGGCGCGTCCTGCGCTGCGAACGCGCGTCCTGTTGACGACGACGCCCGTCAGCCATCTGAAACTGCCCGCAGCGTCAGGGCAGCTGGTGGTCGACTTCCGCGATGTGGTCGGTTTCGCGGACGGGATTGTGATCCATCCTGATATTCTGGCTGCCCGCCTCGACGGCACGTATCTGCCGGATCCTTCAGAACCCCTGAATTTGTCGCCAGATGGCAAGCAGCTGATCATTCTTGGTGGCGAGCCTATCAGCTTCAAATCCGATATTCAGATCAAGATGCTTCGGACGCTGGTCGAGGGGTTTAAGGCGAAAAAGCGGTATTCGGCGGAAAATCTGCTGACAGATGCCGGTTCTGGCTCCGGATCGTTGCGACGCGCATTCGGCACAGAGAAATGGGCGCAACTCTCCCCCCACCTCAAATCGACCAACGGACTCTGGGCCTTCGAGTTCTAGGGTAATTTCTCCCTGTTCTTCTCCCTGTCCGGGTGTCGCTCTTCTCCCGTCATCTGCGTGATTTTGCCTTTGGAAGCGATCTGTTCCGAAGGAGTACCAGATGACCATCAGACATTTGAACCAGATCGAGCTGGCCGCTCGGTTGAACATCAGCCCGCGCACATTGGAGCGCTGGCGTTGGACGGGAGAGGGGCCCCGTTACATGAAAGTCGGCGGCCGGGTGGTTTACCGCCTCGAAGACGTCGAAGGCTACGAGGACAGCCAGCTGCGCAACAGCACGGCCGAAGTCTCGTCAAAGCCCGCGGCTTGAGGGGATGATCATGAACATTCCCAACCGCATCACCCTCGATACGCTGGATCAGCAGCCGATCGGCGAGATCATTGCGTTTCCTGCCGAAGATCTCGCCCTGCTGCAAGCCGAGGTCGAGGAGCATTTCCGCAAGGCCAGGCTGCTGCGCGACTGGTTCAACGGCGCGCTCATCCAGAAATACGAACACCGCGCCCAGACTGAGCGTCTCGCCGCCAACAAGGACAGCGGCACCGTTCGGTTTCAGGACGGCCCCGTCACCGTGATCGCCGATGCGCCCAAGCGGGTCGAATGGGATCAGGCAGCGCTGGCCGCCATGGCCGAGCGGATCCGCGCCAGCGGCGACACCCCCACCGACTACCTCGAGATCACCTTCTCAGTGCCGGAACGGCGCTACAGCGCCTGGCCGCCCGCCATGCGCGACGGCTTCGCAGGCGCACGGACCCTGCGCACCGGTCGCCCGACCTTCTGTCTCACCCTCAACGCAGAGGACAAATAATGTTTTTTGCAAACGCTCTGGCACGCCTGAAGCAGGCGCACTACGGCCTTGAGGATCTTCCGGATGCTCTTTGCTTCCCGAAGCACTCGGGCCGCCTGGTCGAGCCCCCGGTGCTGATCACCAAGGCGACGCTGGACGACATCGCCTTTGCGATAGTCGCCGCCGATCTGGAATGCTCGGCCGTCATCCGTCGGTCCTCGTCGTTGAAACGGCTCTACGAACTGGGCCGCAAAGCTGGGGCCGTCGGCACCGATCCGGCGGTCGCTGCCGCACTCAACGTGGTGGGCCGCTGATGAGCTTCCCCATCATCACCGCCGATCAGCGGCTGGCCGAGCCGCGCGGGATCAAGGGCTGCATCTTCGGCAAATCGGGCATCGGCAAAACCAGTCTGCTGTGGTCGATGAATGCCACGACGACCCTGTTCATGGATCTCGAGGCGGGTGATCTCGCCATCGAGGGACTGGCGATCGACACGATCCGGCCGCGCACCTGGATGGATTGCCGCGACTTCGCGGTGTTCATCGGCGGTGCGAACCCCAGCTTGCGCGACGATCAGGCTTACAGCCCCGCACATCATGCCGCCGTCTGCCAGAAGTTTGGCGATCCGGCTGCCGTTGAGCGCTACGAGACGATCTTCGTCGACTCCATCACCGTCGCGGGGCGGCTGTGTTTTCAGTGGTGCAAGGGCCAGCCCGAAGCGTTTTCGGAAAAAACCGGCAAGCCGGATGTCCGGGGTGCGTACGGGTTGCATGGCCGCGAGATGATCGCCTGGCTCACGCATCTGCAGCACACGCGCGGCAAGAACATCTGGTTCGTCGGCATCCTCGACGAGAAGCTCGATGACTTCAATCGCAAGGTGTTCTCGCCGCAGATCGACGGTTCCAAGACCGGGTTGGAACTGCCCGGGATCGTCGATCAGGTGATCACCATGGCCGAGATTGCCGGGGCCGATGGCCAGCCCGCGCGCGCCTTCGTCTGCCAGACGCTGAACCCGTTCGGATTTCCGGCCAAGGACCGCTCCGGGCGGCTCGACA
>CAYQPD010000175.1:0-4832 GCA_964419305.1 uncultured Rhodobacter sp.
TAGCTGTGCAGGGTAGCGCGCCGCAGGGTCAGCCCGGCCCCGACGTATTCGCTGTAGCCGGGCGGCACCGCAGATGGTTTGAAGATTGCGGCGATGTCGGTCTGAAGCCGACTGAGGGGGGCAAAGGCAGTCAGCAGCGGCACCGCAAGGGCGGCGGAATACGGGTTCGAGGTCAGGGTGAAGAACCAATCCAGCGGCTCGACCCAGGGCATCGTTGCCCCCGACACCACCACCAGAGCGGCGGTCTCGGTCGGCGCGGCCAGACCCCAGGCCAGCGCCACCGCGCCGCCGTAGCTGTGGCCCAGCACCAGTGGGCGGCGCACACCTAGCTGGGCGGCGGCGGCGCGCAGGTGATCGGCCTGCGCGCCTGGGCTGATGCCCGCCTCGCCCAGCCCTTCGGACCACCCCAGACCGGGGCGGTCGAACACGATCACCCGAAAGCTGTCGGCAAGCTGACCCGCCAGGGCAAAGGTATAATCGCGGGCGTTGCCGCTGGCGCCATGGATCAGCACGAGGTCCGGCCCGCGGCCCGTGATCACGACATGCACCCGCTTGCCCGCCACCGTGACGAATTGTCCGGTCGGGGGATAGGCGTGATCGGCCCATGCCTCGCGCACGCTGGCGCGGCGGTCGATCAGCACCGCGCCGCCGCCCAGCACGGCCCCGGCGGCAAGAAGAGTGCTAACAACCAATGCGGGCGATCTCGTAGGGGGTGGATTGGTAGATCTCGTTGATCCAGTTACCGTAAAGCAGATGGGCATGACTGCGCCAGCGGTTCAACGGCCGTCGTAAAGGATCGTCGTCGGGATAGTAGTTCAAAGGCACGTTGATCGCGGTTCCGGCGGCCACATCGCGGTCGTATTCCTGTTTCAGGGTGTCGCTGTCATATTCGAAATGGTTGAAGATATAAAGCGCGCGGTGGGCCGGGTCTTCGATCAGGCAGGGGCCGACCTCATTGCTGCCCAGCAGGGTGACAAGTCCCGGTGCGGCGTCGATCTCGGCCTGGCGCATTTCGGTCCAGCGTGACACCGGGATGACGAAATCATCGGAAAAGCCGCGCAGATAAGGCGAGGTCGGGCGCAGGTTCTGGTGACGAAAGCAGCCGAAGGCCTTGGCCGCCAGCAGGTGCTTTTGCACCCCGTGAAAGTGGTTGATCATCGCCATGCCGCCCCAGCACACGCCGAAGGTCGAATGAACGTGGGTCTGGGTCCAGTCCATCACTTCGCGCAGTTCGTCCCAGTAGGTGACGTCGGGGAACGCGAGATGCTCGATCGGCGCGCCGGTGATGATCAGGCCATCGAATTTCTCGCCCCGGACCGCAGAGAAGGGCCGGTAAAACGACGCCATGTGTTCGGGCGCGGTATTGCGCGCCTGATGTTCGGTCATCCGGATCAGCGTGAGGTCGATCTGAATCGGGGTGGCCCCGATCAGCCGGGCAAACTGGGTTTCGGTCTGAATCTTCTTCGGCATCAGGTTCAGCAGGGCGATGCGCAGCGGGCGGATTTCCTGGGTTGTCGCCCGTTCCGGCGACATCACCATGACGCCTTCCTGTTGCAGGATATCAAACGCGGGCAGGGTGGTGGGCAGGGTGATCGGCATCAGGATCCTTCCGGGGCGGGCGCGGGGCGGGCGGCGATGGCAGCGGCGATCAGATCGGCAAAGTCGGCACCGTCCCTGACCTGCGCCACCTGCTCGGCGGTGACGGTCACACCCCAGCGCGCCATGGCAGCATAGCGCGGCTGGCGGTGTGCCAGGGCGCGGGCATAGGTCCAGCGCACGAAGGCATCGGGATCGACCTCATGCTCGGCCAGGCCGGATTCGTGGCGGTAGTCGTGCCACGCCGCGCGCAGGAATTCGGGCTGGTAATACATCGGCTTGGGGGCGCGATCAAAGCGCCGGATCAGCTCGGTCGTATGGGCGTCAGAGCCCTTGATCCAGACCAGCAGCATGTGGTCGGCCAGCACCCGCAGCACCGGATCGGCGGGGTTGTCGGGATCGACCACCTCACAGATCGAGCCGCCGGAATCGCAGACGAAATTGTCGTAGCCGTAAATCTCGCGGGCGCGCTCGATGAAATGCGGGGTGTCGAGCAGGGCGGCGATCTCGGCCTCGCGGTGCTGGGTCTGGCGGCGCAGATATTCGGCAAATGGCACCCCGCCGCGCTCGGGGTTGCCGGGCTTGCCAAGGTAGGTGGAAAGCGGCGCGAGGTTGTTGAAGGTGATGTTCGAGGCGATGAACACCGAATCGGTCAGCAACAGCTCGCGCAGCAAGGGCACCCGCATCGCCTCGCGCTTGAAATTGTCGGCGATGAATTCGCCCATGTAACGGGTGCCGATGCGGTAATCGACCGAGTAGTGAAACCAGGTGCCGCACTCGCGCAGCACGGCCGAGAGGTGGGTCTTGCCCAGCCCCGACATGCCGTAAAGCAGCACCCGTTTGGCCCGGGCGGCGCGCCAGCTTTCGGCGGTGGAATAGATCATGGCGCAAAGCCCCCGGTTGACTCTGCCCTGTTAGCGCCGCGCCCCGGAAATTTCACGCGAAATGTGCAAGGGCGGGTGTCGGGCAAGCAAACGGCCCCGCAACTGGTGCGGGGCCGAACGCCGGTCGGGGCCGGATCAGAAGCTGAAGCCGACCTTGACGCCGACGCCCACCGCCTGGTTGCCGGTGAAATTGGCGGCCGTCGCTCCCCCCAACTCGGTAAAAGTATCGCCGACATCGACATAAGTCACGCCGCCGGTGATCTTCATGTTGCCAGTGGCGTAGATGGCCGCAAGCGTGACGCTGCGCTTGCCATCGGCGGGGGCGAGGTTCGAGCTGGAGTCGCCGGTCGGCTTTTCATAGCCAAGCGACGCCGCCACCGACCAGTGCTCGTTGAGTTTGCGCCCGACACCCAGCGTATAGGTCACGGTATCGCTGGCATAGGAAACCAGCGGATTGCCCGGGCTGACGACAGTGGAATAGACGGCCGGAGAAATCACGAACGAGGTCCAGTCAACCCAGCGCACCGAGCCGAACACCAGCGTGTTGGCGGCGACCCCGGTCTGGAATTCGAGGTTGACCGACTGCGGGCTGTTGACCGCCGTCTCGGGTCTGGACGCACCGAATTCGGTGGTTGCAAGTGAATGCTTGACCTCCGAATTGTAGGTCAGCGCGACCCGCAACGCGATCTCGGGCTTCTCGTAGGCGGCACCGATCAGATAGCCGACCCCGCCATCCCGCGCCCCGCTGACGGTATAGCCGCCGGCAAAGGGGATCGACGCCTGGGCATCCATGACTTCATAGCGCACACCGGCGTAAACGCTGATGTTCGACGGCAGGCGGTATTTCAACACGCCGGTCACATCGTTGGTGGTAAGCTCGGCCGTCGTGCCGCGCGCAAAATAGCCGGGCACCAGCGGATAGCTGGCGTCGGCTCCGAACGGCTGATCGAAGATGATCGCGGCATCGAGGTTTTCGCCAAGCTTGAATTTGATCGCACCGCCAAGTTGGGTGAAGTCAAGTGCCATGTTGCCGGAAGGAAAACCGCCGAGTGCCGGAACCGCGACCCCGCTGACGTCCGGCATCACTCTGCCGACCGAAAACTCGGCATAGTTGCCGGTCTCGAAGATCACCCCGACCGACTGGTTCGCGCGCTCGATGCCGCCCGCTGCGGCGGCACCAGCCGTCATCACCAGGGCCCCCAGAGTTGCCGTTACCCGTTTCATGTTTACCGTCCCCTTGAGCCGAATGCACACCCGGGCTCTCCTCCCCGGTTGCATTCAGTGCTAGGTTGCACGCGCCAAGCGGTCAACGAATGACGCCACGTCACAAGAACTTTACCGGCAACTGTGGTCGCTTTGCCCGGTTTTCGGCCCGGATGTTGATCCAGTTTGCGACGAAAATCACGCCGCCACCGATCAGGACCCACCAATCCAGCGGCTCGCCGTAAAGCACCATGGCGACCACGGCGATCACCGGCAGGCGGGCAAAATCGACCGGCACCACCACCGAGGCCGAGGCCAGCGACAGCGCGGTGGTCAGGCAGAAATGGGCAAACACCCCGGTCAGGCCGATCAGCACCAGCCACGGCAGGCTGGCGGCACTGGGCCAGTGCATCACCCCGTCGGCCTCTGCCCCGATCGCGCCAAAGCCGGCCTGCATCAGGGTCAGCCAGAACAGGATCGAGACGATGCTTTCGCCCCGCGTCAGCGCCTTGGTCAGGATCACCGTCGTGGCAAAGCAGATCGCGCTGGCGGCGGCGGCTACCACGCCGGGGTTGAGGGCGGCGAAATCGGGGCGCGCCACGACCAGGATACCGGCAAAGCCCAAGGCGGCCGCCAGCGCCCGCGCCGGGGTGATGCGCTCGGCCAGAAACAGCGGCGACAGCAGGATCACCCAGATCGGCGAGGTGAACTCGAGCGCGAATACCTGCGCCAGCGGGATCACCGTCAACGCCCAGAACCACAGGTTCTGGCCGGTGAAATGCACCAGGTTGCGCGCGAAATGCTGGCCCAGGCGGCGGCACCTGATCTCGCCCAGCCGCCCGGTGGCAAGGCCCAGGGCCAGCACCACGCTCAAGCCCACCACGGATCGCCACAGCATGATCTCGAACGTGTCATGCAGGTGCGAGGCTTCGCGCCCGGCCACGGCCATCGCCGAGAATGCCAGGATCGAGCCGATCATCCACAGGGCGGCGGCAAGCGGGCGGTGGGTCTGGGGCATGGCAACTCCGGCTGATCCGCTGGTGTCGCCGCTTGGTGCGGGCTTGTCCAGTGGCCGCAGGGGGAGTAGTCGTACACCGACATTCCCCAAGTGGCCTGCCGCTTGACGTTATAATCGCCTGAATCCGCCGC
>CAYQPD010000176.1:0-4786 GCA_964419305.1 uncultured Rhodobacter sp.
TTGCAAATATCACGGACAGGACAGCGAAATCAGCGGATCACCTGGGGAATGCGGGATAATATAGTTGTCACATCCCGTTTCACCTGCTCAACCCCCCCGCCAAATCCGGCATGTCGAGCGCGGCGAAGCCATAATGCCGCAGCCAGCGCAGGTCGGATTCAAAAAACGCGCGCAGATCGGGGATGCCGTATTTCAGCATGGCGATGCGGTCGATGCCCATGCCGAAGGCAAAGCCCTGCCACTCGTTCGGGTCAACCCCGGCGGCGGTCAGCACCTTGGGGTGGACCATGCCCGAGCCGAGGATTTCCATCCACTTGTCGCCCTCGCCGATCTTCAACTGCCCGCCGACGTTGGAATAGCGGATATCGACCTCGGCGGAAGGCTCGGTGAACGGAAAATGGCTGGCGCGGAAGCGCAGTTCGACCCGATCGACCTCGAAGAAGGCGCGGCAGAATTCCTCGAGGGTCCATTTCAGGTTGGCCATGGAAATATCGCGGTCGATCGCCAGCCCCTCGACCTGATGGAACATCGGGGTGTGGGTCTGGTCCATGTCCATGCGGTAAACCCGGCCGGGGGCGATGACCCGGATCGGCGCGCCCTGTTCGGTCATGGCGCGAATTTGCACCGGGCTGGTGTGGGTGCGCAGCACATGCGGCGGGCGGGTATCGCCTGCGGCACGGTTCATGAAAAAGGTGTCGTGTTCCTGCCGGGCGGGGTGTTCCGGCGGGATGTTCAGGGCGTCGAAATTGAACCAGTCGGATTCGACCTGCGGCCCTTCGGCCACGGCAAAGCCCATGTCGGCAAAAATCGCGGTCAGTTCGTCCATCACCTGGCTGACCGGGTGGATGGTGCCGACGCGGCGCGGGCGGCCGGGCAGGGTGACATCCAGCCACTCGGCCTTGAGTCGCTCGTTCAGCGCGGCGTCGGCCAGGCCCGCCTTGGCGGCGCGCAGGGCAGCGTCGATCTCGTCTTTCAGCCGGTTCAGCGCGGCACCGAAGGATTGCCGATCCTCGGGCGCCATCTGGCCCAGCTCGCGCATCTTGAGGCTGATCTCGCCCTTCTTGCCAAGCGCGGCAAGGCGCACCTCTTCCAGCGCGGCCTCGTCGGCGGCAGCGGCGATGGCGGCAAGGTATTTGCCGCGAAGAGTTGCGAGATCGGTCATGGAAGCCTCCGGGTTGCGCAGGTTTGCTAGCGAGCGGGGGCGGGGATTGCAAGGGTGCCGCTCATCCGCCCTGACAGGCGTCTTCGCTACCCTGCCGCCAGACCAGAGCGAAGACGCCTGTCAGGGTGGATGAGCGGCGGCGCAATGAAAAACCCCGCGAGGCAGGCTCGCGGGGTTTTCAGACTGCAAACCACCAGCGGTTACGCGGGCATGGCGGCTTTCGCCTGCGCCGCGATGGCGTTGAACGCCTCGGGCTCGTGCACCGCCAGATCGGCCAGCACCTTGCGGTCAACCTCGATCCCGGCCAGGGCCAGGCCGTTGATCAGGCGCGAATAGGTGAAGGCCGGGTCGAACAGCCGCACCGCGGCGTTGATGCGCTGAATCCACAGGGCGCGAAAGTTGCGCTTGCGGACTTTACGGTCACGGGTGGCGTATTGGTTGGCCTTGTCCACCGCCTGGGTGGCGGTGCGGAAGTTGGTCGAGCGGGCGGCATAATAGCCAGCCGCGGCCTTGATCACCTTGCGGTGGCGGGCGTGGGTGACGACACCGGATTTTACGCGGGACATAGCAGGTTCTCCTTACCGGTCGTAGGGCATGTATTTCTTGACGATCTTCGCGTCCGAGGCGCACAGGATCATGGTCCCGGTCACGTCGCGGATGAATTTCGTCGAGCGTTTGATCATGCCGTGGCGCTTGCCGGCCGGGCCGGCCTTCACACGTCCGGTTGCGGTGAAGCTGAAGCGCTTCTTGGCCGCAGACTTGGTCTTCATCTTGGGCATTTCCATCTCCTGGTTCGAGCGGTTGAGGCGCGACTCGGCATGCCACTTCGGCCGGCCGCGCGGGGGTTCGAGCCGTTCCTATAGGCGGCAGCGGCGGGTGAGGCAAGCACAAATGGCGGTGCGGCGGGTGGTTGCGACCCGCCGTTCAGTTCAGCACCCGACCGATCACCTGGTAGAACACCTGCGGCACGTCGTGCAGCGCATAGCCCTGCGGCTTGGCGATGATCGCCAGCCCCACCAGCACCGCCGCCGTCACCAGCAGCACCAGCGCCAGCCAGGGCGGTCGGCGGTCGGCCCAGGCCGCCAGCAGTGACGGCACCGCCAACGCCGCCAGCCCGAGGCCGCCCACCAGAGCAAGGTCGGGGTCGATCATCGCCATCCTCGGGTTGCCGCTGGTCTGGTCACTCGTTATCCGCGCGATAGATCAGGCGCTCGTCGCAGGGGGCCACGCGCAGGATATTGGTGGTGCCCGGCACGTTGAACGGCACCCCGGCGGTGACCACGATCTGATCCGTCCCGGTGGCAAAGCCGTCCGCCAGCGCCGCGCGCACGGCCGAGATCACTGCGCCCTTGAAGCGATCCTGCGGCTCGGTCATCACGCAATGCGCGCCCCAGGTCAGGCACAGCCGACGCGCGGTGTTGACCAGCGGGGTCAGAGCGATGATCGGCACCCGCGGGCGCTCGCGCGCCACCAGGCTGACGGTGGTGCCGGATTGCGAAAAGCAGCAGATCGCCTTGATGTCGGTGGTCTCGGCAATCTCGCGCGCGGCGGCCACGATCGCGTCGGCCACGGTGGCGCGTTTGGCGTAGCGCGAGGATTCGATGATGGCGCGGTAGGTGGCGTCGCCTTCGACCGAGATCGCGACGTTGTTCATCGTCGTTACCGCCTCGATCGGGTAGGCGCCGGCGGCGCTTTCGGCCGACAGCATCACCGCATCGGCGCCTTCGTAGATCGCGGTCGCCACGTCCGACACTTCGGCGCGGGTCGGCACCGGCGAGGTGATCATCGATTCCAGCATCTGGGTCGCCACGATCACCGGCTTGGCAGCCGCACGGGCGGCGCGCACCAGCCGCTTCTGGATCGGCGGCACCGCATAGACCGGCAGCTCCACCCCCAGATCGCCACGCGCCACCATGATGCCATCCGACACCGCCAGAATGGCGTCGAAGGCCTTTACCGCGGCGGGCTTTTCGATCTTCGACATGATCGCGGCGCGGCCCTTGGCCAGGGCGCGCGCCTCGGTCACGTCTTCGGGGCGCTGCACGAACGAAAGCGCCAGCCAATCGACCCCGATCTCGCAGGCAAATTCCAGATCCTTGTGGTCCTTGGCGGAAAGGGCGGCCAGCGGCAGCACCACGTCGGGCACGTTCACGCCCTTGCGGTTGGAAATCACGCCGCCCACCACCACGCTGCAATTGGCGAAATCCGGGCCGCAGGTCTCGACCTTGAGCCGGATCTTGCCGTCATTGACCAACAGCGACGCGCCCGGCTCGAGGGCAGCAAAAATCTCGGGGTGGGGCAGGTTGACCCGCGTCACGTCACCCGGCGCGGGGTCAAGGTCCATCCGGAACGCCGCCCCTTCGGCCAGTTCCGCGCCCTCGGGGCTGGCGAAAGCGCCAACCCGCAATTTCGGGCCCTGAAGATCGGCCAGAATGGCGATCGGGCGGCCAAGGTCGGCCTCGATCTGGCGGATGATGTCGTGGCGGGCGCGGATATCGGCGTGGGTGCCGTGGCTCATGTTCAGGCGGAACACATCCGCCCCGGCCTCGAACAGGGCGCGGATGGTGGCGTAGTCGTTCGACGACGGACCCAGGGTGGCCACAATCTTTACGTTGCGAAGGCGTCTCATGCGGCCTCGATCCTTGTGTTATTCATCGGTTGCGAATGTCGCGCGCGTTATGACTGAAAACGAGTGTCGGGGCAACCGGCGCTTTGATTGCGCCAGGATCATGCCAAAACGCGGCAAAAGGGATTCCCATCGCGCGGCGATGCCCTTACACCAGCCTGACAGCGCCGGATGACAAAGGGATGACCGTGACCGCCCCCGCCCTGCCCTATCAGATCATCGGTGCCGACCGCCCCGGCCGTTGGCTGGTGAGCTGCGATCACGCCACCAACCGGGTGCCCGCCGATGTGGCTGGTGGCAGTCTGGGCATTGCGCCCGAGGACATGGCGCGCCACATCGCCTATGATCTGGGCGCAGCGGGGCTGACCCGCGCGCTGGCCGAGCGGCTGGCGAGCCCGGCGATCCTTTCCGATTTCAGCCGCCTGGTGATCGACCCCAACCGTGGCGAGGATGACCCGACGCTGGTGATGCAGCTTTACGACGGCACCCTGATCCCGGCCAACCGCCATGCCGATGCCGCCGAGGTCGAGCGGCGGCTGGCCACCCTTTACCGGCCCTACCACGCCGCCTATGCCCGGCTTGCCGCGCGGCGCGATGATACGGTGATCGTGGCGGTGCACAGCTTTACTCCCTGCCTGCGCGGGCGCAGCCCCCGGCCCTGGCAGGTGGGGGTGCTGTATTCCCACCTTGATGCTGCCTTTTCGCGCGCCTGATCGCGCGGCTGTCGCGCGAGCCGGACCTTTGTGTGGGCGACAACGAGCCCTACGCCGGTTGCCTGCCGGGTGATTCGATAGACCGCCACGCGCTAAGCTGCGGGCGGCTCAACACCCTGATCGAGGTCCGCAACGACCTGATCGCCACCCCCGACGATCAGACCCGCTGGGCCGACCGTCTGGCCCCGGTTCTGGCGCAGGTGCTGGCGCGCTTGCCGCTTCAGACCGCAGCCCGGCGCATTTCCTCAAGGTAGATTTCGCGCAGCCGGGTGGCGATCGGGCCGG
>CAYQPD010000177.1:0-4770 GCA_964419305.1 uncultured Rhodobacter sp.
GATGGACATGTATCACAGTTGGGGCAGCCAGAACGCCTGGCTGCGCCAGATCCGCGGGCGCAATTTCCTTTATCTGCCGACCAAAGTGTGGCGCGCGGGCGGTTTTGCGGCAGGTGACTGGGCGCGGGTCACGTCGCCGACCGGCGAAATCGTGGTGCCGGTGGCGCATCTGGCGGCGCTCAACGAGCACACGGTCTGGACCTGGAACGCGATCGGCAAGCGTCGCGGCACCTGGGGGCTGGCCCCCGACGCCCCCGAGGCGTCCAAGGGGTTCTTGCTGAACCATCTGATTTCCGAGCTGCTGCCCGCGCGCGCGGACGGCCAGCGCTGGGCCAATGCCGATCCGATCACCGGCCAGGCGGCGTGGTTCGATCTGCGCGTCAGGGTGGCGCGGCTGGGGCCGCAGGATGCCAGCTTGCCGCAGTTTGCGGTTGTTGGCGCGCCGACCGGAGGCAGGCCATGACCGCGCTGCCGGATCACACCGAAAAACGCCTTGGTCTGGTGATCGACCTTGATACCTGCGTCGGCTGTCAGGCCTGCGTCACCGCCTGCAAGGGCTGGAACGATCAGGGCGCGGCGGGGCCTCTGGATGACGAAAACCCTTATGGTGCAGACCCTTCCGGAGTGTTCTTCAACCGGGTTCACAGCTATCAGGTGCAACCTGCTGATGGGGTTGCACAAATCGTCAATTTCCCGCGCTCGTGCCTGCATTGTGCCGACGCACCTTGCGTCACCGTCTGCCCCACCGGGGCCAGCGACAAGCGGGTCGAGGATGGGATCGTGCTGGTCAACGAGGCCGCCTGCATCGGCTGCGGCCTGTGCGCCTGGGCCTGCCCTTACGGCGCGCGCGAGATCAACCCGGCGCGGGGCGTGATGCAGAAATGCACTCTTTGCGTTGATCGGATCTATAATGAAACCCTGCCCGAGGCCGACCGTGAACCGGCTTGCGTGCGCACCTGCCCGACCGGGGCGCGCCATTTCGGCGATCTGGCCGCCCCGCCGAGGCCAGCCTGCTGACCCCGTTGCAGGATATTCAGGCGTCAGGTCTGGCCGGTTGGCGCGACCGACTGTTGGAGAAGATCTGATGCATCCGGCACCTTCGGTCATCCTGTTCACGGTGCTGTCGGGGCTGGGGTTTGGCGATCTGGCCTTGCTGGGGTTGGGGGTGGTGACCCCGGCGGGCGGGGCGGCGTTCGCGCAATGGGGGCTGGGCTACGCCCTTGCGGTGGGCGGCCTGCTGGCCTCGACCTTGCACCTGGGCCAGCCGCGTCGGGCGTTCAGCCAGTGGCGCTCAAGCTGGCTCGCGCGCGAGGCCTGGGCTTCGGTGGCAAGCCTTGTCGTGCTGGCCCCGATGGCGCTGTCAGACGGGCTGGGGGCGGGGCTGGCAGTTGCCACCTTGGGCTGCACCGCGATGATCTATGCCCAGTTGCGCAGGGTGCCGCGCTGGAACCATTGGCTGACGCCCGCCCCATGGCGGGCGCGTTGCGCTCCCGCCTCGGTCGGCCGCGCCCCCGTCTTCACCCCCGGGCGGTGTCGGCAGGGCATCGCCTTGCTCTTTTTGTCGCTGTGCCAGCGCGGTAAATCCATATGCGATCCCCCTGACTGCGGGTTGCAGCGCTTGGCAAGCCCCGGTTTTTGCCCCATGACGGTGGCGCGCAGCGGGGCAGGGCGGTGATGGCAGGTCAATTCGGGTTCGACATCCAGTCCACGGACGGGCGCGCCCGCATGGGCGTGATCACCACCCCGCGCGGCCAGATCCGCACCCCGGCGTTCATGCCGGTGGGCACGGCGGGCACGGTCAAGGCGATGCTGCCGGAATCGGTGGCGGCGACCGGGGCCGACATCGTGCTGGGCAATACCTATCACTTGATGCTGCGCCCCGGGGCCGAGCGCATCGCGGCCCTTGGCGGCTTGCACCGCTTCATGGCGTGGCCGAAGCCGATCCTGACCGACAGCGGCGGCTTTCAGGTGATGAGCCTCAGCGGCCTGCGCAAGATGTCCGAGGCCGGGGTGACCTTCCGCTCGCATGTCGATGGCTCCAGCCACCACCTTTCGCCCGAGCGCAGCATGGAGATCCAGCGCCTGCTCGGCAGCGACATCGTGATGGCGTTCGACGAATGCCCGGCGCTTCCGGCTAGTGACGATCAGGTGGCGCGCAGCATGCGGCTGTCGATGCGCTGGGCCGAGCGCTCGCGCGCGGCGTTCGGCGACCGGCCGGGGCACGCGCTGTTCGGCATCATGCAGGGCGGGGTCAGCCTTGATCTGCGCGCGGAATCGGCGGCGGCGCTGCAAGCGATCGGCTTTGACGGCTATGCCGTGGGCGGGCTCGCGGTCGGCGAGGGCCAGGCGGCGATGTTCCAGGTGCTCGATTACGCGCCGGGGCTGCTGCCCGAGGACAAGCCGCGCTATCTGATGGGGGTGGGCAAGCCCGACGATATCGTGGGCGCGGTGGTGCGCGGCATCGACATGATGGATTGCGTGCTGCCGTCACGCTCGGGGCGAACCGGCCAGGCCTTCACCGCCGCCGGAGTGGTGAACCTGCGCAACGCCCGCCACCGCGACGACCCCCGCCCGCTGGAACAAGGCTGCGCCTGCCCCGCCTGCCGCAACTATTGCCGCGCCTATCTGCACCACGTGGTGCGCTCATCCGAGATCATCGCGTCGATGCTGCTGACCTGGCACAACCTGCACTATTACCAGACCCTGATGCAGGGCCTGCGCGACGCCATCGCTGCGGGACGGCTGGCAGGTTTCGTGCAGGATTTTCACGCCGCGCGGGCCGTGGGCGATATCGTGCCACGCTAACGCGGTTTGGCCTCGATCATCCCCGGTTTGCAGAACATGTCATAGACCATGGCAATCGCGCTGGCGACCTTGGGGTCCTGGATCGAGTAGAACATGGTCTTGCCGTCGCGGCGGCAGGACACCAGCCCCTCCAGCCGCAGCCGTGCCAGTTGCTGGCTGACCGCCGCCTGACGCGAAGACAGCAGGGTTTCAAGCTCGGTCACCGATTTCTCGCCCGCTTGCAGGTGACACAGGATCATCAGCCGCCCCTCATGCGCCAGCGCCTTGAGAAAGGCCGAAGCATGACCCGCCTGCACCATCATGTCATCAATGTGCAGCGCAGCACAGCCCTCACCGGGCGGCGCGGTCGAGGCTGAAGGGTCGGGGGCATCAAGCGACAAGGCACATTCTCCCAAGTCCAGTTATGCATAGCATGGAATGTGATGCAAGGCGAGACCGGGATGCAGACCCGCGCTGCCGCCGTTAGCCGCCATGCACGAAACCGCCGTAAGCGCCCTGGCTGAAGACCAGCGGTGCCCCCGAGCGTTGGACAAAGCGGATCACCCGCCCGACGATGATCAGATGATCGCCGCCGTCATGGGCGGCGTGGCGGGTGCAATCAAAGCGCGCCAACGCCCCGGCAATGACCGGCACGCCCTCGGGAGTGGCCGGTGGGGTTTGCTCGAACCCCGCGCCGCCACGGGCAAACTGGCGGCAGATTGCGGCCTGCTCGACCGCCAGCACGTGGATGCTGTAGTGCCGGGCTGCGGCAAAGGCCGCAAATCGCCGGGAGGCGCGCGCAGGCGACCACAGCACCAGCGGCGGATCAAGCGAGACCGAGGCAAAGCTGTTGGCGGTAAATCCCAAAGGTCCATCCGGCCCGGCGATGGTGACGACCGTCACCCCGGTGGCAAACCGCCCCAGAGCCTCGCGCAAGGCGCGCGCGCTGTCAGATTCGGATGGCATGGCGGCGTCGGTCAAGGCTGATCCTTTGCGCCGCCCGCTATTGCCGGGCGCGGCCCCTTTGTCAAAGCAATTGCAGCGGCAGTCTGACCGCCAACCTAGCCCGCCGCTGCGGCATGACAAGATCACCGCGCCGCAGCACGCGAGATCCGGCCGCCGCCAGCAATCGGTGCCTGGTGCAAGGAGCGCGTCGCGCCAGGCAACTTCAACCCGCCCGAGGCAAGGTCCACCGCCGTGCTGCAAGCCTACCGCGAAACTGCCGGTCACCTCGAACGGCCTGGCCCCACCGCCACGCTGGCGGATGCCACCTGGATCGACTTCATGGCACCTCGAAAAATCGCCCTGGCCTTTGCGCTGCGGTATAGCTGACGCGATGAGAGATATGGTTGAAAGTTGGTGATGGCCCCTGAGGGGCGGCATATCATGGCGGTGCTGAAGCGCCGTCAATTCTCCGAAGAGAAAGGGATATGCCACATGGCCAAATCTACCGTTGTTCCGTTCGAGCTTCCATCGGAATTTTCACCTGACCCGCTGACCGAGGTCATCCATGCCGGGGCGCGCGAGCTGCTGCGGACGGCCGTTCTGGCCGAAGTGTCCGGGTTCATCGCAGAGCACGCGCATCTTGTGGACGAGGAGGGTCGTCGGCGGCAGGTCGCGCCACGGGTTCCTGCCGGAACGCGAGGTGATGACCGGGATCGGCACGGTGCCGGTTCAGGTTCCTCGGGTCCGTGACCGGGGCGCGAATGAAGATGGCAGCAAAATCAGGTTCCGCTCGGCGTTGGTGCCGCCGTATCTGCGCAAGGCGAAATCCGTCGAGGAGCTGCTGCCGTGGCTTTATTTGAAAGGCATCTCGACCGGGGACTTCAGCGAGGCGCTGGCGGCGCTTCCGGGGCCGGAGGCCGAGGGCCTGTCGGCTTCGACGACCACGCGGCTCAAGGCTACCTGGTGGGAGCAATACGAGACCTGGCGCAAGCGCGACCTGTCGGGCAGGCGCTATGTCGTTCGCCCGCTCTCTCGAACCAT
>CAYQPD010000178.1:0-4685 GCA_964419305.1 uncultured Rhodobacter sp.
TGCCGGTGCCGTTTTCGCCCGCGCTTGAAGATCTGACCGTACCGACGCCCGAGGCCGTGGCTGCAATGGCGCGCAAACTGATGCGCGGGGAGATGATCCATGCCGCTTGAGGTGATCATGCCCGCGCTTGGCATGGCGCAGGAAACCGGCCTTATCGTCGCCTGGCACAAAAGCGCAGGCGATGCCGTGGCGGCAGGCGACGTGTTGTTCGAGGTCGAAACCGACAAGGCCACCATGGAGGTCGAAGCCCAGGGTGCAGGCTTTCTGACCGATATAACCGCCGAGGCCGGGCAGGATGTGCCCGTCGGGCAGGTGATCGCACACATTTCCGAAACGGCGGTTTCATCTGCCCCGGTTTCCGCGCCTACCACCGCCCCGGCGGCCGATGCGGGCCTTCCCCAAGGCGCAACTGTCATCATGCCGACCCTTTGCATGGCGCAGGACACCGGCCTTCTGGTGCGCTGGCTCAAGACCCCCGGCGATGCCGTAGCGGCTGACGATATTCTTTTCGAGGTTGAAACCGACAAGAGCACGGTCGAGGTCAATGCGGGCCATGATGGCTATGTCGCGGCGCATTTGGCGCTGGCGGGTGAAGACGTGCCCGTCGGTCAGACCATCGCCGTGATCAGCACCGAAAAGCCTGCGAAACCGATCAGCCGATCCTCGCTTGCGGCGGCATCCGTGCAGGCTGCTCCGGCGCAAAAGGCCGACATTCCCTTGGTCCCGGTGCCGGAGCCCAAAAAAGCTGTGGTCCTGCCAACGCCACCCGAAGGGCGCATCCTCGCCTCGCCCAAGGCCCGCAGGCTGGCGATGGAACGCGGGTTGGATCTGGCCCGGCTGGTCGTCGCCGGTGTGTCGCAGCCGTATCACGCCAAGGATGTGGACACACTCGCGGCGCTGCCGGTCGCGGCACCACAGGTCAGCGGGGGCGCGGCGCGGCACCTGACCGCCGAGGTGCCAAAGGATGGGTTTGGTGCTTTTGCCGACTGGGCCGCGAAAGCGGTCGGGATCAGCGACAGCGATGCCTTGCTGGCCAGTCTGGCCGCAGCCAGTCTGGGCCGCGGGACGGCAACGATTGGCGTTCAGGCCTTTGATCGGGATCGCCTGTTCACGACGGATGGCAATATTGCCACGGTGCAACTTGCCCCCGACCAACAGCCCGACCTGATCTTGCGTGACCTGCGCCTTGCCCGCATCGTATCCATTGCCCTTGGGGCCGAGGATCAACCGGTCCTGACCCTGACCGCGAGTGGTGCGGGCCTGACCATCACGCTGGAATGTGCGGCCGACCACCTGACAGCCCCGCAGGCCATCACCCTTTTGTCCGAATTCGCAGGCCGGATGGAGCAGCCGCTCCGCCACCTGCTTTAAGCTATGGAGTTGCGCATGGAATATACCGATCTTTACATCAATGGCCGTTGGACGGCGGGTGCCGCCAAAGACCGCTTTGATATTCTGAACCCGGCGACCGAAGCGGTGATTGCCTCTGTCGCCTCGGCCGAAATCGCGGATGCCGACGCGGCGCTGGATGCCGCCGAAGCCGCGATGAAGGACTGGGCCGCCCGCACACCGCGCCAGCGCGCCGAGGTGCTGCGCCGGGCCTTCGAGCTGTTCACCGCCCGGCTGCCGGAGTTCGCCCATCTCATCACTCTGGAAAACGGCAAGGCCCGCGCCGATGCGATGGGCGAGGCCGCCTATGCCGCCGAATTCTTCCGCTGGTTTGCCGAAGAGGCGGTGCGCGCCGACGGGTTGATAACCCACGCGCCAGCCTCTGGCGCGCGGATCATTGTGCAGCACAAGCCCGAAGGTCTGGCGGTTCTGGTGACGCCGTGGAATTATCCGGCAGCCATGGGCACGCGCAAGATCGCCCCGGCGCTAGCCGCAGGATGTGCCGTCATCATCAAACCGGCCTCGGAAACGCCGCTGACCATGCTGGCCCTGATGCCGCTGCTGGAAGAGGCGGGCGTGCCGCCGGGGCTTGTGAACGTGCTGCCCTCCAAACGCAGCGGGGCGCTGGTCGATCATATGCTGCATGATCCGCGGGTGCGGGTGGTCAGCTTTACCGGGTCCACCGGGGTTGGCCGAAAACTGCTGCACGCCGCCGCCGATCAGGTTGTGAAACCTGCAATGGAGCTGGGGGGCAACGCGCCGCTGATCGTGTTCGAGGATGCCGATATCGACGTGGCGGTCGAAGGCACCATGGTGGCCAAGATGCGCAATCAGGGCGAAGCCTGCACCGCCGCCAACCGCATCTATGTGCATGAGGCGGTTGCTGCGGAATTTACCCGCCGCTTGTCCGACGCGATGGGCAAGCTGAAGGTCGGTGATGGCACCGATCCCAGCGTCGATGTCGGCCCGCTGGTCAACGCCAGCACCCGCGACAAGGTTGCCGCCTTTGTGGCCGATGCCGTCGCCAAGGGCGCACGCGTCGAAATCGGTGGACAAACGCCCAACGGCAAAGGGTTTTTCTACCCCCCGACCGTCTTGTCCAACGTGCCGGAAACCGCAGACTGCGTCGCCGAGGAAATCTTTGGCCCGGTCGCCGCGATCCAGACCTTTACCGACGAGGCCGATGTCATCGCCCGCGCCAATGCCACCGAATACGGGCTGGCGGCCTATGTCTTCACCGCCAACATGGCGCGCGGCATGCGGGTGTGCGAGCGGCTGGAATACGGCATGGTCGGGCTGAACCGGGGCCTCATTTCAGATCCAGCGGCACCCTTTGGCGGCGTCAAGCAATCGGGGCTGGGGCGCGAGGGCGGCCATGAAGGCATGTTCGAGTTCATGGAAACGCAATACATTTCGGCAAGTTGGTGAGCGCGATGACGGATGTTATCGCCTCTCCCTCGGTGCGGGCGCTGGCCCGGCAAAAGGGCATCGACATTGCCAGGCTTGCCCGTGATACCGGCCGGACCACGATCACCCGCGACGATCTGCTGACAAGCCCTGTCAGGACGGCGGGCGACACGTCCTTTTGGGATGTGGACCATAGCCAGTTCGGCCCGGTGACCCAAGAGCCGCTAAGCCGGTTTGCCCAGGTGTCCTCGGCCAATCTGGCGGCGGCGCAGGCGCTGATCCCGGCGGTCACGCATCACGACAGGGCAGATGGCACGGCCATTGATGCGCTGCGGGCCGAACTGAAGGCCGAGGCGCAGGCGCGGGGCGTTAAATTGACGGCACTTGCGGTGCAGACCAAGGCACTGGCGCGGGCCTTGCGGGAATTCCCGCGCTTCAATGCTTCGCTTTCGGCGGATGGCAAGACGCTGATCCTCAAGGGCTATGTGCATATCGGCATTGCCGTGGATACCGCCCACGGTCTGATGGTGCCCGTGGTGCGCGATGCCGACCGCAAGGGGGTCTGGCAGATTGCTGCCGAAATCACCGACCTTGCCCGCCGTGCGCAAGATCGCAAGGTCCGGCCCGAGGAAATGGGCGGCGCGTCGATGACGATCACCAATCTGGGGGGCATCGGCGGCACTGCCTTTACGCCCATCGTCAACCCGCCAGAAGTGGCCATTCTGGGTATCACCAAGACCGAGATCGCACCGGTCTGGGACGGGCAGGCGTTTCAGCCCCGCCCGATGATCCCGCTGGACCTGTCTTACGATCACCGGGTCATCAACGGGGCCGATGCGGCCCGGTTCATGTCGTATCTTTGTCGTCTTCTGGCCGATCCGCGCCGGATCATGGTCTGAGGGGGCGCGGATGTCTGACACACACGCCGATCTGATCGTTCTGGGCGCGGGTCCGGGCGGCTATGCCTGCGCTTTTCGCGCCGCTGATCTGGGGCAAAGGGTCGTTCTGGTTGACCCAAGGGCGACTCTGGGCGGGGTCTGCCTGAACGAAGGATGTATCCCTTCCAAGGCCCTGCTTCATGCTGCAAATGTAATCCGCGAGGCCCGCGAGATGGCCGATTGGGGCGTCGGTTTTGCCGCGCCGAAGATCGACCTCGACGCGCTGCGCGCCAAAAAGGACGGCATCGTCGCGAAACTGACCGGTGGGCTGACCGGGCTGGCCAAGCGGCGCAAGGTCCGGGTCTTGCGCGGCGCGGCAACTTTTACCGGCCCGCACAGCCTCGACATTGACGGCACAGCCTGGACCTTTGATCAGGCGGTTATCGCGGTCGGCTCCACCCCGGTCCGGTTGCCGGGTTGGCCCGAAGACAACCGCATCTGGGATTCGACCGTGGCCCTTGAACTGCGGTCGGTGCCGCCGCGGCTGGCCATTGTCGGCGGCGGGATCATCGGGCTTGAAATGGCGACGGTTTATGCAGCCCTCGGGTCTGAAGTGACCGTGATCGAATTCATGGATCAGATCGCGCCGGGGGCCGATGCAGAAGCCGTGCACATCCTGCGCAATGCCATGGAGCATCAGGGCGTCAGCTTCCACACCTCGACCAAAGTCAGCAAGATCACGCCAACCAAACCCGCGCTGGTTCTTGCCTGCGACGGTGGTTTTGCGGGCGAGATCGCCGCCGATGCCGTCATTCAGGCGGTAGGGCGCCGCTCCAACGGGCCGCAGGTCAAGCCCGAAATGGCGGGGGTGGCGATGGATGATCGGGGTATCATTGGTATTGACGCTTCTTGCCGAACCAGCGCCGCGCACATCTTCGCCATCGGCGATGTCACGGGGCTCTGTTGCACAAATCGCGTGAGGACCAAGGTTCCCCTTTCCCCGGACAGACT
>CAYQPD010000179.1:0-4631 GCA_964419305.1 uncultured Rhodobacter sp.
CGGAAAACCACTTGCGAAATGCCCGGAACCTGTTCAAACAAACCGAACCACCTCAGTGGAAGGCGTAATTAAGAGCGCGACAATGCAGATGTTCGTGCTGAGTTCGTATCAAGCCTGCTGCCAAGCGGATCCGGCTGCGTGGTCAGGCTAATGCGCTTTGCGTCGGCCTTTCGCAATCCGTTCTATGCCCGCAAACAACACAAGGCTTTGCGCCGCCAGTACAATCAATGTCGCGAACATCAGATCAGTTTGCCCGCGTCCATTCGCCATCAGCATCAGATGACCCAGCCCGCGCGAAGACCCCACCCATTCGCCGACGATGACGGCAAAGGGCGCCATGACCACGGCCAGCCGCAGCCCCGATGCCAGCGCGGGCAGGGCATGGGGCACTTGCAACAGGAACAACCGCCGCATTGGGCGGGCCTGCAGGGTCTGGGCCAGATCGGTCAGCGGTGCGGGCAGGCGCATCAGCCCGTCGAAAAACGCTGAAGCGATGGGGAAATAGACCACCAGCATCACCACCACGATCTTTGATGTGGCCCCATAACCCAGCCACAGCGTCAGGATCGGGGCCAGCGCAAACACCGGCACCGCTTGGGCAAAGATCAGTATCGGACGCAGCAGCAGCCGCGCGCCGGGCGACAGCGCAAGGTTCAGCGCGGTCGCCACCCCAAGCACCGCCCCGGCCGACAACCCGGCCAGCAGGTTGAACGCGGTAAAACGCGTATGTTCCGCCAACACGCCTGCATTGGCCCACAGGCTGGTCGCCACACGCCCCGGCCCCGGCAGGATGAAATGCGGCACATCGCTGACCCAGACCACCCCCTGCCACAGCGCCAGCGCAAGGCCAAAGGCCAGTGCGCCGCGCAAAAACGGGGTGTTCAGCCGCTGCATATTGCATCCTCGGGCCGATGCAATCGGGTCAGCAACGCCGCCTGCGCCGCCAGTGTCTCTTGCGCGCGCCAATCGCGGGGCGTTGCGGTATCGGGCAGGTCCAATGCTTCGGCCCCGTCAGCGCCCAGCAGCCAGGCGCGGTCTGACAGGCGGATCGCCTCCAGCGGGTCGTGGGTGATCAGGATCACCGTGCGCCCGGTCAGCAGGCGCGCCGCCAGATCCTGCATCGCCAGCCGCGTGACCGTGTCCAGCGCCGAAAATGGCTCGTCCATCACCACCAGCGGACTGTCCTCCATCAAGGTGCGAGCAAGGGCGACGCGCTGACCCTGACCGCCAGATAGTTCTGTAGGGCGGCGGGCCTCGCGCCCTGCCAGCCCAACCTCGGTCAACAGCGCGCGGGCGCGGGCCAGATCGGGCCGGGTGCCGCGCAGCCGCGCGCCGATGGTAACGTTGTGCACCAGATCGGCCCAGGGCAGAAGCTGCGCGTCCTGCGCCATCAACGCCACGCGCCCCGCCAGCGGCAGGTCATCGCCCGCTGCCAGCCTGCCCGCCAACCGATAGGGCCCCGGCAGCCCCGCAATCAGCCGCGCGATGGTGGATTTGCCAATGCCCGACGGCCCCAGCAGGCACGACCATTGCCCGGCAGGCATATCCAGCGCCAAATCCCGGATCAGCCGCGCGCCGCCCATCCACAGATCGCCGTGCAGGTGCAGCCCGGTCATGCGCCTGCCAATCATGCGCCCGCCAGCCCCATTCGCCAGAACCCGACCTCCAGCCGTGTGGCGGTGGCAAAGTGCTGCGTCAGGCGGTCAAAGCGTGGCAGATCGGCCCAACCGGCGCCCAGACGGTGCAAAAGTGCTCCGTCGATCAGCGCGCCGACATCGTGGCACAGCGTTTGATAGTCGGCCCCGGCGTAGGTGTCGATCCAACCGGCATAGGGCCCGCCGCTGCCCGCCAGCCGCGCGCCGATTTCGCCGTAGCCCAGCACACAGGGCGCCAGCGCCGCCATCAGGTCGAGAAAATCACCCGAATAGCCCGCCTCCAGCACATAGCGCGTGTAGGCGAGGTTTTCGGGCGCTTCCTCGGTCGCCTCCAGTGTGGCGGCGTCGATGCCTGCGGCGGCGCAGACCTGCAAATGCAGCGGCATTTCCACATGCACCAGTGCTTGCACCGTGGCCGAGGCTGCGCGCATTTCCGCCAGCGTTTCGGCCTTGGTCGCCGCCAGCGCCCAGGCGCGGGCGAAATGGATCAGGAACACATAATCCTGCCGCAGATAGTGCAGGAACCGCGCGCGCGGCAGATCGCCGGTGCGCAACCCTTCGACAAAGGCGTGGTGCGCGTAGGCCTGCCACTGCGGCGCGCGCGCGCGCCACAGGGCAAAGGCTTGGCCATAATCCGGCGCGGTCATTGTGCGGTCACGTCCAGCGCCAGCGCATCCACGGCCAGACCGCCGGGTGTCACGCCGCCTGCGGCCAGAAACGCCTCGAACCGCCCATAGCGCCCGGCGTCCAGCGCGGCGGGGCGGGCGTCAAAGCGTGGCCAGGTATCGGCCCAGGCGCGGGCGTTCAATTCGGTCTGCAATTCGGACGCGGTGGCGGCGAAAATCTGCCACGCCTGATCGGGATTGTTCAGGATATAGCCGGTCGCGCGCTCGGTCGCCTCCAGAAACCGGGCGATCCGGCCTGCGTCCATCCGGTCGGGGTTGGCGATGTAGATCAGCTCGTCATAACTCGGCACCCCCTCGGCCTCGGGGTAGAAACAGCGCCCCTTTATCCCTTCCAGCGCCAGTTGGTTCAGCTCGAAATTGCGAAACGCCCCGATCACGCCATCGACCTGCCCCGCCATCAGCGCGGGCGAGATCGACCAGCCGATGTTGATCTGTTCGACATCCCCCGGTGCCATGCCGGAATGGGCCAGCATCGCGTTCAGCATCACCTCTTGCACCCCCGCCACCGCAAAGCCCACCTTGCGGCCGCGCAAATCGGCCATGGTTTTCACCGGGCCATCCGCCAGCACCACAAGGCAGGTCAGCGGCGTGGAGATCAGCGTGCCGACGCGGCGCAGTGGCAGCCCGTCGTGACGGTTCAGGTGCAGTTCGGGCTGATAGCTGATCGCAAGATCAACACTGCCCGCCGCCACCATGCGCGGCGGCGCGTTGGGGTCGGACGGGGCGATGATCGTAACCTCCAGCCCGGCCTCTTTGAAATAGCCCAGCTCCTGCGCCAGGATGATCGGGCCATGGTCGGGGTTCACGAACCAGTCCAGCATCAGGCTGAGGCGGTCTTGCGCGGCGGCAGGCAACGCCAGTGTGGCGGTGACGGCCAGTGTGGCGATGAAGGTTTTCATGGGGTTCCTTTCAGTCATGAATTGCCAGCAAGGCGATGTCGCCCGGCCAGCGGGTTTGCAAATCTTGTCCGGCGTTGTGTGCGCGCAGGCCGGTGGCGCAGGCCAGAACCACGCGGCCTGTGACGGGCGGGGTGAAGGTGGCAAGGGCTGCGGGCGGGATGTGGCGTGCGCTGACGCAGAACGGCGCGCACTCTGCCCGCAGGTCGATCAGCAGGTCATCGGCGCGGATCTGGCTGCGGGCGATGAAAGGCAGGGGGGCTGCTGGTTCCGGGGCGGCGTCAAAGCGAAAGCCCGCCATCCGCCACGCCGCGGTATCAAGGCGGATCAACTGGCCCAGTGGCGACGGGAAAAGCCCCAGCAGCACCGACAGCGCCATTTGCGCCTGTAGCCCGCCACTCACCCCGACCACCGGCACCATCACACCCGCAGTGGCACAGGTGGCCCCCCGGTCCGGCAGATCGGGAAACAGCGCGCGCAGGCTGGGGGCGGTGCCGCAGCACCCCGCCACATAGCCCGCCAGCGCGAGGGCCGAGGCGCTGATCAGCGGCGTGCCGGTATCGCGGCAGGTGTCCGACAGGGTGAGGCTTGCGGCAAAGGTATCGGCGCAGTCGATCACCACGTCGGCGGCACTGACCCATGCGGGCGCATTGGCGGGGTCGAGCCACACAGCGCAGGCGGTCACTGCCACCTCGGGGTTCAGCGCCGCCAGGGCATCGGCGGCGGCCTGCACCTTGGGCTGGCCGATCTGGTCCATACGGAACAGCGGCTGGCGGTGCAGGTTGGTTTCCGCCACCCTGTCGCCATCGACCAGCGTGATATGGCCTACACCCGCGCCTGCCAGATACTGCAACACCGGCACACCAAGCCCGCCCCCGCCCACCACCAGCACATGCGCATGCGCCAGCCGGGTTTGTCCCTCAGCCCCGATGTCTGGCAAGATCATCTGGCGGGCATAGCGGGTCATGCGCAGACCCTCAGCCAGTCGCGCATCCGCGCCTCCGGGTCGGCATTCAGCGTGATGTCGGTCACCGCCGAAACGATATCGGCGCCTGCACCAAAGGCCCCCGGCGCACGCGCGACAGTCATGCCGCCTATGGCGCACAGCGGGGTGTCACCGACCAACCGTTTCCATTCGGTCACGCGGTCCAGCCCCTGCTGGTGCCATTTCATTTGCTTGAGGATGGTGGGATAAACCGGCCCCAAGGCAATGTAATCGGGCGCAAGGGCCAGCGCGCGGTCCAGTTCGGCGTGGTCATGGGTGGAGATCCCCAGTCGCAGCCCTGCGCGGCGGATCGCGGGCAGATCGGCGGTATCCAGATCCTCTTGGCCCAGATGCAGCCAGTCGGCACCTTCCTCGATCGCCAGTTGCCAGTGGTCGTTGACCACCAGCG
>CAYQPD010000180.1:0-4598 GCA_964419305.1 uncultured Rhodobacter sp.
ACGGCACCCCCGACCAACTGACCACCGGCGTTGCGCGCGACATCTACGGCGCTGACGCCTCGTTTTCCGAAACGGCAACTTCGACCTCGATCGAGGCATTGGGTCGGGCGGGCGACGACGCCTACGCCTACGCCGAACAGATGCTCGCCTGAGCCCTTTTCACCCCGGCCCCGACCGGGGCCTTCCAACCGGAGACGACCATGAAAAAACTGATTGCCGCTCTGGCGGCCACCTCGACCCTTGCCGGTGCCGTTCAGGCGCAGGAGATCAAGGAATTCAACATCGGCATCCTTGGCGGCGAAAATGCCCAAGACCGGCTGAACTCGAACGAATGTTTCCGCGCCAAGGTTGAAGAAGCCCTCGGCGTTCCGGTGAAGCTGTTCACCCCGGCCGACTATGACGGCGTGATCCAGGGCCTGCTGGGCGGCACCATCGACTTCGCTGGTCTCGGTGCCTCGGGCTATGCCAAGACCTACCTGACCAACCCGGAAGCCGTGGACGTGGTTCTGACAACCCAGAACATCGACGGCTCGACCGGCTACTACTCGTTCGGCTTCGCCCGCAAGGACAGCGGCATCACCTCGATCGCCGACGCCAAGGGCAAGAAATTCACCTTCGGCGAGCCGAACTCGACCTCGGGCTATCTGGTCCCCGCCGCGCAACTGCTGGCAGAACTCGGCATGCCGCTGGAACAGTACTTCGGTGAAGTGGTGTTCTCGGGCGGTCACGAGCAGACCATCGTCGGCGTAAGCAACGGCGACTTTGCGGCCGGTGTGTCGTGGGCTGACGGCCTGGGCAACTGGGAAGACGGCTATGCTTCGGGCGCGTTCCGCAGGTCCGCCGACGCGGGCCTCGTCGACATGAACGACCTCGTGCAGATCTGGCAGTCGAAACTGATCCCGAACGGCCCGTTTGTGGTCCGCAAGGCGCTGCCGCAGAACGTCAAGGACAAGGTCACCACGATCGTCGCCGACATGTGGGAAACCGACAAGGAATGTGGCTACGCTCTGGCCGCCGGCGAAGTGAAAGACTTCGTCCCGGCGACCCACGAACTTTACCTCGGGATCATCGAAGCCCGCAAGCTTTCGGGCAAGTAATTTCAGCACGCAGCGCCGGGCGCCTTCGGGGGCCCGGCTTTTTGCTATCCTGGGGGACCGATGGTCGATATCGCATTCGGGCCGGAACCGGGCAAACGCCCCGATCCGCGCAACAACCACGACGCCTACCTGCACCAGACCCGCCGCAAGCGGATGTATGGTGGCATTCTGCTGGTGCTGTTCTTGGCGATCATGGCCGCCGGTTTCCGCACCGCCGAGGATCGCAACGCAGGCGACTTTCTGTCCGGCTTGCACCAGTTGGGTGATTTTCCCGCCGAGGTCATTTCCGAGGCCTGGGCCAACCGCGCCAACCTGCCGGGATTGTTTCTGCGCTATCTGCCGTCGCTCCTGGAGACCATCAACATCGCGGCCGTTTCCACCCTGCTGGGCGCGTTGATTGGCGCGGTGTTTGCGCTGCTGTCCACCCACGGCCTGGCCCGCTGGCCCCGCCTGATCCCGCTATTTCGCCGCAGCATGGACGCGATGCGCGCCATCCCCGAGATCGTGACCGCGCTGGTGCTGATTTTCATTCTCGGCGGTGGGCCGATTCCGGCGGTTCTGGCGATTGCCTTTCACACCAGCGGGGCCTTGGGCAAACTGTTCTCGGAAGTCGCCGAAAACGCCGATCTGAAACCGGTCGAGGGGCTGACCTCGGTGGGGGCCTCCTGGGGCCAGCGCATGTGGCTGGGCGTGCTGCCGCAGGTGGCACCCAACTGGCTCAGCTATGCGCTGATGCGGTTCGAGATCAACATCCGCGCCAGCGCCATTCTGGGCTTCGTCGGTTCGGGTGGCATCGGTTACGACCTGAAGCTGGCGATGCAATGGGGCGGCGGCAAATACGATCAGGTGGTGGCGATCTTTCTGTTGCTGTTTCTTGCCATCGTGGCCTTCGACCAGCTTTCCAGCCATTTCCGCAACCGTCTGATAAAGGGCCCCTAGCATGACCGACGCCACCCTTCAGGTGCAGATGGTGCAGCGCTTTCGCGTCAAGCGCCTGACCGCCTTTGCCGCCCCCGCGCTGATCCTGGCGTATTTCACCTACATCTTCTTTGCCTTCGACGTGGCGGGCCTTGCCGCCCGCGCCCGGCTCGACAATGCCGCAATCCTGTTGTCGGATTTCTGGTCCTACAAGGCCCACGTCACCCGCGACAACCGATCAAGCGCGGTCAGCGTGGCGATCGAGGGCGAAAATAAAGGCACCTACCCCGCAGGTCAGTTACCCGCTTGGGTGACGCAGACCGGCGATGAGACAACGGTTGATCTGGGCGACGGCCACCTTGTCACCTATGACGCCAAAGGGGCGCGTTATGTGGTGCCTGGCTACGGCACCATCGACATCACGGTGCAGAACGGCAAGCCGGTGCTGAACGCGCCGCTGCCGCTGCCCACCTGGATCAACTCCGCCGAAAACAAGGTCAGCGTCACCACCGATCATGGCCGATTCACCTACTCCCGTTCCAAGGTCGAGACCTTCCGCTATCAGGCTGGGTGGGAGCTGTTCTTCTTCACCCTCAACAGCCCGTTTTCCGGCAGATCATTCGGCGAACTTGCCACCCTTGCCACGGTTGGCGACCGCATCGACCCCGCGCGTTCCAACCTTGGCTACATGGCCAGCGAATTCTGGACCAACAAGATGTGGCGGCATTCCGATGTGGCCTGGGCGATGTTCGAGACCGTGCTGATGGCTTTCCTCGGCACCATGGGGGCGGCGATGGTGGCGCTGCCGCTGGCCTTTTTCGCTGCCGCCAACTTCACCCCGTTCCGCGCCATCCGCTTTGCCTTCCGCCGGGTGTTCGACTTCGTGCGCGGCGTCGATGGCCTGATCTGGACCATCATCCTGTCGCGCGCCTTTGGCCCCGGCCCGATGACCGGCGCGCTGGCGATTCTGATCACCGACAGCGGCACTTTCGGCAAGATGTTTTCGGAAGCTCTCGAAAACCTTGACGACAAACAGGTCGAGGGGATCCGTTCCACCGGCGCCAATGCCGCCCAGCGCGCCCGCTTCGGGGTGATCCCGCAGATCACCCCGGTGCTGGTCAGCCAGTTGCTTTACTATCTGGAATCCAACACGCGCAGTGCCACCGTGATCGGTGCGATCGTCGGTGGTGGCATCGGGTTGTTGCTGACGCAAGCGATCCAGACCCAGAAGGATTGGGAGGAGGTCGCCTATTACATGGTCCTGATCGTGCTGATGGTGATGCTGATGGATACACTGTCGGGCTGGCTGCGCCGCAGACTGATCAAGGGCTGACACCACCCCCTCACCGAAAGGTCCGACGATGCCAAGACTTTCAGCCACCGAACCACAGATCAACCCCGATTGCCTGATCGTGAATTCGACTTTCGGCGCCTATTGCGAGGTTGGCAGCGGCAGCCGCGTGCTCAACTCCCGGTTCGAGGATTATGCCTACTGCGACCGGCTGTCCGACATGATCGTGGCGGGTGTTCCCGCCAGCCCGCTACGCGCGCGGTTCGCCCCAAAAATCGCCGAGCGGCTGCTGGCGCTGGCCTGGTGGGATTGGTTGCACCCCCGCCTGCGCGCCGCGTTGGAAGATTTTCGCGCCCTGCCCGCCGAGGCGTTTCTCGAAAAATACGACGGTTGATCGCCGCGGGGCCAAAGCCGTCGGTGCGGGCGCGATGCCCGCGCCAACGCCCCCTGTTCTGCCGCCTGCCGCAATGCCTCGGCCAAAGTGCACGGGCTGCCGGGCAGAATCAGATAGCCAGACAGATCGACCTCGGGCAGCGGTCCGCGCGTGACCCAGCCATCGGCCAGGCTGATCGCGCGCTGCTGCATCGCCCCATCGCGCAGGATCTGCGCACCGGTCAGACGCAGCGGGGCCAGCAGGATCGACATGGGCAGGCTCCGGCAATTGGGTAGACCTGTGGATAACCCTGCCGCGCAACGCTGGTGTGACAGTCAGTCGCCTGAAACGGTCAAGGTCACCCGGTCACCCGCAAACCAGGTCGTGCCATACTCCACCGGCTGGCCTGCCGCATCGACATTCACCGCCACCGCACGCAACACCGGGGCGCCCGTCCCAAGACGCAGATGCAGCGCCAGCAGGGCGTCCGCAACCTTGGCCGTCAACCGGGTCGAGGCGCGGATGTAATCGGCCACCCCGGCTTCGGCCAGTGCCGCCGTAATCGAGTTCAGCCGCGCCAGCGCCGCCAGCAGTCCCGGAAATCTCGCGGCCGGAAAAACCGAGCGGAACATCGCCAGCGGCACCGCATCGGCCAGCGACAGGCCTTCCACCACATGCACCGCAGCGCCCGGCACCAGCCCAAGTGCGGCCGCTTCGCGCGCGTCGCAGGCGCGGGTTTCCAGCAACAGGATTTCGCGCGAAGGCGTGCGACCCGACGCCAGCACATTTTGCTGAAACCGCACCCGCCGCCCCAGCGGTTTTGACCGTTGCCACACCCGAGCCCCACTTAGAGTTGGCATACGTAGCTACTGAGTCTGCTACCGCGTCGTTCGTCAACGCAACAGTCTCGTGATCCCGC
>CAYQPD010000181.1:0-4572 GCA_964419305.1 uncultured Rhodobacter sp.
CCATAGACGCCCAAGGCCGAAAACGTCTTGAGATCCGCCTGAATCCCCGCGCCGCCGCCGGAATCGGACCCTGCTATCGTAAGTGCTATGGGAACCACCATCCCCTCCTTGCCAAACAAATCATCGCAAGGAGACGGATCACGGGCGCCACGCGCCCTCAGTGCACCGTTCCCTACGCCGGTATTAACCGGATCAGGTTCGATGGGTTGGCTTTCGCCTCTCAGCCCCAAACGGGGCACCCCAACGGTTATTTGCCGAGGCTAACTCAAGCAGATCGGGCTGACAAGGCGTCCCTTGTTGGAAAACGGATTGGGCCCGTTTGATGGAAGGTAAGCGTTACGGGGTTACTTTCTGAAACTGCACGAATACGCGGCAGGGCCGATCTTCATCCCAGTGGGCACGCCGCACCCGATCAGCGGCGACATGGCCCCCATTGTGATGGGGCATGAGGTCGCGGGCGAAGTGGTCGCGGTGGGCGATAAGGTGACCCGCGTCGCCATTGGCGACCGGGTGGTGATAGAGCCGATCCTGTCGCCCAACCGTGACGGCGCCTATCTGATGGACCGCTACAACCTGTCGCCTTTGCTGGGGTTCCACGGCCTGTCGGGCGGCGGTGGCGGGTTTTCCGAATTCACCGTGCTCGGCGAACACATGCTGCACAATTTGCCCGACGATCTGTCGTGGGAACAGGGCGCGCTGGTGGAACCGGCGGCGGTGGCGCTGCATGCGGTGCGGCAAAGCACGCTGAAGGCGGGCGACAGTGCCGTGGTGTTCGGCGCGGACCCGATCGGGCTGGTGTTGATCGAGGCGCTCAAGGCCGCAGGGGCCGCCAGCATCCACGCGGTCGAATTGTCAGCGACCCGCCCGCGCCATGGCCGAACGGCTGGGGGCCATCGGGCATGACCCGGCGGCGGGCGATGTGGTAGAGGCGATCCATGCAGCCGCAAGCGGCGGGGTGGACTTTGCCTTCGAGGTGACGGGGGGGCCCGCCGTGCTGTCGCAAGCCATCGAGGCGACGCATCCCGGCGGCGAGATCGTGGTCGTCAGCATCTGGGAAGGCGGCGCTTCTTTCCAGCCTAACGCGCTGGTGATCAAGGAACGCACCATGCGGGGCACCATCGCCTATCGCCACGTCTATCCGGCGGTGATGTCGCTGATGCAGCGCGGCTTTTTTCGGGCCGAAGACCTGGTGACCGACCGGATCGGCCTGGACGATGTGGTGGCGCAGGGCTTTGACCGGCTGTTGGCCGACAAGGCGCAGATCAAGATCATGGTCCGTCCGTAACGGCCAGAAGGCCCGAGCCGGCACCGTGCCCGGTCGGGCCGTCGCAGCGTCACAGCATGCGCGACTTGGCTGGTGCCAAGGCGCTTTCAAGACTGGTACATTCGCGGGCGTAGAAATCGGTGTCGCTTTCCCCCGGCTGGGGTCCGCGCGCCAATGCAGTTGCCAGATTGAAAAATCCTGGCCCCGGCAGGCCCTCGCGCGCGCGGCTGATGGTGCGGGCGGCGATGAAGGGGCGGTTGGCAGCGGCATCCTCGCGCATCGTCACCTCCAGCGCGCGGGTGATCCGGCCAACCGAACCGGGCGCCCACAGCCCCAGTGCCCGGGCAAGTGTGCCGTAGGTCATGGGTGCGTCTTTGGGCGGCAGAGCGGAAAGATGGGCGCGCACAAGGTCGGCCAGCGCCTGCGCGCGATTGGCCGCCGTGCCGGTTTCGGGCGGCGGCGGGATCTCGCGCGCCGAACCATCCGGCAGCACCTCGGCTGCCCACGCGCGGGTCACGCTGCGCAGCACGATCCGGGTCTTGCCGGCGTCAGCCCCTTCGCCGATTTCGGTCACGCCGACGACCGATCCGTCGCGCCAGCCCGCGCGCAGGCCCTCGCGCGTCAGGCCTAGACGCGGGGCGAGATAATCGGGATCGACCAGCACCTGTCCGTCATCCCAGCCGATCACTCCTGCGGGCACCGGGCGGATCAGCAAGGGTGAGGGCTGACCTTTATCCCCTGGGGCGGGGCGCGCATAGAACGGGCTGGCCCCCGATGCATGGTCAGTCACGTCCACGATCTCGGTGATCTGCGGCAGCGCGGCGCGCAGCATCCGCTCGACCCCCTGGCGCAGCGTGGCCGCAGAGGCCGCGCAGCCCTGACAGCCGCCCGACATCCGCAGAAACACCCGGCCGCCTTCGACCCGATCCGCCGTGATCTTGCCACCATGGCCCGCGACCGAGGGGTTGACCTGACGTTCCAGCAGATCATGCACGGCGAGCAGCAGGCCGCTGTCGGGATCGGTCGGCTCTGCCGCACCCAGAGGCGCGTCGGTGCTGTCCAGAACCTGTCGGATCGCGGCGGCAATCGCTGGTTTCAGCGCAGCCCATCCGGCATCGGTGCTTTTTGTCACCCAGATGGTCGCGTCGGACACCTCGGCTGCCACCACCCCGGCAACCGCAAACAGCGCGCGGGGCAGCGGGGCGTCACTTGTCCCGTCATAGCGCCCGCCCCAGCCCAGATGAACCGGCGCATCAAGCACAAAGCCCATCGCCTGCGGATCGTCCGCAACGGCCTGCGCCCGGATGCGGCGGCGGGGGGCCAAGTCAGACATCTTCGACCTCGGCCCCTTGGGTCGCGCGCAGGGATTTGAAGGTGTAGATGCCGGTGTCATGGCCATCGCTGAAGGCCAGCCCCAGCGCATAGTTTCCCACGCTCCAGATCCGTGTCAGGCGAATGTCACGCGGCACGCTGGCAGGATCGAGCATTTGCGCGCCTGTCACCTCGTTGCGGCATTGCGCGCAGCGGCAGGCGATGCGCAGATCGCGTGGGGCGAGGTGCTGCTGATGGCTATCGGCCCAGCGCAGCTTCAGGCCGATGGCGTCGTGATCCAGCGCCGTCAGAACCTCGGCCGGTCCGTCGCTGCTGGCAGAGGCAGAGGCTGGCTTGCCGGTGCCCTCGGCCACCTCCCAGTTGAATGGAATGGCGATACCGCGCGCCGTGGCACCGGCCCCCACCAGCGCCGTCGCGATTTGGCGAAAGGCCCCTGCTGCGGGGCTGTCAGGTGCCGCCTTGACCAGCGGCAGGCCGGTGTCACCGCAATCGACCACGGTTGGGTCAAGGGGAACCTTGCCCAGAAATGCCACGCCAAGCTCTTGCGCGATCGCCTCGCCGCCGCCCTGGTGGAAGATATGGCTGACCGTGCCACAAGAGGGGCAGGTGAACCCGCTCATGTTTTCGACGATGCCGAGGATCGGCACGTTGACTTGCTCCATCATCCGCAACCCGCGCCGCGCGATCTTCAGGCTGACGTCCTGCGGCGTGCTGACCACCACCGCGCCCGACAACGGAAATGCCTGCGCCAGCGTCAACTGGATATCGCCCGTGCCCGGTGGCAGATCCAGAAGCAACACATCCAGCTTGCCCCAGTCCACTTGCTTGACAAACATCTGGAGATATTTCGCCACCATCGGCCCCCGCAGAATCGCCGGTTTGTCGTCATCGGTCAGCATCGCCATCGAGATAACCTTGACGCCATAGGCTTGTCCCGGAACGATCATGCCCCCGGGCGTCATGCCCGGCTTGTCGCCCGCGATGCCCAACATGCCGGGGATCGAGGGGCCGTAGATATCGGCATCGACCACCCCCACCGCCAGCCCCGCTTCGGCCATCGCCACAGCGATATTGGCAGTGACGGTGGATTTTCCGACCCCGCCCTTGCCGCTGCTGATCGCAATCATCCGGGGGCCGATCTTCCGCGTGTCAGAGTATGCCATGATGTTCTCGGTATGTGGCGATCGGGCCGCGATAGCTGCCGCAAAGCTGGGTGATTTCGTCAGCGGCAAGATGGGCCGCCATACACGCGCAAGTTCCGCCGCCCTCTGCCGGCGTGAAATGGCTGCAATCGAGGCACGTGCCAAAGGCCGCCCCCGGCCGCAGGCTTGCTGCGGCCGAGGCGACGCGGGACAGCGTGCCCAGAAACTGCGCCCTGTCTGCCGCAGGCAGGGATGCGATCACCCAAATCAGGCCACCCAACGGATCGCGCTTCAACAGTGCGCGGCCCGCCTCGGTCAGATCAAGGCGCACGCTGCGCCCGTCGCTGTGACAACGGACCCGCGCGATCAGTCCTCGCGCCACCAGTGATTTGATGATCTGGGAAGAGGTGCCCCGCGTCGTCGCCTGAAAACTGGCAAAGCCCGACGGCGTGCGCGTGCTGTCATTCGAGCGGGCAAAGAACCGCAGACAAGCCCATTGCGCCGCTGTCAGGTCTGACGGGCCATCCTCGCTGCGCGCGGCCCGACCCATGTGCACAAGCAGGTCGGCGATATGTTCTGTACTGGGGCACGATGCGTTCATGCGAGAATTAATAGCGAACCGAAACTACTTTGACAACAGGCAGACGTTGTTCCCCAGTCGCGCCGCCGCACCCGATGGTCTGGTTCGTCAAGGCAGCGCGCATCGCAGACACCAGGTCGAAATCAACCAGCCTACACACCATTGCGGCGTCAAGCGAGATTCACTGTGCCACGCCGACGCTCTGTTGCACAAATCCTGTAAGGGATTCATCTCTTGAATCCAGTGTGGTAGCT
>CAYQPD010000182.1:0-4565 GCA_964419305.1 uncultured Rhodobacter sp.
CGAGCAGATGACGGCCAATGTGCCGACCGGCAATTCCAAGGGACTGCGGCTGGGGTCGTTCGACCAGATCCGCAGCATCATCGACGAAGAACTCGAGGCGGTCTGGGCCGGTGACAAGACCGCGCAGGCCGCACTCGACAGCGCCGTCGAACGCGGCAACGAACTTTTGCGCCGGTTCGAAGCGGCCAACCGCTGAACCTGACCGCGCGCCCCTGTCGGTCGGGGGCGCGCGACCAAACCGATGGAAAAGCGCGTTAGTTTCAAGGGTGTCCTGCTGCCGCTGCTGCTGGTGTTGCCGCAGCTCGTGGTGACGGCTGTCTTCTTCTTCTATCCGGCGGGACAGGCGATCTGGCAGTCGCTGTTCATCCCGGATCCCTTCGGGCTGTCGATGCAATGGGTCGGCCTGGGCAATTTCGACTATCTGCTGTCGAACCGCTATTATCGCGCCTCCTTCGCCACGACCGCAGTGTTCTCGATCCTGGTCACTTCGGTTTCGATGGGGGTGGCGCTATTTCTCGCGGTGCTGGCCGACCGGCTGATCCGCGGCTCCGGCGTCTACCGGACGCTGCTGATCTGGCCCTATGCCGTCGCGCCGGCGGTGGCCGGTGTGCTGTGGATGTTCATGTTCAACACCCGCGTCGGCGTGGTGACGTGGTATCTGGGCCTGCTCGGCTACGACTGGAACCATGTGCTGAACGAGGGCGAGGCGATGGGTCTGGTCGTCGCCGCCAGCGCATGGGGGCGGATCAGCTACAACTTCCTGTTCTTTCTCGCCGGGCTTCAGGCAATCCCGCGCAGCGTGATCGAAGCCGCAGCGATCGACGGGGCGCGCTTCTGGACCCGCTTTCGCACCATGGTGTTCCCTCTCCTGTCGCCCACCACCTTCTTCCTGCTGGTGGTCAATATCGTCTATGCCTTCTTCGAAACCTTCGGGGTGATCCACACCATCACCTCGGGCGGGCCGCAGCAGGCGACCACCATCCTTGTCTACAAGGTCTATGCCGACGGCTTCGTCGGGCAGGATCTCGGCTCGTCTTCGGCGCAGTCGGTTATCCTTCTGGTCCTCGTCAGCCTGCTGACCGTGGTCCAGTTCAGGTTCATCGAGCGGCGGGTGCACTACTGATGTCCCGGCGCGACGGCATGGTGGAACGCCGCGGCTGGGGCTACTGGCTGAGCCATGCCGGGCTGATCCTGGGCGTCGCCTTCGTGTTCTTCCCGATCTGGCTGGCCTTCGTCGCCTCGACCGTCAGCCAGACCGAGATCGTGCGACCGCCGATGCCGCTATGGCCCGGCGACCACCTGCTGGAAAACTACGGCAAAGCGCTGGCATCCGGCGTGAATGCGCCGGTGGCGCTGATGCTGATGAACTCGGCTATCATGGCCATCGGCATCGCGCTGGGCAAGATTGCCATTTCGCTGCTGTCGGCCTTCGCCATTGTCTATTTCCGCTTTCCCGGGCGCAAGCTGTTCTTCTGGCTGATTTTCCTGACGCTGATGCTGCCGGTCGAGGTGCGGATCGTGCCGACCTACGAGGTCATCGCCGGGTTCGGGATGCTCAACAGCTATTCCGGCCTGATCCTGCCGCTGATCGCCTCGGCCACGGCGACGTTTCTGTTCCGGCAGTTCTTCATGACGGTTCCGGACGAGCTGGCCGAGGCGGCGCGGGTGGACGGCGCCCGCCCGATGCGGTTCTTCCTCGATATCCTGATGCCGATGAGCCGCACCAACATCGCCGCGCTGTTCGTCATCCTGTTCATTTACGGCTGGAACCAGTATCTGTGGCCGCTGCTCATCACCACCGATCCGGCGATGAACACCATCGTGATGGGGATCAAGCAGATGTTTCCCAGCGGCGACGACATTGCCGACTGGCCGGTGATCATGGCGACTTCGATCCTCGCGATGGTCCCTCCCGTCCTCGTCGTGATCGGGATGCAAAGGCTTTTCATCCGTGGACTTGTAGAAAGCGAGAAGTGAGCAGGCTGTTCAAACGCATTCCGCCCCGGTCTCGACCGCATTGGCTGCGCAAACGCTGCCTTGGTGCCATGTCGGAATAATCAATGCTCCATGAAACAGGACACACACTGAATGGCGACCGTCACGCTTGAAAACATCTGCAAGTCCTTCGGCAAGACCGACGTGATCCACGGCGTCGATATCGACATCGCGGACGGCGAATTCATCGTCATCGTCGGCCCGTCCGGCTGCGGCAAGTCCACGCTCCTGCGCATGATCGCCGGGCTGGAAACCGTCACCTCTGGCGAAGTCCGCATCGGCGGCCGCCGCGTGAACGACGTCGAGCCTATGGATCGCGACATCGCGATGGTGTTCCAGAACTACGCGCTCTATCCGCATATGAACGTGTTCGACAACATGGCCTACGGGCTGAAGATCGCCGGCAAGCCGCGGGCGGAGATCGCCGAGCGGGTCGCCGGTGCCGCACGTCTTCTGCAACTCGAACCCTATCTCGATCGCAAGCCGCGCGAATTGTCTGGCGGCCAGCGCCAGCGCGTCGCGATGGGCCGGGCGATCGTGCGCAAGCCGGCAGTGTTCCTGTTCGACGAACCGCTCAGCAACCTCGATGCCAAGCTTCGTGTGCAAATGCGGCTGGAGATCAGGCAGTTGCAGCGCGACCTCGGCGTCACTGCGGTCTACGTCACCCATGATCAGGTCGAGGCGATGACGCTGGCCGACCGGATGGTCGTGATGCACGCAGGCCGCGCCGACCAGATCGGTCCGCCGCTGGAGGTCTATGAAAACCCGGCGACAACCTTTGTTGCCGGCTTCATCGGCTCGCCGCCGATGAACTTCGTTCCGGTCGGTCTCGTCGGTCTGGGCGCGCCGGAAGGAACTGTGCTCGGCATCCGGCCCGAACATGTCGAACTGGTATCCGGCAGCGACCGGCTGCACGGCACCGTGGTCTACGCCGAGGCGCTGGGTGCCGAAACCCTGGTGCATGTCCGCCTTGCCGACGGAACCCTGGCGACCGTGCGCCAGGACGGCACCGCGCCGACGCCGCCCGAAGGCAGCGATGTCGGTCTGATCTGGGCAGAGGCGCACCAGAAGCTGTTCGGCGCGGACGGCACCAGGCTCTGATCGGCCAAGCTTCCGGCGCCCGACCGGGTCGTGTCGCGAAGCTGGTGGAAATCTGAAGCGGCGTGATCTGCGGGGCAAACACAACGCCCGACCGGCGTCTGGCTTTCCCTGTTGCGGATCGGCGCGCGGGTCCGATGCACGAAGTAACCATCCGGCGTAGGCCGCAGTCAGGCCGCTTTCTGCTTTTCCGTGCCTTGGCATTACTGCTACCTTAGGGTGCGCTGCGATTTGGCGGTATCACCTTGCGCGCTCGAAGCCCCGTCAGCGGACCTCGTTCGCCCCTTGACCTTATCCCATATCCACTTCGCAACGATCGGGATCATGGTTGCCGCGCTGCCGAAGACCACAATCTGCATCCCGGTCCGTCCCAGCACCCGCGATTTCTGCGCCGATTGCCGCACGGGCAAAGCTGACGGCGATGACATTCGCACAGGCGTTGCTTCCGATCCGAATTATGAGTCAGATTCTGACCGAATCGAAGAAACTGGCGGCAGAGTTTGTCGCCTGAAAGGGGACCGATGACCGGATACGAGCCGCTTGCGACGCTGAAGCCGGTGGCACCGGAAATCTGGCTTGTGGACGGGCCTCAGGTCAGGTTTTACGGCATGCCGTTTCCGACCCGGATGGTGGTGATCCGGCTGAACAACGGCGAACTGCTGCTGCTTTCGCCGATCGCTTTCAGCCAGGCGCTTGCAGATGAACTGGCGGCATTGGGGCGGGTGCGGCATCTGGTTTCGCCGAACTGGATCCACTACGCGGGCATTCCGGGCTGGCAGGCGGCATTCCCAGATGCCGTCACCTGGGCCGCGCCCAACGTGCGCGCGCGGGCGGCGAAACGCGGCGTGGCAGTGCGCTTCGACCGCGACCTGAGCGACGCACCAGAGACCGAGTGGCGGGGCGAGATCGACCAGATGATTGTGCACGGCAGCGCGGTGCATCAGGAGGTGGTGTTCTTTCACATCGCCTCGGCAACGCTGATCCTGACCGACCTGATCGAGAATTTAGAGCCGCGCAACCTGCGCTGGTGGGTCATTCCGCTGGCCTGGCTTGGCGGCGTGCTGGCCCCAAATGGTGCCATGCCGCGCGACATGCGCCAGACATTTCAACGCGACCGGGCGGCCCTGCGTGAGGCGGTCGAACGGATGCTCGCATGGGCACCGGAGCGGGTGATTATCGCGCATGGGCGTTGGTTCGAGCGCGATGGAGCAGGTGAGTTGCGCCGCGCCTTCGGCTGGCTGTTGCGCTGACGGTATTTCTGCTGCGCCAGGGTGCGCTGCGATTTGGCGGAATCACATTGCGCGCTCGAAGTCACATCAGCGGACCCCGTCCATCCCGGATCAACTCCCACATCCATTTCCCGACGACCGGCAGCAGCGTAATCGCCCCCCCCAAGACCACGATCCACATCCAGTCGGTGCCACCCTCCGCCATGCCCGCCCCCATCGCGGCCAGTGCAAAGCTGATTGGCA
>CAYQPD010000183.1:0-4471 GCA_964419305.1 uncultured Rhodobacter sp.
GGCGCGCCGTCACGATAGGGGCTTGGGGCTAGCGAAGGAAGGGGCGTTGCGCAAGGGGGCAGGTTGTCGATTGACCGTCGCAACAGCCGATTGCGGCCCGCAGCGTCCTGCCCGAAAATTGCCAAAGGTTTTCCGGGTTGGCAACGCCTGGTGCGGCCTCTATCGTGCCTTTCACCGCAGCGCGATGGCCATGAGGGGCGCGAATGAGCCGCATCCGGGGATATCTGATCAATCTCGACTCTGGCGAAACGCGACGTCGGACGGCCAGCGCATGCCTGGGCGCGGAACAGATCGGCTTTGAACGGGTCAGTGCGATCGATGGCCGCAAATTGAACCTGAAAAATCTGACCCGATACCGGGCGGACAAAGCGGTTCGGACCTTTGGCCGCGAACTTGCTGCGGGCGAGGTGGGTTGCTATTTCAGCCATCTGGAGTGCCTGCAGCGGTTCTTGCGCAGCGATGCCCGCTACTGTCTGGTCATGGAGGACGATGTAACCACCAGACCCGGCTCAGGCAGGCTGCTGGAGAACCTGCTCGATCTGCTTGACACTGAAGTTTTGGGCGATACCGCCGTGGTTAATCTTGCCAATCCGGCACGTATGGTTGTTTCAAGCCTGCAGCGCGTCGGCGAACTTGACGGTGCCCCTATAGACTTGAGAAAGGCTTACTATTTTCCGATTTCAGCCGCGGCCTTGCTGTGGTCACGCAAGGCCGTCGTGAAATTTGTCGCGGAATACTCTTGTGCGGCGATGCCTTATGATGCAGCGGTGCGGACGCTGTGTATTGCCGGAAACTTTGGCTATGACCTGTCAACCGCCATTCTTCGGCCCGCAGTTTCCGAAAGCGAAATCGACAAATGCGCACCCAGAGTGTTTGCCAGGAGCTTTCATCGATGGCAGGTGATACAGCGTTGGCGGATGGCCCATTTGATCAAGGCCAGGGTCAACAAATTCCGGGATCGGCTTGCCTCTGTCGCATGAATCCGGCCAAGCGCGATTTTCCTTGTCTGCCCCTGTCCCGCACGCTTGCGGCGCTGGCAGGCCGTATCGAAAGACCCACCGCGCCATGTCGCGCTGCGGCGTCGGCGCAAGGATGCGGCAGCACGTCCGGCAACAAAAGCAGAATCGCCCGCCGTCAGGGGGATCGCCTATGGATTTATCGCTCCGGCACAGCGACAAGAAGCGCAAGGCACTGCCCTGCCGACGCAACCCGACGGTGAAGACGGGGGCGCGACCGGGAAAGGGCATGATCCCCGCTCGGAGTCTTCAAATGCGATAGCCCTGCTCGGCTATTCGCCCGGCGTGGTGTTCGATGCCAATGCGGGCTACAAGATCACCGGCAGGTATCAGCACGACGGCGCACTTGGCCGCCTGCTGGGCCTGCCCGAAGACCGGGTGATGGTGGTCGCCAAAGGCACCCCCGCCGACCCCACGGTGCTGACCGCCGCCCGCGACCTTGGCGCGCGGGTGGTCAGCAACGACCGCTTTCGCGACTGGGCCGAGACCTTTCCCGAGGTGCTGGACCCCGGCCACGTGGTGCGCGGCGGCTACCGGGGTGGCAAGCTTTGGCTGGATCTGCGCTGACAGGCAGGGAGCGCCACGCTAAAGGCCCGCGACAAGCGCGGGCCTTGGCAGTCGGTGGCACAGGGTATCAGAAGCCAAGCCCTGCGTATTTGTTCTTGAACTTCGAGACCCGGCCGCCGGTATCCAGCAGCTTGGCCGAGCCGCCGGTCCAGGCCGGGTGCACCGTCGGGTCGATGTCGAGCACCATCTGCTGGCCGTCCTTGCCCCAGGTCGAGCGGGTCTGGAACACGGTGCCATCGGTCATCTTGACGGCGATGAAGTGATAGTCGGGGTGGATGTCTTGTTTCATTTTCCCGCTCCTTACGCGTCAGCGCCGGTCTTGGCTTTGTAGGTGGTGTGCTCGGTGATCCGGGCCGATTTGCCGCGCCGCGAGCGCAGGTAGTAAAGCTTGGCACGCCGCACCCGGCCCCGACGCACCACTTCGATGCTGTCGATGTTGGTGGAATACAGCGGGAAAATCCGCTCGACGCCTTCGCCGAACGAGATCTTGCGCACGATGAACGAGGCCGCAATGGTGGCCCCACCCTTGCGCGAAATCACCACGCCTTCATAGGCCTGCACCCGCGAGCGCGTGCCTTCGGTCACCTTGTAGCCCACGCGCACGGTATCGCCGGCCTTGAAATCGGGGATATTCTTGCCGAGGGCGGCGATCTGTTCCGCCTCGAGTTGTTCGATCAGGTTCATGCCTGGTCCTTTCAGTTGCTCAGGGTTTGCCCCCGAAGTGATGCCGCCTCATTGCTCTTGGTCTTCATCCGGGTCCCTACCATGCGCCGCACAGTAAGCCCGCCAGAGATCAGGCCTGCGTATTCTTGTCAGCCTTTCGGCCATCGCCTTGCGCCAGGCGGCAATCTTGGCATGATGCCCGGACAGAAGCATTTCCGGTATCACGCGCGTCCGCCAGACGGTCGGCTTCGTGAACTGCGGAAATTCAAGCAACCCTTCCGAAAAGCTTTCCTCTTCGGTCGAAGCCTGATTCCCGAGCACGCGGGGTATAAGGCGCACCGTGGCATCTAGCAAGGCCTGCGCCGCGATCTCGCCGCCGGTCAGGACAAAATCGCCAAGGCTGACTTCCGCAACACCGTATTCGTCAAGCACGCGCTGATCCACCCCCTCGAAGCGGCCGCACAGCAGGGTGATGCCCTGCCCCTGCGCCCAGTCCCGCGCCATCGCCTGATCGAACCGCCTGCCGCGCGGCGAAAGATAGACCACCGGCCAGTGCTCGCGCCCCGGCGTGCCGAGCGCCGCCTGATCCAGCGCCCGCGCCACCACATCGGCGCGCAGCACCATCCCCGCCCCACCCCCCGCCGGGCTGTCATCGACGTTGCGGTGCCGCCCTTCGCCAAAGGTCCGCAGATCAACGGTTTCCAGCGCCCACAACCCCGCTTGCAGCGCCTTGCCGGTCAGGCTGAGGCCCAGGGTGCCGGGGAATGCCTCGGGGAACAGGGTGATCACCTTGGCCGTCCACGCCCCCTTGACGCGCTGCCCGTCCATCAGATCGCGCGGCGCGGCCGAGGCCGAAATCGTCAGCCGCCCATGCGAGCGCGGGGAGTGGTCGGGGGGATGGTCAGTCATGGCGCGACTCCAAGGCATTTGGGGCGGTCGTGGAAACCGGTTTTGCTGGCGCAACCGCAAAGCCCGCACACCACGCTGCCCCCAGAATGCACAACGGGGATGGCCATGCCACCCCCGTTCGCAAATCGTCGCGGTCCGAAAAGCTCAGGCCAGCGCGAGGTTGGTTGCCGACTCGCGCCCGTCGCGACCGGCTTCGATGTCGAACGTAACGGCCTGGCCGTCATCCAGTTGGCGAATGCCTGCGCGTTCCAGCGCCGAGACATGCACGAACACGTCCTTGTTGCCGTTCGCCGGGGCGATGAACCCGAAACCCTTGGTTGCGTTGAACCATTTCACGGTGCCATTGGCCATCGTGAGATCTCCTTCTTCTGTCCCATCCGCACAATGCGATGGCTTGGCTCAGTCAAATCAAAATCGAGAACTGAAGCCGTGAGGAACAGAAGGTCGATAAAGCGCTGTCAGCCCGCCCCATGTGGGCCGAATGCGGTGCCAGCGCAAGGGGATCGCAAAAAGAAACCCTACTCACGGGCACAATCGCATCAATCGGGGGTCCGCGCACGCCAGCGTCTCTTGCCGCGCCGCGGCAATTGACTCGGGGTCCCGCCTTCGCCACAAGAGGGGCGATACCTTGACGGGGGACTCGATGAAGAAAGTCTACAAAAGTGCCGGGGACGCGCTCGACGGGCTGCTGTTCGACGGCATGCTGATCGCAGCCGGCGGGTTCGGCCTGTGCGGCATTCCCGAACTGCTGATCGCGGCGATCCAGAAGGCCGGCACCAAAAACCTGACGGTCGCGTCGAACAACGCCGGGGTCGATGGCTTCGGGCTTGGCGTGCTGCTGGCCACCCGGCAGGTCAAGAAGATGATCTCGTCGTACGTCGGCGAGAATGCCGAGTTCATGCGCCAGTATCTGTCGGGCGAGCTGGAACTTGAATTCACCCCGCAAGGCACCCTGGCTGAACGCCTGCGCGCCGGTGGTGCCGGTATTCCGGGCTTTTACACGCGAACCGGCGTTGGCACGGTGATTGCCGAGGGCAAGGAGCACAAGGATTTCGACGGCCAGACCTATATCCTGGAACGCGGCATCGTGGCCGATCTGGCGATCGTCAAGGCATGGAAGGCCGACCCGTCGGGCAACCTGGTGTTTCGCAAGACCGCGCGCAACTTCAACCCCCCCGCCGCCACCTGCGGCAAGGTCTGCGTCGCCGAGGTCGAGGAAATCGTGCCGCTCGGATCACTCGACCCCGACAGCATCCACCTGCCCGGCATCTATGTCCACCGCATCGTGGAGGGGAGCCACGAAAAACGCATCGAAC
>CAYQPD010000184.1:0-4466 GCA_964419305.1 uncultured Rhodobacter sp.
GTGCTGGCCTGCCTTGGCGGGCGCGAGATCGCGGCGATGGCGGGGGCGATGGCGCGCGCCCATGCCCTGCGGATTCCGGTGATCCTCGACGGTTTCATCTGCACGGCGGCGGCGGCGGTGCTGGAACGCGCCGCCCCCGGCGCGCTTGATCATGCGGTGGCGGGTCATGTCAGCGCGGAAGGCGCGCATGCCGCCCTGCTGGCAAAGCTGGGCAAGGTGCCGCTGCTGAGCCTTGGGCTGCGGCTGGGCGAAGGCTCGGGGGCGGCGCTGGCGATCGGGGTGCTGAAGGGGGCGATTGCCTGCCATTCCGGGATGGCGACCTTTGCCGAAGCCGGGGTGGCCGAGGGCTGATCCCGGGCGGGGCAGGGCGGGGCGGCGGGGGCTCTGCCCCCGCACCCCCGGAGTATTTAGGCAAAGAAGAAGCCGGAACTCTCAGCTTGGCGCGGATTCGGTGGGCGGCGACTCTGGTGGTGGGGTCGCCGTGGGGGCGTCGGTCAGCGCGGTTTCGAGGTCACGGTCAAGCTGGCGGGCGCGGGCGACGTAGGCCTCGTTGAGGTGCACCGGCTGGCCCGGCACCCAGAGCTCGGCCAGATCGCGCAGGGCGGTGCGATCGACCCGGTAGTAGGTCTGCGACAGGTGCGCGGCCTCGTATTTGGTCAAACCCATGTTTTCGAGCACGTAGCGCCCGGCGCGCAGCGAGGCGTCGAAGGTTTCGCGCACGATGTCGTTAGCCCCCGCCTGATAAAGCTCGTAGACATGCACCCGGTCGCGGGCGCGGGCCACGATATGAAGATCGGGGCGGGCCTTGCGGGCATAGGCCACGATCTGGGTGGCTTTGTCACGGTCATCGACTGCGATCACCAGCACCTGCGCCTCGGCCAGACCGGCGGCTTCGAGCAGTTCGGGGCGGGTGGGATCACCGAAGAAGCCCTTGACGCCGAAACGGCGCAGCGCCGCGAGGGCGGCCATGTCGCTGTCGAGCACCACGGTGGAAAGGCCCGCCAGCCGCGCCATGCGGTTGACCACCTGGCCAAAGCGCCCGATGCCCGCGATGATGACGCGGCCTTTCTCGTCGATCTCGTCGGGGTGATGGTCAGGCGCGCGGGCGGCCAGGCGGCGCGCCAGTTGTTCGTAGGTGATGAACAGCGCGGGCGTCAGCAGCATCGACAGGCTGATCACCAGCAGGGTGATCTGGGCGGTGGCGGTGGCAAGGATGGTCTGCTGCACCGCAAAACTGACGATCAGAAAGCCGAACTCGCCGCCTTGGGCCAGGCCAAGGGTGAACAGCCAGCGCTCGCGCCCGCGCAGTTTGAAGAACCAGGTCAGCGTGAACAGCACCAGTGCCTTGATGGCAATCAGCCCCAGCGTCAGGCCGAGGATGGTGAACGGCATGCGCGCCAGCAGGCCAAGGTTGATGCTGATGCCGATGGTCATGAAGAACAGGCCCATCAGGATGCCCTTGAAGGGCTTGATGTCGGCTTCAAGCTGATGGCGGAACTCCGAGTTGGCCAGCACCACCCCGGCCAGAAAGGTGCCGAGCGCTGGCGACAGGCCGACCAGCATCATCAGAAAGGCGATGCCGAGCACCATCAAGAGCGAGATGAAGGTCGAAATCTCGGGCAGTTGGGCGGCATGGATGAAGCGAAACACCGGGCGCGACAGGAAATGCCCGGCCAGGATGATGCCGCCCACGATCGCCAGGGTCAGCAGGGTGACACCCCAGCCCGGCAACGACTGCACCAGCGTCATCAGCGGCTCGGCGGCCGAGACCGGTTCGGCGTCGGGCGCATTGGTGATGCCGAAGGTCTCGGCGGTGATGGCAAAGTTGCCGCGCGTGGCCAGCAATGGGATCAGCGCCAGCATCGGCACCACCGCGATGTCCTGGGTCAGCAGCACGGCAAAGCTGGCGCGCCCGCCACTGGTGCGCATCAGGTTCTTCTCGGACAGGGTTTGCAGCACGATGGCGGTGGACGACAGCGAGGCCAGCAGCCCCAGGATCAGCGCCACCTGCCAGCCCAGCCCGAGCCAGATCAGGGCGGCGGTGATCAGCGCTGTGGTCAAGGTGATCTGCAGGCCGCCAAGGCCAAGCAGGCGGTGGCGCATCTCCCACAGGGCGCGGGGCTCCAACTCCAGCCCGATCAGGAACAGCATCATCACCACGCCGAATTCGGCGAAGTGTTGCAGGTCGGCGGTTTCGCGCCCGGCGAGGCCGAGCAGGGGCCCCAGCACCAGGCCGGCGGCCAGGTAGCCCAGCACCGAGCCCAGCCCCAGCCGCACCGCCAGCGGCACAATCAGCACAGCGGCCCCAAGGTAGAGGCTGGCTTGCAGCAGAAATCCTTCCATCGGGCTCCTTTCAGGGATTGCGCAAGTGCGGTGGCGGCGGGCAGCGGGGGTTTTGCACCCCCGCACCCCCGCAGGATATTTGGACCAATGAGAAAGCGCCAGCGGCAGAAAACAAAGGTTGCGGCGGTGCCTTCGTGGTTCAGGTGCGCGGCATCGCCAGCGTGATCATCCGACCGCCTTTTTGATAGCGCACTTCGGTGGCGGTGATGGCGGCGACGACGCCGCCGTCGATCCGGCTGCCGACCTGCACTTTCTTGTAGTTGCCGTTAGCCATGCGGACCAGCGCCGAGCGGTCGGAATCGGTGCCGTAAACCCCGATCAGGTTGATCTGCGACAGGCTGATCGCGTTGACGAAGGTCGCCTGTTTGGCGACCGAGGCCTTGGTGGGAATGGTCGGTGCCGCTGACGCAAGGTCGGGCTCGCCTTCGGTTTCGGGGGTGACGCGGGGGGCATCCGGCTGCGCGCTTGGGCGGACGGCGGCGGCAACTGCGTCCTGGACCGCGCCGCTGAAATCGCTGGGGCGGGCGGCCGGGCGGCGCGAAATGCCAAGCCCGGCCAGAACCAGGGGCAAGCCATTCTCTGCTTGCGGCTCGGCCGGGATGGCGGCAGAGGCGGAAAGAGAGGCGGCTGCGGTGGCGCGGCGCGCGGCTTCGCCCAAGGCCAGCACCGAGCTTGCGCGCGGGCGCGGGCGCAGGCTGGTCAGGCGACTGCCTGCGGGGATGGCGAGCGAGGCCCCGTCGTCGGCCCCGGTCTGCGCATCGGGTGGGACGGTTGGCACCAGGCCCTCGGGTCGGTCGCGCGGGCGCGCAGCAGCCAGCGTCGGGTCGGACAGGGTGGGGGTGACAAGATCGGGGGTGGTGCTGGCGATGGCCCCGGCAGTTGCCGTTCCGGTCGGGTCTGATGCGGGCTCGGGCGGGGGGGCTGCGTCCAGCGCGGCGGGGCGCGGTGGCGGCACCACGGGCGGGCGGCCCGCCACCACCCGCACCCCCTCGGGCGTGATGATGCCTTCCGGGGTCGGCACGATCAGGCCGGCGGCATCGAACTGGTAGGTCGTCCCGAACGGCGGTGGCGGCATCTGGGCGGTCGGCAGCGGATCGGCGGTATCGGGCGGCGGCAGCGCCAGGGCATCGAGTGCCGGGGGCGGCGTGTCGGTGCTGGCGAGAAAGATCTCGTCCTGGCGATCGGACGCCGGGTCAAGGGTGGCACCGGACAAGCCCGCCGCCAGGGGCGCGGGGCCAGCGCTGGCACTCTCGGTGCCGGTGGCAGTCGGGCCGGGGGCCGTGGCCGGGGCGGCAGGCAGGGCAGCGACCGGCGCGCTGACGGCGGACGGATCGGGGGTGGTGGTGGCCGGTTCGGCCGCAGGTGCGCCCGGATCCTGCTGATCGGCCAGCATTTCGTCGGCAACCGAGGGGATGTTCGCCGCCACCTCTGCGGCGGTATCGGGGGCCGTGACTGCGGTCGAATCTGACGCGACGACCGGGGCCGACTCGGGGGCTCCGGTCGAGGCAATGTAGAAGGTTGACCAGGCCGCCACGATCGCCAGAAACAGCAGCAGCACTGCGGTCAGGATCAGCCCGAGATAGCGGGGTTTGCCGCGCTGCGCGCCATGGCGGGTGGGAAACATGTCCTTGCCGGAAGGCTGCGACGCCGCCGATTCGGCGTTGCGGGGCAGGGCCGCAACCGGCCTCGACTTGCGCGAGCGGAAACCGGGAATGCCGGGGGCCGTGACCAGCGCCGCCGGCTGCCCTTCCACCCGTTTGGCGCGCAGGGCGGCCAGTGCCGCAGGCATGGTGCCGTGAGCCGCGGCCGGGGGATGATCGGGCGGGGTCGTTGCCGCGGCGGGCGCGATGCGGGGCGGCACCGCGACCGGGGGCCTGGGCGACGGGGTGACGGCATCAAACCTGGCTCGGGGCAAAGGCGGCGTGTCCGGTGCCACGGCAACCGACTGGTGCCGTGCCGGTCGATCGACCGCCCTTGCCGCGCCAAACGGCGGCGCGGTTCCTTCTTCCGCCCGGCGGCTGGAAAAACCGGGGGCGTCCGGCGCTGGCGTGACGGGGGCGGCAACCACAGGGGGCCGGGCCGGTTCGGGTGCGGGCGGTGGCGCGGCGGCGGCGACCGCAGCG
>CAYQPD010000185.1:0-1376 GCA_964419305.1 uncultured Rhodobacter sp.
AACGCCTCGAACATCAGATCGCGCATGGCGCGGATGTCGGTCTCGATGCGCTCGAGGCGCTCGGCGTCGGCCTTGCGGTCTTCGGCGCGCTGGCGATCGACGCGGTCGCGTTCCTGGCCAAGCTCGCGGTCCAGCCGGGCCAGCATTGCGTCATTGGTGAAGGCCCGGCGCGTGACGGCGGCCAGCAGGGCGATGGTGCCGCCGATCAGCGCGGTGAGGGCGGCGGTGATGCCGTGATCCTGGAAGGCGGTGCCGACCTCGGCGAGGATGCTCTGGCGCTCGGTCATGTTGCGGAGAGGATCCCGACCTCGGTCGGCAGCGTCAGGTCGGTCCAGGCGCTGCTGTCTGCGGGGTTCAGCGCCCAGCTGGCATAGACCGGCTCGGGCAGGATGGTGGACACCGGGGCTGCGGCGGCGTCGTAGTTCACGCCGCCAATGCGCAGGAAGTCTGCGGTCGATGCCGGGCCGGTGGTGCCGCCTTGGGCGACCTGCTTGACATGCACCCCGGCAATGACCGACGCAGGCACGGCTGGCCCGGCAAGCGAGAACGACATGCGCTGGCCGGGGGTGTCGCTGGCAACCCGCGTGGCGATGTCATTGTCTTTGAGCGCGTCGATGCTGCCCGCCATCTGGTTGTAAAATCCGATCAGATCGGGGGTGCGCCGGACAAACCGCCGCCCGATGGTCGAGACCCCGTCGAGGGCGGCGATATGGGCGTAGGACCATGCTCGGGCCCCATATCCCGAGTGCATCACGGCATTGGCGAAGGTGACCAGCACCGGCTTGCCCTTGCCTGCGGTATTGGCTGCGGTAGCCGTGCTCATCAGCACGCCGTCTTGATAAAAATCGATGGTGATGTTGGCCCCGACCGCCACCCGCACATCCAGCCATTGCACCTGCGCGGGTGCAAGAACATAGGCCGTCGTGCCGCTGACCGTGGTGTCGCCATTGGCGACTGCGTTATAGTTGGGCGTGCCAACGGTGGGCAGGATCTGCGCCACCAGAGCCTTTGAGGCATCGCGAAACTCAAGAAATTTGGCGCCAGCGACCATCGCCGTCACATCGCCGGAGGGGGGCACATAGCGAAACCCGAGCCAGAGTTCCCCCGAGGGTGCCTTCATTGGCAAAGAGAACGGGGCGACCAGCGCGCGGGTGCCGGAATAATAGAGGCTGTTCACATCGAGGCTGGCGTCAAAGAAACCAGCCTCTGTGGCGTGGCGCCCTGTGACGCCGGCAAGATCGGTGTTCTGATGACCAAGGTGCAGAATGTGTGTCATGTGGTTTCCACTTCGATATAGAGGCTGACGGCGGCGCAGGTGAGCCTGGCGCTGCCGCCCTGTTCGATAAAGCCCGAGACTTGCGCAACCCCAAGACCTG
>CAYQPD010000185.1:1476-2917 GCA_964419305.1 uncultured Rhodobacter sp.
CTGGCGCTGCCGCCCTGTTCGATAAAGCCCGAGACTTGCGCAACCCCAAGACCTGTGCTGCCGCCACTCTCGATCCAGGCATCAGCGGCCAATACCACCATGTCCGGCTCTTCAAATCCCAGCGCCTGTGCGCCGGTCGGAACAGCGTAGTTGAACTGCGATGCCAGGGAGCGAAGGGTGCCGCCATCACCGGGATTGCGTCCCTGGACCTGGGGATAGAATGCAGCACTGCCGCCTGCGGTCCAGGTTGGCGCGCCGCTCACCGGATCGTCGCGCCAGACGCCGTTCTTGCCGATCCACAAGCTGGCTGCGGCTGGGTCAAAGACGAACATCACCACATCGCCCGCCCCATGGGTCGGCAGGCCGGAGAGCTTCTGGGCCGCTGTGGCGGTATTCGAGGACCAGAGCGTGCCATTGCCGCGCCAGCCGATCGAGCCCAATGTGATCGGGCTGTTGCCGCTATTGAACTCTTCGCGCTGTTCTGCCGATGCCACGCCGAGATAGCCGTCAAACTGCGCTGCCCCACCCGGGGCGCAGAGCACCTCCCAATAGCGCTTTCCGTCCCAGCCGGTGATCGCCTTGGCGGTCGGCACCCAGCGGCGGTAATCGCTGCCGCCGGAGGTGTTGACGGCGGTCTGGTTGCCCTCCGAGAGCGTGTAGCCTGCCGGTCGACGTGTGCCGTCAAGCTCCCAGGCGCTGCCGAGATCGACCGGGGGTGCCGCGGCCCCGCCTTGCGCGAGGATCGCGGCGCGCATCATCAGAAGGCTCATGCGACGGGTCCCGCCAGCGCGCCCTGAACAATCCAGGCATCCGCCCCGCGTTTGGTGAGGGCTGCGCCCGACCACTGGCCGTCAAGGGCGACCGAGCCACCCGCTACGCCGTTGAGCGCCACGCCCGGTGCGGCGGTGATCGTCGCCACACCTGCGCCGACCTGCGTGATGTTGATCAGGGTGCCGATCTCGAAGGGCACGGTTGCCTCGGCCGGGATCGTCACGGTGACGACGGAGGCCCCGGTGGTCTCGAGGATGCGGCCCAGATCGCTGGCTTCCAGCGTGTGGCTGGTGGTGGCCAGTGTCCGGATGCCCACCACGCCCGGACGCGGCACATCGGTCCAGGCGGTGCCATCAAAACGCACATGCCGGGCCTCGTCCGCGATCCAGACTTGCCAGCCGGTCTGCGGGGTGAGAAACACCCAAGCCTCGGCCCCGACGGCCCCGTCCCATATCGCCACATCGTTGGCGTTGCTGGTCGCGTCCGCGCGCACCAGCCAGATATCGCCGGCACTGCCGGGGTCGGGCAGCACCGCGCTGCGCGAAATCGCCCGCGCCTGCACCATGGCCGAGAGCAGGCGCAGGTCTTCGCTGACGTTGGCGCCCCAGTTTTGCTGGCCGGGGTCATAGAAGGCACGCAGCCCCAGCCCCGGCATGATCCGTTCCGGCAT
>CAYQPD010000185.1:3017-4383 GCA_964419305.1 uncultured Rhodobacter sp.
CGCCCCAGCCCTTGCCCCATCCGGCGGCGAAGGGCGCGATGAGGCGCAAGGCGCGGTCTTCGCGGGCATGGATCCAGACCCCATCCTGCAGCCTGCGGGCGCGCACCAGCACATCAATCTCGAAGGTGCGGGCCGGAGAGCCAATTTCAGGCACCTCTGCGGCGGTGAGCGTGGCGGTGGTCACGGTGCCGACATCGATCTGGGCGGCGGCGGGCAGCACGGCCAGTCCCGTGTCAGGGTCGATCCAGCGCACCTCGATGACATAGCCGACGCCCGGTTCCGGCCCGATATTGCCAGCGGTGTAGTCATCAATCACCACGCTTGTCTGCGCGAGCCGGTCGCGGTGCGCCCACGTCAGCACCAGATCCCCGACGATCAGCGCATCGGCGGCGGGCGCATGGCTGGCATTGCCCTGCATGCGCCCCGCTGGCAGCGGCCGGATGGCGCGGCGGTCCATCACCACGGTGTCCTCGGCGGCGAGCGCCAGCGCCAGCGTGCCCTGTGCGGTCTGGGGCAGCAGCCGGGCACGCACGGTCTCGCCCGCCGCAAACGTGGCCTGCGAGAGATTGGCCAGTTCATCGAAGAAGAGGATCGGCGTGCCTGCGGGGTGGGCGCGCGGAACCGTGTCCAGGCAGCCGCGCCCGGCCTGGATTGTGGTCGCCGTGATGCCATCGATGCGGATCAACTCGCCGCCCATCATCGCCAGCGTGCCGATGCCGATATCGCCGATGCCCTGCCAGCCGGTGACCGCCAGCAGCTGGGTATCGGGATCGTCCGGCACATCGACCGCCAGTTCCACCGAGGGCACAAAGGCGACGGTGCCGTCCGAGACATAGCCGGTGCCGGGATCAATCCAGAGCTCGGCCGCCAGCGCATCCTGGCTGGGGCGCCCGCCGACGGCGACCAGCACGCCGCCGTCCGGATCGTCGGCGAGGCTGGTATCGGCAGATGAATGCCCCAGTTCGCGCACCAGCAGCCAGTAGGGGGCTTCGGCAACCATCCGACGATTCAGCGGCTGTGGCGTGCTGGTGAGTGCTCCGGCCCGTGGGGCCTTGCCCCCGGCCAGCGCCATTGCGCCCAGCGCGAACACATCCTCGGCGAGCTTCAGGCGCACGCCATTGGCGCGCCCGTCGCCGAGGCTGATCTCGGTGATGCGCATGACGACATCGGCAAGCCCCTGGCGGGGGCTGCTGATCCGGATCAGATCGCCGGGGCCGAGATTGGCGCCCTGCCGGTTGACCACGATCTCGCCGGTCATGAGCGGCGATGACAGCGCGCGCAGGTCGCGCCCGGCCACCCGCACCGCCAGGCTTTCCACCCCGATGCCGGGATAATCGAGCGTGGCGGCGAGAACCTCGCCCATGAG
>CAYQPD010000186.1:0-4324 GCA_964419305.1 uncultured Rhodobacter sp.
GCAGCCGCGGTGCAGGCACTTGCCGGGCAATATCGGCCCGTTGCGCTGCCGGGTTTGCAGATGGTCGATCTCGAAGGCTTTCTGGCCTTCGTGCCCGACGGCGATGCCTCCGGCCTGGCCGGTTTGGCCGCCGAGGTGGTGCGGGTGCTGGACCCCTACCGCGCTGCCCTGACCGAAGCCGAAACTGCCCGCCGCCACCCGGATCGCCTGACGCCGCGCCAGCGCGATCTGCTGGCGATTTACGGCTACCCCTATGTGATGGAAGAATTCCGCTTTCATCTGACCCTGTCGGGACCGCTGGCCGCGGCAGAACATCCCACCGTCGCCAAGGCGGCCGCTACCCATTTCGCCGGGCGGGTGCCGCAGCCGTTTCAACTGACGGACCTCAGCCTGATGGACGAAGATGCGGCCGGGTGTTTTCATCTGCTGCACCGCTATCCGCTTGGCGCTTGGAGTGCGGCCAGCAGCCGTGCGATGCCGACCTGCGGGGTGGAATCGTTGGCGATGTCGATGACCGGCAGTCCTTCGGGCAGCGCGTAACCGGCGCGTTGCAGCCGCGCGTCAATGTCCGCCCGGCTTTCGCGCCCGCGCGCCGCCAGCCGTTCGGCCAGCACCGCAGGCGGCGCGGTGATGCAGATCACGACCAGCTTGGGAAACGCCGCCCGTGCGGCCAACAGGGCGGCGCGCGAGCCATTCACCAATACATCGCGGCCCGCGTCCAGTGGCGCAATCTGCGCCTGCGGCACGCCATAGCTCAGCCCGTGCGCCTGCCAGTGCAGCGCAAACTCACCGGCCTGCAAGCGCGCGGCAAACACCGGCGGCGTAACGGCGTCAAACGGCTCGCCCCCGGCGACCTCGGCCCTTGTGATCACCCGGCGCGCCCAGTGCAGCGTGGGGTTCGCGGCCGTGACCCCGGCCAGCAGCGTGTCCTTGCCCACACCCGAAGGGCCGACCACGATGAACAGCCGCCCGGTCATGCGTCCGCTTTCGGGGTAAAGGTGCCCACGTCAACCAGCCGGTCGCAGACCCGCGCCCGCGCCGCCTCGTCGTGAAAAATGCCCAGGATCGCCGCGCCGCGCGCCTTGGCTTCCCCGATCAGGTTCAGCACCACCTCGCGGTTGACGACATCAAGGCTGGCGGTGGGCTCGTCCAGCAGAAGCGCGGGGTAGGCATGGGCAAAGCCGCGCGCAATGTTGACGCGCTGCTGCTCGCCGCCCGAAAACGTGGTGGGCGAAAGGGCCCACAGCCGCTCGGGGATATTCAGCCGCGCCAGCAGGCTGGCGGCGCGCGCCCGCGCCTGATCGGCTGGCAGGCCAAGGGTCAGCAGCGGCTCGGCCACCACCTCGATCGTCGGCACCCGCGGCACCACCCGCAAAAACTGGCTGACATAGCCAAGGGTCGTGCGGCGCAGCCCGATGATGTCGCGCGGTGCGGCTTGGGCCACATCCAGATCGCCCACCAGGATCGACCCACCCGCCGCAAGGTAATTGCCCCAGATTAGCCGCATCAGCGTGGATTTGCCCGCGCCCGATGCCCCGGTCAGCCCGACACATTCGCCGGGGGCCACCCGCAGCGATGCCGCTGCCATCACCGGGATCACCGCGCCGCCCTGATTGTGCAGGGTAAAGCTCTTGGCAAGATTGGAAATCCGGATCATGGCTAGACCTGCAAGACGGAAGAGACAAGAAGCTGGGTATAGGCGTGCTGCGGATCGTCCAGCACCTGATCGGTCAGGCCCTGCTCCACCACCTGCCCGCCTTGCATCACCATCAGCCGGTCGGCCAGCAGCCGCACCACCGCCAGATCATGGGTGACGATGATCGCCGAAAGCCCCATCTCGCGCACCAGCCCGCGCATAAGGTCCAGCAGCCGCGCCTGCACCGAGACATCAAGCCCGCCGGTCGGCTCGTCCATGAACACCAGCCGCGGCCCGGTGACCAGATTGCGCGCGATCTGCAAGCGCTGCTGCATGCCGCCGGAAAACGCGCTGGGGCGATCATCCATCCGGTCGGCGGCAATTTCCACCCGGCCCAGCCAATCCACCGCCTGCGCCCGGATCTGGCCATAGTGGCGCGCGCCCACCGCCATCAGGCGCTCGCCGACATTGCCCCCCGCCGATACCCCCATGCGCAAGCCGTCGCGCGGGTTCTGGTGCACAAAGGCCCAGTCGGTGCGCGCCAGCCGCCGCCGCTCGGCTTCGGCCATCCGCACGGTATCGCGCGGGCCGTCGGCGGTATCAAACACCACCGTGCCCGCATCGGGGGCCAAGTGGCCTGCAAGGCACGACAGCAGCGTCGATTTGCCCGAGCCGCTTTCGCCGACAATGCCCAGCACCTCGCCGGCGAACAGATCGAACGAGACCTCAGCACATCCGATCCGCCGGCCATAGCGCTTGGTCAGCCCCCGAACCGCCAGCAATGGCTGCTCGGTCTGCTTCTGCTTTGCCAAAATACTCAATTCCGCCGCACCCATCACATTCCGCCCTCGGCCAAAGGCACACCCAAGGCACCCACATGCCCCGCCTCACGTCGGCCCCGGCAGAAGTCGGTATCCGAACAGACGAACATCCGCCCGCCCTGATCGTCGATGATCACCTCGTCGAGATAGCTTGCCGCCGCCCCGCACAGATCGCAGTCGTGGGCGGCCTTGCTGGGGTCAAACGGGTGATCGTCGAAATCGAGGCTGACGACCTGCGTGTAGGGCGGCAGGGCATAGATACGCTGCTCGCGCCCGGCCCCGAACAGTTGCAGCGCCGGGCTGTCCGACAGTTTCGGGTTGTCGAATTTCGGAATCGGCGAGGGGTCCATCACATAGCGCCCCTCCACCTTCACCGGATAGGCGTAGGACGTGGCAATGGTGCCATGGCGCGCGATGTCCTCGTAAAGCTTGACATGCATCAGGCCGTATTCCTCCAGCTCGTGCATCTTGCGGGTCTCGGTCTCGCGCGGTTCCAGAAAGCGCAGGGGTTCGGGAATCGGCACCTGATAGACCAGGATCTGGCCTTCGTGCAGCGGCGTCTCCGGGATGCGGTGGCGGGTCTGGATGATGCTGGCCGCTGTGGTGGCCTCGGTCACCGCCACCCCGGCGGTGCGCTGAAAGAACTTGCGGATCGACACCGCGTTGGTGGTGTCATCCGCGCCCTGGTCGATCACCTTCAGCCGATCCTCGGGCACCAGACAGGCCGCTGTCACCTGCACCCCGCCGGTGCCCCAGCCATAGGGCATCGGCATTTCGCGGCTGGCGAAGGGCACCTGATAGCCCGGCACCGCGACGCCTTTCAGGATCGCGCGACGGATCATGCGCTTGGTCTGCTCGTCCAGATAGGCGAAATTGTAGGCCTGATCGGTCATTGCGCTGCCTCCTGTGCGGCCAGCACCTCGGCACGCAGCTTGCGCACCAGTTCCAGTTCCGATTGGAAATCGACGTAATGCGGCAGCTTGATGTGTTCCAGAAACCCGGTGGCCTGAATGTTGTCGGCATGCATCAGCACGAATTCCTCATCCTGTGCCGGGGCGCCGGTGCAATCTTCACCCAACTCTTTCCAGCGCAGGCTGCGATCTACCAGACTCATCGAAATGGCCTTGCGCTCGCTCTGGCCGAACACCAGCCCGTAGCCACGGGTGAACTGCGGTGGTTCGGTTTTCGAGCCGGCGAACTGGTTGACGGTTTCACATTCGCTCAGCTCGACCTCACCGATCTCGACCGGGAACCCCAGTTCGGGGATGTCCAGCTCTACCGCCACGCAACCGATGCGCAATTCGCCCACGAACGCATGGGTGCGCCCATAACCGCGCTGGGTGGAATAGGCCAGCGCCAGGATGAAGCCTTCGTCACCGCGGGTGATCGCCTGCAAGCGCAGGGCGCGGCTGGCGGGCAGCTCCATCGGCTCTCGCGTCAGATCGGGCGGGCTTGCATCGCCCGCCGGTTCGGCCTCGATCAACCCGTCGCGGTTGAGAAACGCCATCACATGCGGCACGTCCGCCAGCGATGCGGGGGCGGTGGCCGCCACTGGCACCGGGGCACCCTCGGCGGCCAGTTTGAAATCCAGCAGGCGGTGGGTGTAATCGAAGGTCGGCCCCAGCACCTGCCCGCCGGGCAGATCCTTGAAGGTGGCCGAAATGCGCCGGATCACCGCCATCTGCGCGGTTGCCACCGGGCGCGAGGCCCCCAGCCGGGGCAGGGTGGTGCGATAGGCGCGGATCAGGAAGATCGCCTCGATCAGATCGCCGCGCGCCTGCTTGATCGTCAGCGCGGCAAGATCAGGGTCGTAAAGCGAGCCTTCGGCCATCACCCGGTTCACCGCCAGCGCCAACTGTTCGCGGAT
>CAYQPD010000187.1:0-4294 GCA_964419305.1 uncultured Rhodobacter sp.
ATCGTTTCGCGCGCCAGCCGCAGGTGCTTTTCCACCATGGCGACCGAAACCCCCATCAGCACAGCGATATCCTGGCTGGTCTTGCCGTCGGCCACCCATTCCAGCGCCTCGCGCTGACGCGCGGTCAGGCGGTTGCGCGTGGTCAGCGGCAGTTGCGAGATTTTCAGGTGCATCATGTTGGCGACCGCCAGAATTTCTTCGCCTCTTGCATCCCAGATCCGGTCAACGTCGTCGTCGTCCATCCCCGGATCGGCGATCAGCCCGAGCCCGGCCCTGGCGCGACGGGCGGCCGAGGGAAAGCTGATGGTGATGCCAGCCAGAATGCCGTTGGCAAGGTTGGTGCGCACGGTCTCGGCCTCGGCCGGATTCAGGGCGCCTGACTGATAGGCGTCATGCACCCATCGCCAAGTGCAGGCCCCTTCGTTGTTCAGCACCCAATGAAACAGCGGGGTCCTGGTGTAGAACTTGTCGCGGGTGAAGAAGCGCAGGTATTCCGGCGAATTGGTGGTCAGGAACAGCGCGTCGTCGGGGTCGCCGTAGGAGTTTTCCGAGAGAAACTTGCTGAAGGTATAATTCACCCGGGCGAAGCCAAGGTCGCGATAATAGGGGATGCACAGCTCCCAGACGGCATTGACCGATGCCGCCTGCGTGATCTGGCCAAGCAGATTGAAAACCCCCGCCACCTGTCTGTCCGCGTCCCATGAATGCGCCGTTTCCAACGTCAGGCGTCGGCACCGCGCGATCAAGTCTCATCCCGATTCCCGTCTTAGCCAGCGCGACCACTGCTTGTCGAGCCGCAAGGCAAGGTTTATCGGGGATAAAACGCAGGGCAGGGCCAAAATGATCAAATATTCGACGATGGATGTGGTGGTGATCGGCGGCGCGGTGATGGGGGCCTCGGCGGCCTATTGGCTGACGCGGATGCACCCCGGCCTCAAGGTGATGGTGGTCGAGCGCGACCCGAGCTTTGCCCGATCCTCGACCGCGCTGTCGGTGGCCTCGGTGCGCCAGCAGTTCAGCACCGCCGTCAACGTGCAGATTTCGCGCTTTGGGGTGGGCTTCATCCGCGATTTTCAGGCCAGCCTTGGCGTCGATGTCGGGATCGGCAGCCTGGGATTGCGCGAAAACGGCTATCTGTTCGTCACCGGCTCGGCGGCGCAGGCGGCGCTGATGCAGGATCTGGCGGCGATGCAGCGCAGTTTCGGCGCGGTGACCGAGGTGCTTGACCCCGACGCGCTCAAGGCGCGCTTTCCCTGGCTTGAGGTCGGCGATCTGATGGCCGGGTCATTTGGCGCGCGTGACGAGGGCTGGTTCGACAACATGGGTCTGCTGGCCGGGTTCCGCGCTGCCGCCAAGGCGCAAGGGGCGCAGATCATTCGCGATACCGTGGTTGGGGTCGAGCTGGCGTCGGGCCGGGTGCAGGCGGTGACGCTGGCAGCGGGCGGCCGGGTTGCCTGCGGGGCGGCGATCAATGCGGCCGGCCCAAGCGCCGCCGAGGTGATGGCGATGGCAGGGCTTACCCTGCCGGTCGAGCCGCGCAAACGCACGGTGTTCGTGATCGACGCCCCGAATGCCCGCCACCCCGATGCCCCGTTGCTGGTGGACAAGGGATTCTATCTGCGCCCCGAGGGCAGTCACTGGATCACCGCTACGGTGCCAAGCGAAGATGGACCGTGTGATATCAATGACTTCGAGCCTGATCTTAATCTTTTTGATGAAGTGATCTGGGAGCAGCTTTATGCCCGCGCGCCGGGCTTTGATGCGGTCAAGGTGATCCGCCACTGGGTCGGGCATTATGCCTATAACACGCTGGATCAGAACGCCATTCTCGGGCCGCATCCGGCTGTGCCGAACCTGTTCCTGATGAACGGCTTTTCCGGCCATGGCTTGCAGCAGGCTCCAGCGGTCGGGCGCGGTCTTGCTGAACACATTCTGACCGGCGGCTGGCAGAGCCTTGATCTTTCCGACCTGAGTGTCGATCGGGTTCTGGCCGGAAAACCGTTTCTTGAACGGGCGGTCGTGTAGCTGAAGGAGTTCTACCATACTCTCAGGAAGAGGCGGCAACCTATTGTTGTAATGCCCGTAATCACGCCCGTTTACCATTCGACATATTGATATCAATATTACATAATATTGATTATGCGATATGCGGATCACCCTGAATCCGGCGTTCACACTACCTGCCCGGCGGCCCAGCCGGACGACCACGCCCATTGGAAATTGTAGCCGCCCAGCCAGCCGGTCACGTCCACCACCTCGCCAATGAAATAAAGCCCCGGCACGGCGCGCGACTCGAACGTGCGCGCGTCGAGCGCTGCGGTATCAACGCCGCCCAGGGTGACCTCGGCGGTGCGATAGCCTTCCGATCCCAGCGGGCGCAGCGGCCAGTCATGCACCAGCCCCGCCACCCGCGCCAGCGTGGCGTTCGACTGATCGGCCAAGGTGCCCGTAACTCCGGCCAGGGCTTCAATATGGCGCGCCAGCTTTTCCGGCAGGATCTGCGCCAGCGCGGTGCGCAGCGCGATCCGCCCGCCCTGCCCGCGCATCTGGCGCAGATGCGCCGCCGCATCCTGGCCGCGCGCCAGATCAAGGTGGATCACATCGCCCTCGCGCCAGTAGGAACTGATCTGCAAGATCGCCGGGCCCGACAGGCCGCGATGGGTGAACAGCAGCGCCGCGTCAAAGCCGGTGCCGCGCACCATTGCCCGCCCGGCGACCGCCACCCCGGCCAGCGGCTGGGTCACGGCAAGATCGGCCTCGGACAGCGTCAGCGGCACCAGGCCCGGCCGGGTCGCGATCATCGGCAGCCCGAAGTTTTCCGCCAGATGATAGCCATAGGCGCTAGCCCCCATCTTGGGGATCGACTTGCCGCCAGTCGCCACCACCACCGCCTGCGCCGCCACCGCCCCGCGTGCGGTTTCCACGCGGAAACCGGCCGCCGTGCGCACAACCGCGCCGGGCGCGGTATCGAGCCACAGCGTGACCCCGGCGCGGTGCAGATCGGCCAGCAGCAGCGCCACGATCTGGCTGGCCGGACCATCGCAGAACAACTGCCCCAAGGTCTTTTCGTGCCAGGCAATCCCCGCCGCGTCCAGCCGGGCGATGAAATCGGCGGGCGTGAACCGGCTCAGCGCCGATAGGGCAAAACGTGGATTGCGCGACAGAAAGCGGTCGGCCGTGCAGCCGATATTGGTGAAATTGCAGCGCCCGCCGCCCGAGATGCGAATCTTTTCGCCGGCCGCCGACGCATGGTCGATCACCAGCACGCGGCGCCCGCGCCGCCCGGCCTCGATGGCGCAGAACATCCCCGCCGCCCCGGCCCCGAGGATCACGACATCAAAGCTATCCATGCCGCCTCTTACCGCCCCCCTGCCCGGCCGACAACGCTTCGATCCCGCCAAATCCGCGCAAAAGCCTCTTGCGGCCCATTCGCGGCTTCGCTAATACCGCCCGCAGTTGGGGCGTCGCCAAGTGGTAAGGCACCGGTTTTTGGTACCGGCATCCGCAGGTTCGAATCCTGCCGCCCCAGCCAAACGACGCTGATGCGCTCTGCTGCCCGCGTTTTCTGTGCATGGCCTCGGTCGCTTCAGACTCGCGAAAGAACCGCCTCGGAAAGCGCGAGCAAGAACTTGATGTTCGCATCTATTTTATTCTGAGCCTCCGATATTTTCTCATGAATGTAGCGAAATTCTGAAAATATACCTGAATGTTCTTCCAGTAACCTATCGAAGCAAACACAAGAAAGACTCATGGATTCCATCAGGGCGCGCTTCGGGGATTCTTGAGTTTCTTGCCCAAGCCCGTTAAATAATTCGCGCAAAATGTGCCCGCTGTGCCCGCGCACATTGTCTCTTTTTTCTCTTTGAAGCAGGGCTTTTAGCCCCAGTTCGATTGAAAAGGCCCAGCAAACGGCTGCTTGAAGCGGTAGCGATTGACATTCATCCGGCCCACTGAGCCGCTGTTCCGCGCATCGTTCTGCCGCCATTGCAAAACAACGCGCCTGATCTCCTATGTCAAAACTCATCTCACCCAATCCTTGATTCGTAACCCCTGCACCCGCGCGAATTCGCTTGTGTTGTTCGTCACCAGCACACATTCGGCAGCCAGCGCATGACCCGCAATCATGACGTCATTGCCGCCGATAGGCGTTCCTTTCGCTGTCAGTTCCTGCTTGATGCGCGTGGCCTTATCCGCAGCGCCCGCATCCCAGGGCAGGATGGCGGAGAGACGGGCGACGAAAGCAGCCCACTGCCAACTTCAAACCAGTCGCACCGAGGTGCGGCGCTGAAAACGG
>CAYQPD010000188.1:0-4294 GCA_964419305.1 uncultured Rhodobacter sp.
TTCGCGTTGCATATGTGCCCAATAAAGCGGCAGCGCGCCTAATAAGTGCAAATAATGTGCAAGATTGCCTGCAAAGCGCCCCTTTGCTGCGGGCGCTTTCTTGTGCTGCACCTGCGAAGGCGACCTTGTGGCAGGGCAGGCCCACGCCGGGCCGTCAACCACGAAAGGGGGCGTCAGGTGAAACTGATCATCGCGGCAATCAAACCGTTCAAGCTTGAGGAGGTGCGCGAGGCGCTGACCACGATCGGCGTGCGCGGCATGATGGTGACCGAGATCAAGGGCTTTGGGGCCCAGTCCGGCCACACTGAAATCTATCGCGGCGCGGAATACGCCGTGAACTTCGTGCCCAAGGTGCGGCTTGAAATCGTGGTCGCCGACGAAGCGGCCGATCAGGTGGTGGAAACCATCCGCACCACCGCCCGCACCGACAAGATCGGTGACGGCAAGATTTTCGTGCTTGACGTGCAGCACGCGGTGCGGGTGCGCACCGGCGAAACCGATGATGACGCGCTGTGATCGCGGCCAGGAAAGAGGAAAGCAACAAGATGACCAAGATGCTGAAACTCAGCGGTGGAACGACGCTGGTTGCGTCGCTGTTCGCCAGCTTGCCGGTCTGGGGGCAAGAGGCCACCACGCAAGCCGCCACCACCGCTACCGAGGTGGCCCCCACCATGGACAAGGGTGACGTGGCCTGGATGATGGTCTCGACCATTCTGGTGCTGTTCATGATCCTGCCCGGCCTTGCCCTGTTCTACGGTGGCCTGGTGCGCACCAAGAACATGCTTTCGGTGCTGATGCAGTGCACCGTGATCACCGCGCTGGTGATCGTGGCCTGGACCTTCTGGGGCTATTCGATGGCCTTCGGCGATGCGCCCTCGGCTTACTGGGGGGGCCTCGGCAAGGCCTTCCTGGCGGGCGTCACAGTTGATTCGATGGCCACCACCTTCACCCCCGGAGTGGTGATCCCGGAATTCGTTTTCGTCTGTTTCCAGATGACCTTTGCCGCCATCACGGTGGCGCTGATCATCGGGGCGCTGGCCGAGCGGGTGAAATTCTCGGCCCTGATGCTGTTCGCTGTGCTGTGGGTGACGGTGGTCTATTTCCCGATCGCCCATATGGTGTGGGATTCGGACGGTCTGGCCTACGGCTGGGGCGCGCTTGATTTTGCCGGCGGCACCGTGGTGCATATCAACGCCGGGGTGGCGGCACTGATGGGCTGCCTGGTGCTGGGCAAGCGGGTGGGTTACGGGCGTGACAACATGGCACCGCATTCGATGACCCTGACCATGGTCGGCGCGTCGATGCTGTGGGTGGGCTGGTTCGGCTTCAACGCCGGATCAAACCTCGAGGCCAACGCCGGGGCCGCGCTGGCGATGATCAACACCTTCACCGCCACCGCCGGCGCGATGCTCGCCTGGGTGGTGCTTGAGCTGGTGCTGCGCGGCAAGGCCTCGATGCTGGGCGCTGCCTCGGGTCTGGTGGCGGGTCTGGTGGCGGTGACCCCGGCGGCAGGCTTTGCCGGGCCGGTGGCGGCAATCGGGCTGGGCGCGGTGGCGGCGGCCGCCTGCTACTTCTTCGTCTCGGTGGTCAAACACCGCTTCGGCTATGACGACAGCCTTGATGTGTTCGGCATCCATGGCGTCGGCGGCATCATCGGTGCTGTCGGCACCGGGGTGGTAAACTCGGCCGCGCTTGGTGGCATCGACTACGGCGACGCCACGGTGGCGGCGCAGGTGCTGATTCAGGTCAAGGCGGTGGCTCTGACGCTGTTGTGGTCAGGGATCGGCTCGCTGGTGCTCTACAAGCTGGTGGACATGACCGTCGGCCTGCGCGTGGCCCAGGAGGTCGAGCGCGAAGGGCTTGATCTCGCGACCCACGGCGAGCGCGCCTACAGCCTGTGACGATTGCGAGCAAAAAGCCGTGACCGGTGGCATCGAACCACCGGCCACGGCGCCAACACGGTTGGCACCCCGCCCTTGCCGATTTCTTGCTGGCCCAAATATCCGCCCGCCGCAGGCGCCCGCGAACAGGCAAGAGCCTCCGGCGGGGATATTTTTGCCAGCAAGAATTCAGCCGATCACCCGAGCCACGGCTTGCGCCAGAAGCGGCACGGTGCGGGCGTTGAGGCCCGCGATGTTGATGCGGCTGTCACCCACCATGTAGATGCCTTGATCGCGGCGCAGGGTTTCGACCTGAGCCGCAGTCAGGCCAAGGCGCGAGAACATGCCGCGATGGCGGGCCACGAAGTCGAAGCGATCCGAGTTGGTGGCGGTGCGCAAGGCGTCGGCCAGCGCCTGACGCAGGGTCAGCATGTTCGTGCGGACGTCTTCCAGCTCGGCCTGCCAGTCGGCCCGCAGCACCGGGTCTTCAAGGATCATCGTCACCAGCCGCGCGCCGTGATCGGGTGGGAAGGAAAAGTTCTGCCGGTTGAGATAGGCGAGGTTGGCTTGCGTGGTGGCGCGCAAGCCGGCGTCGGACGAGATCGCGATCAGGATGCCGGTGCGTTCGCGGTAGATGCCGAAGTTCTTGGAGCATGAGGCGGCGATCAGCAGTTCGGGGCAGGCCTGCGCCACCAGCCGGGTCGGGGCCGCGTCTTCGTCCAGCCCGTCGCCGAAGCCCTGATAGGCAAGGTCGATGAAGGGGATGGCCTGGCGGGCGTTGAGCAGGGCCGCCACTTCGGCCCACTGCGCCAGCGTCAGGTTGGCACCGGTCGGGTTGTGGCAGCAGCCGTGCAGCAGCACCACGTCGCCGGGTTTCACGCGCGCCAGATCGGCCAGCACTCCCTTGATATCCACCGCCCCGCTGGCGGCATCGAAATAGCGGTATTCGGCCATCGGCATCCCGAGAAAGCGGATGATCGAGGGGTGGTTGGGCCAGGTCGGGTTCGACAGCCAGACGGTGGCGGCGGGGGCGGCCAGCCGCACCAGTTCCAGCGCCTGGCGGATCGCCCCGGTGCCGCCGGGGGTGGCGGCGCTGGCGATGCGGTCGGTCGGCACCGCCCCGGCCAGGATCATCTGCACCATGGCGGCGTTGAAGGCCGGCTCACCCGCGAGGCCGGTATAGGTCTTGGTGACTTCGGTCTCCCACAGCCGTTTCTCGGCGGCCTTGATCGCGCGCATCACCGGGGTCAGGCCGGTGGCATCCTTGTAAACCCCGACCCCGAGGTCGATCTTGCCCGCCCGCGGGTCGTCGCGGAACAGCGCCATCAGTTCCAGAATCTTGTCGGCGGGTTGTGGCGTAAGGTGGTTCAGCATCCTCTATCCCCTGGCAAGTTTGAGGTCATCATACATGCCCCATTCGGCCCACGAACCGTCGTAAAGCGCATGATTGCGGTGGCCGATGCGCTCCAGCGCAAGGTTGAGAACCGCCGCCGTGACCCCCGAGCCGCAGGTGGTGATGGCGGGTCGGGTCAGATCGACCCCGGCCGTAACAAAAGCCGCGCGCAGGGCGTCGGGGGCCAGCAGGGTGCCGTCGGGGTTGAGCAGGCTGGTGTAGGGCAGGTTCTTTGACCCCGGAATGTGGCCGGAACGCAGGCCGGGGCGGGGCTCGGGCACCTCGCCGCGAAAGCGCGGGGCAACGCGGGCGTCGATGATCTCGGCCGCGTCCAGCTTGCTGGCGTGGGCCACTTGCGTCACATCCTTGATCAACGCCGCCTGGCGCTGCACCGTCAGGTGGCGGTCGCGCACCATCGGTGCCATGTCTTCGATCTCGCGTCCCTCGGCGCACCATTTCGGCAGGCCGCCGTCAAGCACGGCAACGTCGAGTTTGCCCATCAGCCGGAAGGTCCACCACACCCTTGCGGCGGAAAACAGCCCCAGGCTGTCATAGACCACCACCTGATGGCCGTCGCCCACCCCCATCGCGCGCAGCCGCGAGATGAACTTTTCGGGCGGCGGGGCCATGTGCGGCAGGGTCGAGCGCTGATCGGTGATGGCGTCGATATCGAAAAAGCGCGCGCCGGGGATATGGGCCACGCCATATTCGGCACTCGCGTTGCGCCCGCTGTCGGGCATGTGCCACGAGGCGTCGAGGATGCGCAGATCGGGGTCGTGCAGGTGCGCCGCCAGCCAGGCGGTCGAGACCAGGGTGCGGGGGTCGTCGGCAGGGGAAGGGGCGGTCATCGGCTGCGTTCCTCGGATCATGCGATCCGGCTTAATCTGCCCCGCGCGGGCAGACAAGCCCGATGCGGCTCAGCGGTTCTGCTTCATCAGCCGCGCCTTCTGGCGCTCCCAATCGCGCTTGGCCGAAGTTTCGCGCTTGTCGGCCAGCTTCTTGCCCTTGGCGATGCCGATCT
>CAYQPD010000189.1:0-4266 GCA_964419305.1 uncultured Rhodobacter sp.
TTGGCCGAAGTTTCGCGCTTGTCGGCCAGCTTCTTGCCCTTGGCGATGCCGATCTTGAGCTTCACGATGCCGCGGTCGTTGAAATACATCTTCATCGGCACGATCGTCATGCCTTCGCGGGCGGTGGCGTTCCACAACCGCGCCAACTGCTTTTTCGACACCAGCAGCTTGCGCTTGCGGCGTTCCTCGTGGCCGAAGGTCTTGGCGCGGACGTAGGGGGCGATATAGCCATTGATCAGCCACAGCTCGCCACCCTCGACCGAGGCATAGCTTTCGGCGATGTTCGAGCCGCCCAGCCGCAGCGACTTGACCTCGGAGCCTTCCAGCATGATCCCGGCCTCGATGTCGTCCTCGATGTGATAATCGAACCGCGCCCGGCGGTTTTCGGCAATCAGTTTCGAGTTGGGATCGGATTTTTCGGCCATGATTGCTGTCAGATAGGCAGGGGCGCGGGCAAAGTCCAGTCGGGTCAGAGCGGCAGCCCCCGCGTGCGCGAACGCAGCAAGGTGTAGATGCCCGAAACCACGATGACGGCGCTGCCGATCAGGGTCAGGGCGTCGGGGCGCTCGGCAAACACCGCAGCACCCAGGATCAGCGCGAACACCAGGCGGGTGTAGCGGAACGGTGTGATCACCGCGACCTCGCCCATTCGCATCGCGGCGGTCAGGGCATAATAGGCGGCAACGCCAAAGCCGGTCGCGGCCAGCATCTGAACGGTGGCCAGGCCGTCGGGCCAGACCGCGCCGCCGGAAAATGCCATGAGCCCCGCCCCGGTCGGCACCATCATGGCAAAGCCGTAAACCCCGAGTTGCAGGTTCGACAGAATCGGCGCTGCGGCACGGGTGGCAAGATCGCGCCCGGCAAAGCCAAGCGTCCCCAGCACCGCCAGCAGCGACAGCGCGGTAAAGCCGTCAAGGCCGGGGCGCAGGATGATCAGCACGCCGGCAAAGCCCAGGGCGATCGCGCTCCAGCGCCGCCAGCCGACCCGCTCGCCAAGGAAAAGCGCCGCTCCGGCGACGACCACCAGCGGCGTAGCTTGCAGAATGGCGCTCGCGCTGGACAGCGGCGTCAACGCAATCGCCAGGGTGTAGAACAGCCGCCCCATCACCTCGAACAGCGCGCGCAGCAGGATCGGGCCGGTCAGGATCGCCGGGTGCAGCAGGCGCTGCCGGCGGCGGACGCAAAGCACGGCAAACACCAGCGTGCCGCCGGTGCCGAAGATCATCAGTATCTCGCCCACCGGCAAAAGATGCGCGGCGGATTTGAGAAACATGTCCTCAAGCGCGAAACCGGCCATCGCGGCGACCATCAGAACCGCACCACGCAGATTGCCGCCGTGCGCGAACCCGGCGGTCAGTCGAGCAACCCGGCGTGCTGCATCGCGGCCTTGATCCGGGCCTTGGTGGCGTCGGTCAGCCCGACCAGCGGCAGCCGCACCTCGGGGGCGCAGCGGCCCAGCAGCGACAGGCCGTATTTGGCACCGACCAGACCGGGCTCGATGAAGATCGCCTCGTGCAGCGGCATCAGGCGGTCCTGATAGTCGCGCGCAAGGCGGTAATCGCCCGCCAGCGTCGCCGCCTGCAGTTCGGCGCAAAGCCGCGGCGCGACGTTGGCGGTGACCGAGATGCAGCCCACCCCGCCCTGGGCGTTGAAGCCGACGGCGGTGGCATCCTCGCCCGAAAGCTGGATGAAATCGAGGCCGCAGGTCAGGCGTTGCTGGCACACCCGTTCGAGCTTGCCGGTGGCATCCTTGACCCCGATGATGCGCGGCAATTGGGCCAGCTTGCCCATCGTTTCGGGCGTCATGTCCACCACCGAGCGGCCGGGGATGTTGTAGATGATGATCGGCAGGGTGCAGCAATCGTGCAGGGCGGTGTAATGCGCGATCAGCCCGGCCTGGGTCGGTTTGTTGTAATAGGGGGTGACGACCAGCGCCGCTGTGGCACCCACCTTTTGCGCGAACTGGACCAGGCCGATGCCTTCGGCGGTGTTGTTCGATCCCGCCCCGGCGATTACCGGCACCCGACCGGCGGCGGCCTTGACCACGGTCGCGACCACGGTGCGGTGTTCTTCGTGGCTGAGGGTCGGGCTTTCGCCGGTGGTGCCGACCGGCACGATGGCGCTGGAGCCTTCGGCGATCTGCCACGCGACCAGGCGTTTGAGCGTGTCGAGATCCAGCGCACCGTCCTTGAACGGCGTCACCAGGGCAGGAATGGACCCTTTGATCATGGCACGTCTCTCCTCTGACAGGGGTGGGCAGGCCGAGTCGCCGTGGTGGCTGGCCTCGCGCCTTCCTAGCGCCGGGCGCGGGGCTTGCCAAGTTCCCTGCCGCAAGACGGGGGCTCTGCCCCCGCACCCCCGGGATATTTGAGCAGAGAAGAAGTCGGGGGCGGCGGGGAATTGCCGCGCCCGATTTGCGTTCTTGCGACGCGGCGGTGGGTAGGGCAGACTCCGGGCATGAGATGGCATTTGTTCTATCCGGGATGTGGCGGGGCATGGTTGCGCGGCCTGGTGCTGGGGCTGGCGCTTGGGCTGCCGGTGCAGGCGGGCGAGGCGGACGCCTTGCGCGCGGCGCTGGCGCGGACCGAGGCGCAGGACTGGCCGGGGGCGGTCGCCGCCTCCGCAGGGGCCGGGGCGGTCGGGCGCGATCTGGTCGAGTGGCAGCGGCTGCGCGCGGGCGAGGGTCTTTTGGGCGAGTATGAGGCGTTTCTGGTGCGGCGGCCGGACTGGCCTGGGTTGCCGCTGTTGCGCCGCAAGGGCGAGGTGGCGGTGGCGCGCTCGACCACTGCGGCGCGGGTGGTGGGGTATTTCGGTGCCGGTCTGCCCGCCACCGGGGGCGGGGCGCTGGCGCTGGTGCGGGCGTTGCAGGCGGTCGGGCGTGGGGCCGATGCGGAAGCCGAGGCGATGCGCGCCTGGCAGGAGCTGAGTTTTAGCGCTGACGACGAGGCGGCGCTGCTGGCGCTTTATCCGCAGGCGCTGGCGGCGGGTCATATCGCAAGGCTGGACCGGCTGCTGTGGCAGGGCAAGGCTGATGAAGCCAAGCGGATGGTGGCGCGGGTGCCCGCCGACTGGCAGGCGCTGGCCGCCGCGCGCATCGGGTTGCGGGCCGATGCCAGCGGGGTGACGGCGCTGATCAAGGCGGTGCCACAGACGCTGGCCGACGATCCGGGGCTGGCGTTCGAGCGCTTTGGCTGGCGGATGCGCAAGGGGCTGGAGGCCGATGCGGCGGCGCTGATCGAGGCGCGCAGCACGACCGCAGCGGGTTTGGGCGACCCGGCCGCCTGGGCCGGGCGGCGGGCGGATCTGGTGCGGGCGCTGTTGCGCGCGGGGCAGGCGCGCACCGCCTACCGCATCGCATCGCGCCATTGGCTGACGGCGGGCAGCGATTTTGCCGACCTCGAATTTCTGGCCGGGTTCATCGCCTTGCGCCAGTTGGGCGATCCGGCGACCGCCCTGCACCATTTCACCGCCTTGCAAGCGGCGGTGCGCACCCCGATCAGCCTTGCGCGGGCGCACTACTGGCAGGGGCGGGCGCTTGCCGCCAAGGGTGACGCCAAGGCCGCCACGGCAGCCTTTACTTCGGCGGCGCAGTATCCGACTGCCTATTACGGGCTGCTGGCGGCGGAAAAGCTGGGGCTGGGGCTGGATGCGGGGCTGCTGTCGCAGGCGCGACCGGCAGACTGGCGCGGGGCGGGGTTTGCCCGCTCGACGGTGCTTGAGGCGGCGCTGCTGGCGCTGAAGGCGGGCGATCGCACCCTGGCCAAGCGTTTTGTGCTGCATCTGGCCGAGGGTTTGACGGGCGCCGAGCTTGACCAGTTGGCCGATCTGATGCTGAGCTTGGGCGAGCCGCATATTGCGGTGCTGATCGCCAAGCAGGCAGCCGAGCGTGGGGTGATCCTGCCGCGCGCCTATTTCCCGGTGCCCGAACTGGTGCCCGACGGGCTGGCGGTATCGCGCGCGTTGGCGCTGGCGATTGCGCGACGGGAAAGCGAGTTCGATCCGGCGGCGCGCAGTGCGGCGGGGGCGCGCGGGCTGATGCAGGTGATGCCCGCCACCGCCAGGCTGATGGCCCCCAAGCTGGCGCTACCCTATGACGCCGCGCGGCTGACCACGGACCCTGGCTACAACGCCGCCATGGGCAGCGGCTATCTGCGCCAGTTGCTCGACGAGTTCGGCCCCTCGATAGCGCTGATCGCCGCCGGGTATAACGCCGGGCCAGGGCGGCCGCGGCGCTGGATCGGCGCATTCGGCGATCCGCGCCGGGCC
>CAYQPD010000190.1:0-1160 GCA_964419305.1 uncultured Rhodobacter sp.
CCATGCGCCGCCGCCTCGAGCGCGCTGACCCCGATGGCCGGCACCTGCAACGCCAGCGCCAGCCCGCGCGCCGCCGCCACCGCAATCCGCACCCCGGTGAAATTGCCCGGGCCCTCCCCGACCGCCAGCGCCGCCAGATCGCGCCAGCCCACCCCGCCTTCGGCCAACACCTCGGCCAGCAGCGGCAGCAGGCGCTCGGCCTGGCCCTTGGCCATCGCCTCATGCCGCGCCGCCACCACCCGCTCACCCGCAATCAGCACGGCGGCGCACTGCGCGACCGAGGTATCAAACGCCAGAATCAGCTTAGGCACGGCTCAGGCCGAGACCGGCCGCACTTCCACCACTTCCGGGATGTAGTGGCGCAGCAGGTTCTCGATCCCCATCTTCAGCGTCAGGGTCGAGGACGGGCAGCCCGCGCACGAACCCTGCATGTGCAGATAGACCACCCCGCGCTCAAAGCCGTGAAAGGTGATGTCGCCGCCATCCTGCGCCACCGCCGGACGCACGCGGGTATCAAGCAACTCCTTGATCTGGCGCACGATATCCTCGTCCGGCCCGGCATGGACGGCGTGTCCCCCGGCAGCCTGCGCCTCGCCCTCGATCACCGCCGCACCCGATTGGAAATGCTCCATGATCGCGCCAAGGATCGCCGGTTTGACATGCTCCCAGGCCACATCGTCGGCCTTGGTCACGGTCACGAAATCGCTGCCCAGAAACACCCCGGTCACGCCCGGGGTCGCAAAAATCCGCCGCGCCAGCGGCGATTTCGCCGCCATATCCGCACTGGGAAAATCGGCCGTGCCCAGTTCCAGCACGGTGAGGCCGGGCAGGAATTTCAGCGTCGCGGGGTTGGGGGTGGATTCGGTCTGGATGAACATGGCTATCTCCGACTGTTACACTCGGATATGCGCCCGCAGGGGCGGCAAGTCAAGGTTCGGCGCAATTTCAGATCGCCACCTGCGGCCCGCCAGCCCCGCCGCCCGCCGTCACCCGGCGGTGTAATAGCCATACATCTGTTCGATAGCGCTGATCTTGCGCAACGCGCCGGCCGCCGTCCTTGCGGCCACATAATAGGCCTCCAGTTCGTCCTTGCTCGGTTCGATTTGCTTGATCTCGTGGGTTACGCGGGCCATCTCATACTCTCCTTGAGTTGCCTCCCG
>CAYQPD010000190.1:1260-4184 GCA_964419305.1 uncultured Rhodobacter sp.
GCTTGATCTCGTGGGTTACGCGGGCCATCTCATACTCTCCTTGAGTTGCCTCCCGACGCCAACATGGGCGCTGCGGCGCAGCAAGAAAAGATCTGATGCTGCAAGTGCGAAATGCACAGGGCGCATTGCTCACGCGCCTCGCGCCGCCATTCCCCTGCGCGCAAGCGCGTGCTACCAACACCCCATGCCATTGCTTCTGCTTTTCCTCCTGCTCGCCGTGCTGCTTTACCTCTGGCTCGCACGGCGCAACTCCACCCTGACCCGCACCTGCCGCTGGCGGCTGGATCGCGCGGGCGGGGCAAACCACCATCGTTGCGCGGCCTGCGGAGCCACCTGCGACCCGCCCCCCGGCCAACCGCCGCGGGCCTGCCTGCGCCAGAACCCCAGCCAAGGCTCGCCATGAAACCGATCGTTCCCGAGCATCCCGCCCCCGCCGACGCCAGCGCCCGCCGCGCGATCCGCCCGGTGCTGTGCTACCCGGTGGAAACCCTGCCGCAGCCCGATCTGGCCGCCTACCGGACGGCCCGCGCGGGCGCGCAGAAAACCGCTGAAATCCTGGTCCCGCCACGTGACGCACGCTGCTTTCACGTGGGCGCCGGGCAGTTCTTCCGCATCACCTGCACCGGCGGCCCGCAGGTCGGCGACCTCAATCTGTGGCACGCGCACGACCTTGCCGAGCACTTCTATTCCGGCAAGACCCGCGCCCTGCACGGCACCCACCTCTCGACCTCAGATCGGATGTGGAGCACCTTCCCGACCCTGCGCCCGATGGCCACCATCACCGACGACAGCCTCGACTGGTATGGGTTTGATGCCTTCGGCGGCGCGGTGCATGACGTGATCGGCACCCGCTGCGACCCCTATACCAACGCCCTGCTGTCAGGCGGTCCATATCACCACTGCTGCCACTCGAACCTCACCCGGGCTCTCGCGCGCGAAACCGGCCTCAGCCTGGCGGCAGCCGAGCCCCACATCCATGACGTGCTCAACGTCTTCATGTGCACCGGCTTTGCCCGCGATACCGGCCAGTATTTCATGAAGGCCAGCCCGGTGCGGCCCGGCGACTATCTGGAATTCTTCGCCGAGATCGACTTGCTGGGGGGCCTCTCGTCCTGCCCCGGCGGCGATTGCAGCGCCGAGCACTCGTCCGACAGCGCCACCTGCCAGCCGCTGCTGGTCGAGGTCTTCACCCCGCCCGCCCCGCCTGCGGGCTGGTCCAGCCCCGCCCCCAGCCGCTACGACCGCAGCCACGGCGCCGCCTGACCAGCTTCTTCTTTGCCCAAATACTCGCCTTTTCGCGCCTCAGGCAAAGGCCGCGTGCAGGGCGATTTCCACCATGTCCTTGAAGCTCGTTTCGCGGTCGGCGGCGGGCAGGCCCTCGCCGCTCAGCAGGTGGTCCGACATCGTCAGCACCGCCAGCGCCCGGCGCCCATGGCGCGCGGCCAGGGTGTAAAGCTCGGCGGTTTCCATCTCGACGCACAACACCCCGTGGCGCTGCATCTGCTCGTTGAGATCAGGCCGCTCGTCATAGAACACGTCCGACGAATAGATCGCCCCGGCATGGGTCGCGACCCCCATCGCCTGCGCCGCCTCCCAGGCCGCACGCAGCAGGCCGAAATCGGCGGTCGGGGCAAAGTTCAGATCGCGGAAAATCCCGCGCGACGGGGTCGAAAGGCTGCACGCCGCCAGCGCCAGCACCACGTCGCGCAACTGGACCTGCGGCTGCATCGCCCCGGCCGAGCCGATCCGGATCAGGGTCTGCGCGCCATAATCGCGGATCAGTTCGTTGACATAGATCGACAGCGACGGCATCCCCATGCCGGTGCCGTGGATCGTTACCGGATGGCCCTGCCAGGTGCCGCTATAGGCCAGCATCCCGCGCAGCTCGTTGACCAGCCGCGGCGCGTCAAGAAAGGTCTGCGCCGCCCACCGCGCGCGCAAGGGATCGCCCGGCAGCAGCACGGTCTCGGCAATCTCGCCCGGTTTCGCGCCAATGTGAAACGTCATTTTCGGCCCCAGCTTCTTGTGCCGCACCATGGTTAGCAGGTGCCTGCCCACGCGCAACCCTCGCCGGGGTCGGACGGCACCGACACCGTGCCCGACCCACGCGTGCCCGACCTACTCATGGCGGTCGATATCGTAGCGCCGCATCTTTTCCCACAGGGTCTTGCGCGACACTCCAAGCAGAGCGGCGGCAGATTGCAGCGCGCCATCGGTTTCGTCGAGGGCGCGCAGAATGGCGGCGCGCTCGGCATCCTCGACTTGGGTTTTCAGATCGAGAGTCGCCTCGTCCGGCACCGGGTCGTCGGCGGCGGCCTCGTCGAACAGCAGATCATAGTCCTGGATTCGGGGGCCGGCGGCCAACGCCACGGCGCGCTCGATCATGTTGCGCAGCTCGCGCACGTTGCCGGGAAACTCCATGTGCAGCAGCCGCTCTTCGGCCGCTGCGGCAATGCCGGTGATTGGTCGCCCGATCTGCCTTGCCTGTTCAACAACAAAGCGGCGGGCCAGAAACAGGATGTCCTCCGGGCGCTTGCGCAGCGGCGGGATCGGAATCTGGATGACGTTCAACCGCCAGAACAGATCCGTGCGAAACCCGCCGGCGGCCACCGCGTTTTCCAGATCCACCTGGGTTGCCGAGATCACCCGCACGTCAAGCGCCACCGGTTGCGCCCCGCCAAGCCGCACCACCTCGCGCTCTTGCAAGACCCGCACCAGCCGCACCTGCGACGTCAGCGGAATTTCCCCGACCTCGTCAAGAAAGATCGTGCCACCCTGCGCCTGCTCGAAGCGCCCGATGCGGCGCCGGTCGGCCCCCGGGAAGGCCCCTTTCTCGTAACCGAACAGCTCGCTTTCCATCACCCCCGGTGCCAGGGCGGCGCAGTTCACGGCCACGAACGGGCCCGCGCCGCGGCTGCTGTTGC
>CAYQPD010000191.1:0-4149 GCA_964419305.1 uncultured Rhodobacter sp.
CGAGCTGGGGCTGATCTGACTTTGAGCGCCGAGGGGGGCTTTGCGCCCCCCGCCCTGCGGGCCCCCCCCGCAGGATATTTGGACCAATGAGAAATGGTACTTTGTCGGCCATCAGGACGGCTTTCCCTTGACCTTGGCGCGGCGGGCACCACTATTCCCTGTGAGCGAACCTTCTGAGGAGAAAACCGATGGCCTTCACCCTGCCCGATCTGCCCTATGCCCATGATGCGCTGGCCCCCTTGGGGATGTCGCGCGAGACCCTGGAATTTCACCACGACCTGCACCACAAGGCCTATGTCGATAACGGCAACAAGCTGATCGCGGGCACCGAGTGGGAAGCAAAATCGGTCGAAGACATTGTGCGCGGCACCTATGCGGCTGGGGCGGTGGCGCAAAACGGCATTTTCAACAATGCCTCGCAGCACTGGAACCACGCCCTGTTCTGGCAGGTGATGGGAACCGGCGGCAAGAAGATGCCGACAGCGCTTGAGGCGGCGCTGGTGGCGGCGTTCGGCTCGGTGCAGGCATTCAAGGACGCCTTTGCCGCCGCCGGGGCCGGGCAGTTCGGCTCGGGCTGGGCCTGGCTGGTGCGCGACAAGGACGGGACGCTGAAGGTCACCAAGACCGAGAACGGCGTCAACCCCTTGTGCTTTGGCCAGACCGCCCTCTTGGGCTGCGACGTGTGGGAGCACAGCTACTACATCGACTATCGCAACAAGCGCCCGGCCTATCTGACCAACTTCCTTGACCGGCTGGTCAACTGGGAAGCGGTCGCCGCGCGGATGTAAGACCGCAAGCGCGATCCTTGCGCGGGCCTGCCCCCAGCGGGGCGGGCCTTTTTCTTTGGCGTTGGACTCTGGCCGCTGGCTGCTGGCGTGTCTATCTATGAGAAGGCGAGAGCGCGCAGGACGCGTGTCACGATGGAGGATCGCATGGCGATGCTGACGAAGGGGATATGGATTGTGGTGGCCGACAGTGAACGGGCCATGGTGCTGGAAAATGTGGGCGACACCCGCGCGCCGGAACTGCATCAGATTCACCGGTTGGAGGCGGTCGAGGTGGCGGTGGCCTCGGATCGGCCGGGACGGATGAACGACAACGGACCGGGTCAGAAATCCGCGATGGAGCAGCCGGATTTCGGGCGGCTTTCGGCGGACGGGCTGGCGGCGGATCTGGTGGCCTATCTGGACAAGCACGCCACCAAGGGCGGGTTCGAGCGGCTGGTGCTGGTGGCGCCACCGCAGGTTCTGGGGGCGCTGCGGGATCGGATGGAGGGGCCGCTGCGCGCGCGGATCAGCGCCGAACTGCCCAAGACCCTGACCGGGCATCCGTTGCCGAAGATCGCCGAACTGGTGGCCGAGGCGCTGAGCAAGGGCTGACGCCGCCCCTTCCGCCCGCGGCGCGTTTGCGGCACAAGGCCCCGGCAAAGGGGCGGGTGATGCGCGAGTCGGCAAAGGGTGTGATGGCGATGGCGGCGGCCTGCACGGTGTGGGGGCTGTCGCCGATCTATTACAAGCTGCTGGCCGAGGTGCCGCCGCTCGAGGTGCTGAGCCACCGCACCTTGTGGTCGGCGCTGCTGTTTGCGCTGGTGCTGGCGGCGCAGGGGCGGCTGGGGCTGGTGCCCGCTGCCTTGCGCGGGCGCGGTCTGGCGGTGGTGGCCCTGGCCGCCGTGCTGATTTCGGCCAACTGGTTTCTGTTCATCTTTTCGGTGCAGATCGGCCATACCGTCGAGGCCAGCCTGGGCTATTTCATCTTTCCGCTGGTGGCGGTGGTGATCGGTCTGGTGGCGTTCGGCGAGCGTCTGGGCCTGGGGCAGGGCCTTGCGGTGGCACTGGCAGGGCTGGCGGTGGTGGTGCTGACGGCGGGGCTTGGGGTCGCCCCGTGGATCGCGCTGGCGCTGGCCACCACCTTCGGGCTTTACGGGTTGATCAAGAAGCGGCTGGCGGCAGGGCCGGTGGTCTCGGTCACCGCCGAGGTGCTGGTGCTGACGCCGCTGGCGCTGATCTGGCTGATCGGGCTGCACAGCGGCGCCTGGGTCGAATTCGCCCGCCCCGGCGCGTGGTTCGGGCAAAGCCTTGGCACCTCGGTCATGCTGGCGTTTTCCGGGGTGATCACGGCGGGGCCCTTGATCCTGTTTTCCTATGCCGCGCGGCGGGTCAGCATGGCGACCCTGGGGCTGGTGCAATACCTCAACCCAAGTTTGCAGTTCGTCTGTGCGACGCTGATCTTTGCCGAGCCGTTCACCCGCTGGCACGGCATTGCCTTCAGCCTGATCTGGGCGGCGCTGACGCTTTATTCCTGGGAAAGCCTGCGTCAGGACAGGGCGGCGCGCAGCCGCGGGGTCAGCGCCGCGACATCGGGCACGGCGGTGAAATAGTCGCGCAAGCGGGCATCGGCAAAGCCTTGGGCGATCAGGTGCTCGATCAGCGCCAGCAGGGGTTGCCAGTAGCCGGCGGTATCAAGCAGGAAGATCGGCTTTGTGTGCAGGCCGATCTGGTGCCAGGTCAGGACCTCGAAGAATTCGTCCAGACTGCCCGCGCCACCCGGCAGCACCACGAAGGCATCCGAGTTCATGAACATCACCTTCTTGCGCTCGTGCATGTCTTCGGTGATCACCAGTTGGGTCAGATCGCGCTTGCCCTGTTCGCGCGGCATCAGGTGGGTCGGAATCACCCCCATCGAGCGCGCCCCGGCAAATTGCGCCGCGCGCGCCACCTCGCCCATCAGCCCGACATCGCCCGCGCCGTAAACCAGCCGCCAGCCGTTTTCGGCAATCACCTGGCCCAGGGCGCGGGCCGCAGCGGCGTAGGCGGGCAGGTTGCCCGAGCGCGAGCCGCAGAAAACACAGACCGAATGAAAACCGCGGGCCGACATGCTGAATTTCCCGGAAAACTGTTGCGTTGCCCCCTGATATCGGGGTTTCTGTGGGAAAGAAAGCAGGGGCCGGCAACGGACCCCGCAGGGGGGCGACACGATGACGGTCTGGAAAGAGATGGGCACGGGGACAAGGTCCGCCGTGGCGGTGGCTGCAGCGGTGGTGGTGGCGGTGATCGGCTGGCTGGTCTGGCCGACCGCGCCGGTGCCGGTGCCGTCGCCGACCATTGTCGCGGCCCCCGAGCCCGCGGCGGTCGCCCCGGCGGCAGTCGCGCCCGCGCCGACCCCCGAGCCAACCGTTGCCGCAGCCCCTGAACCGGTCGCACCGGCCCCCCCCAGCTTTGACACCGTGCGGGTCGAACCCGATGGCAGCACCCAGGTGGCGGGCCGGGCCGAGGCGGGTGCCGCGGTTTCGATCCTGGTGGACGGCACCGAAATCGCCACCGCAGCGGCCAACGGGCAGGGCAGTTTTGCCGCGCTGTTCGATCTGGCCCCCTCGGCGGCACCGCGTCTGCTGACGCTGTTGATGACGCTGGCCGATGGCACCAAGGTGGCATCGCTTGACAGTGTCGCGCTGGCCCCGCTCGCCGCCCCGGCGGTGGCAGCCGAACCGGCCCCCGCAGCCACGGTTGCCGCCAGCGAACCGGCGGCGCAGCCCGCGCCGGAACCCGCACCAGAACCCGCCGCCCCCACCGCCCTGCTGCTGACCGACAGCGGCGCGCAGGTGCTGCAATCGGGCGATGTGGCGGCGGGACCGGTTGGCACCGTCAGCATCGACGCGATCAGTTATGATGCCGCAGGGGCGGTGCAACTGGCGGGTCGTGGCCAGGCCGGGGCGAGCTTGCGGCTTTACCTCGACAACGCAGAACTTGCGTCGGTGACGGTCGCCGAAGGCGGCACCTGGGCCGTGACCCTGCCCGAGGTCGCCCCCGGTCTTTACACTCTGCGCGCCGATCAAATGGACAGCTCCGGCAAGGTGACTTCGCGCTTCGAGACCCCGTTCAAGCGGGAATCACTCGAGGCCCTGGCGGCGGTGACTGCGCCCGCTCCGGCCCCGGCCGCAGCCGAACCGGCACCGGTTGCAGCAGAACCCGAGCCCGCACCGGTCGAGGTTGCCGCCGCACCGGAACCTACACCCGCCACAGCCGAACCGGCCGCAGCGCCGGAACCCGCACCGGTCGAGGTTGCCGCCGCACCGGAACCTGCCACACCGGAACCTGCCGCACCGGAACCGGCACCCGCCACAGCCGAACCGGCCGCAGCACCGGAACCCGC
>CAYQPD010000192.1:0-4080 GCA_964419305.1 uncultured Rhodobacter sp.
TCGGGCGGGCTCGGTGCACGCAAGGTGGTCTATGCCGTCCCGCGTCATGATCTCGGCGCCGAACAGGTTGTGGCCTTCAGGGCCCTCGGCCTGCGCGCCATGCTGTGGAAAGGCCGCACCGCACCCGATCCCACGCCGGCGAACCCCGGGCAACTCATGTGCCTTGATGTCGAGGCCACCTTCGATGCGCTCGAGGTCGAGCACCCGGTCGAACAGAGCTGCTGCAAGGTCAAGCGCGGCGGCGAGGTCCATCTCTGCCCGCAGTTCCACACCTGCGGCTACCAGCGCCAGAAGGCGCAGGCGCAGGCGGCGCAGGTCGTGGTCTGCGCCCATGACAGCCTGTTCCACATGAAGCCCGAGGCGATCGGCACAGTGGGCATCCTGGTGATCGACGAGGCCTTCTGGCAATCGGGACTGCGCGGCCTCGACGGCAAGGCGACGCTGACGCAGGACGGGCTGGAGCCTGGCCGCGCCTCGCTGGTCTGCTATGGGGCCAAGGGCAGGATCGACATTGGTGCCACCGCCGATCTGGTCTCGGCCCGAAGCTGTCTTCTGAAGGCGTTGCAGATCTGCGAACCCGGTTCCCTACGCCACGGGATGCTCGAAGCGGTGGGTCTGACGCCCGAGGATTGCCGTGCCGCCGCGACGCTCGAACGCCGCCGGATGCGCGATGCCGGGCTGCTGCCGGGCATGTCCCCGATTGAGCGGCGCAAGCGGATCGACAAGGTCCTGCCGCCCCCGGGCGAGCCCTGGGCACCGCCGGGACGCTGCGCCACGCTGTGGCTGATCCTCGCCGAGGCGCTGGAGACCGGCCACGACGCCGCCGGAGCCGAACTGGTTCATGAGCGGACTGACAATGGCTCGGTCCGTGCCCTGCGCCTGCGCTGGCGCAGCCGGATGCGGGCGGGCTGGGCCGCCGAAGCACCGATCCTGCATCTCGACGCGACGCTGCGTCCCGAACTGGTGCAGCCTTACCTGCCGCTGATCGACATTGGCGCTGCGGTCGCAGCACGACAGCCCCATGTCCGCATCCGTCAGGTGACCGGCAGCCCGACCTCCGCCCGCGCCCTGACGCCCGGGTCCGACGCACGGAATCGCGATTGCAAGGCCGCTGTCACCCATCTTCGCGACCTCGGCGCCTGGATCGCGCTGCGCGCGCGCCAGTGCCACCGCGCCGGAGCCCCCATCGATCTGTTGGTCGTGGGCCAGAAGGCCGCGATCGACGCGCTTCGGGCCGTTGGCCTGCCGCCGCGGGTGGAGGCGGTGCATTTCAACGCGCTGAGCGGGCTCGACCGCTGGGGCGGCATTGGCGGCATGATCGTCATGGGGCGCACCCTTCCAGCCCCGCGCACGGTCGAGCTGATCGCCATGGCGCTGACCGGTCGCGTACCCGCGCCAAACCCGCAAGACGCTGGCTGGTGGTATCCGCTGGTTGACCAGCGCATCCGCCTGGCCGATGGCAGGACCGCACCGCTCGCCGCCGAGGCCCATGCCGACCCGATCGCCGAGGCGGTGCGCTGGAGCATTTGCGAGGGCGAGCTGATCCAGGCGATGGGGCGCGGGCGCGGTGTCAACCGCACCGCCGACACGGTGCTGGAGATCGATCTGCTGACCGACGTCGTTTTGCCGGTGACGGTGGACGCGCTGGTGCCGTGGTCCGAGATCAAGCCCGCCCGACGCGACCTCATGGCGCTCTCCGGCATCGTGCTCGAGAACGCCACCGACATGGCAACCTGCTTTCCCGAGCTCTGGCCCACAGCCGATACCGCCCGGCAAGACCGGTCGAGGAGTGTGACAAACTGCTATTATAGAGACCTCTATAATAGCCAAATGTCACACTCCTCCGCGGAAGTGACCTACCGGCCCGCCGGACCCGGCCATCGCGCCCGGACCGCCCGCGTCGATCTCGCCCGCATTCCCGATCCGGAAGCCTGGCTGACCAACCGCCTCGGGCCGCTCGCCCATTGCGATATCGCAGCGCCGCTCGGCGAGCAAGCCACAGAGCACGCACGGCTGGAGGTGGTCGCACCCGACCGCGGCCAACCATCTTCACCGTCAACATCGTCCCCCAAGAAGGAGAACCGGTCACGAACCACCACATCGGCCCCGAGCGCCACGACGGCTTCGACGTCGGCCGCGATCCGCGCGCCATGTCCACGGCTGAGCTGGAGCAGCTGGGCCATGCGCGGGTGTCGCCGCTGCGGGCCCGGCGCCTGAAATGCCTCGATTGCTGCAATGATTCTGCGCAGGAGGTCCGGCTCTGCACAGCGATCGACTGCCCCAGCTGGCCGTTCCGGATGGGAAAGAACCCGTGGCGTGCTCCGCTGGGTGCTGAGGCGCATGCCCAGCGTGCCGCCACCATGAACCGCAATCGCGCGTCTGCCGTAACCGCGCCCGAGAAAACTCAGGCCCAAATCGAAGCCTCGGCTTCAGATGGGGTGAGGGTGCCAAACCACACGGCCGTCGATTTTTCCCTGACAGAAATGAACGACGCAAAGGGAGGTGCATCATGAAGGCGATGCGGTTCACCCCCAAGGGCTACGGTGGCGAGCGCCGCGACCCTGAGCAGGTCAAACGTGATGGGTGGCACGAGCGGGGCGTCCTTGCTGTCAGCGTTGACGACCAGCGCCTGACCTGGCCCGAGCGTGAACTGGTCGAACAACTGGGCACGAAACTCTATGGCAAGCGGTCCGCCCTGCGGGAGATGCGCCGTGGGGGATAGCAAGACCTGGACCGCCGATCATTTCGAGGAGGCCTTCCGCACCCTGCGCAAGCTGCCGCCCGTGAAGGCGCGCGGGTATTTCAACGCGTGGCCACAGGTCGCGCGATCTGCACGCGAGATCGCCCGCATGCAGCCCGAGCCCATGCGGGTCTGGCCTTCGGCTGCCGCGATCACCCGGCTCGAGCAGACCTTCGACTGGGTGCTCTGGATCGAGGCGGCGGAACGCAGGCTGGTCTGGTCGCGCGCAGCGCGTGTGCCGTGGAAACAGATCAGCGGCGATCTGGGCTGCGACCGCACCACCGCCTGGCGGCGCTGGCAGCTGGCGTTGACCAAGATCGCCGCGCGGCTGAATGCAGGCATCTCGTGACACAAACGCCGCCAGCCTGCTCAGGTGGACAGGCTGGCGGCGACCCTCTCGGCCCTCGGGTGGTCGATTGTCTGGAGTACCTCGATGATGATCCCGCACCATGCGGGATGCTGTCGTGCAATCTGTCCCAAGCGTATCACAACATCTTCATCCGCAACAAAGCTCAAGGCTTCGAGCCCCGCCCTGTCAGGCTGAACGCGCATTTCGAACAACAGGGGATCCCGGGCGACGGTCTCGCCGGCCTCAGCCAGCGTCGTCGCAGTTGCACGTCTGACCTCGCGGGCCGGGTCCGCCAGATACGGATGAAGGTGCTCGATAGAAACATCTGACGAAATTGCCACCTGCACCGCTGCACGTCGTACGTCTGACTGGCGGTGCGATAGTCCCCGGAGGACGGTTGTTGTCGGTAAGGCAATCTGACAGGCGGCCGCCGCCAGCAGGAGATATGGATCGAGGCATTCAGCAATTTGACCACGGCGGAGCAGGTCACGCAGGACTGCAGCCTCTGCCGTGTGTTGCACGAGGTTCAGGACCACCACCTGTTCGAGCATCGGTTTGGCTGTTCCGAACCCGAGAAACCGGTCCCACAGTCCAAGCGCCGCCTGTGACCAGCCCTCGGTGCGACGACGCAGGATTTCTTCCCCGATTGCCGATTGCCGACACGTCAGCCATTGTTGCGTCGGCAAAACCCGCCAGCAATTCAAGGTCGCTCAACGAAGCTATGTCGCTGGGCGGGATCGGTGCTGCAACTGGTGCTGCGGCTGGTATCTGCGGACACGAGGCGGGTCCATCGAACAGGTCCAGTTGCGGCCCTCCGGTTCGCGGTCAGATCTCGGCATGCAAAATTCGGTCTCCCTGTCTTTCTCAAGTGTCCCCTGTGCGACAGGCTATCACTTGCCGCGACGAGCGTAAAAGTGTTGCAACACTTTTGTTTTCGACAAGTGCAACAAATCCATGCTACCTGAAAGGCATGATGGGGAGAGTGCGTCGG
>CAYQPD010000193.1:0-4058 GCA_964419305.1 uncultured Rhodobacter sp.
CATCCTGTTCGGCCAGTATTTGGCCGACGCCGGGGCGATCGAGGCTTTCGGTCGCCCCCTGCCTGCGGGCAACCCGCGCGCCGCACTGGCGGCGGGGATCGGCATGGTGCACCAGCATTTCACCCTGGCCGATCACCTGACGGTGCTGGAAAACGTGGTGCTGGGCACCGAGCCGCTGTGGTGGCCGGGTCTGGGGCGGGCGCGGGCGCGGGCGCGGGTTGAACAGCTTGGCCGCGACTTCGGGCTGGTGGTGCAGCCCGGTGCCAAGGTCGGCACCCTGAGTGTGGGCGAGCGTCAGCGGGTCGAGATTCTGAAGGCGCTTTACCGCGAGGCGCGGGTGCTGATCCTGGACGAGCCGACCGCGGTGCTGACGCCGCAGGAAACCGAGGCGCTGTTTCAGACCCTGAAGCGGGCGGTGGCTCTGGGGCTGTCGATCCTGTTCATCTCGCACAAGCTGCACGAGGTGATGGCAATTGCCGACCGCTGTGTGGTGCTGCGTCATGGCCGGGTGGTGGGCGAGGTGGCCACGGCGGCCACCGACCCGCAGGCGCTGGCGCGGCTGATGGTCGGGGCCGAGGTGGTGGCGCCCGAAGTGGCACCCGCCCGGCCGGGGCCGGTGCTGCTGGCGCTGGACGCGGTTTCGACCCCGAACCGCGGCGCGGTGCCGGGGCTGAAGCGGGTCAACCTGGCGCTGCGGGCGGGGCAGATCGTCGGGCTGGCCGGGGTGTCGGGCAACGGCCAGGCGGCGCTGTCCGATCTGATCGCGGGCCTCGATCACCCGGCTGCGGGCGAGATGAGCTTGCGCGGCGCGGTGCTGGCCGCGTGGTCGCCGCGCCGGGCGGTGGCCTTGGGCATCGCGCGCATTCCCGAAGACCGCCACGCCAGCGGCACCATTGCCGATTTCACCCTGACCGAGAACGCGATCCTCGAAGGCTATGCCGCCCCCCCCTTCAGCCGCCGCGGCTGGATGAACTGGGCCGCAGCCGAGCGCTTTGCCCGCCGGGTGATCCGCGACTACGATGTGCGCTGCCCCGGCCCCGATCAGCCGGTGCGGCTGTTGTCGGGCGGCAACATGCAAAAGCTGATTCTGGGCCGGGTGCTCGAGGCGCGGGGGTTCGAGTCCGGGCCGCAGATCATTCTGGCCAATCAGCCGGTGCGCGGTCTGGATATTGGCGCGATCGCTTACGTCCACGGTCGCCTGCTGGCGGCGCGGGCGGCGGGCGCGGCGGTGCTGCTGATCTCGGAGGATCTGGACGAGATCATGGCGCTGGCGGATGTGATTCATGTGATGAGCGCGGGGCGGCTGTCGCCGGGGTTTGCGCGCGCCACCATGACCGCGCCCGAGCTGGGGCTGTGGATGGCGGGGCAGGGGTTCGCCGCAGGGGGGGCAGAGGATGCGGCTTGAGCCGATTGCCAACCCCGGCCTCGCGCGTCGGCTGGGGTTTCCCGCGCTGGCGCTGGCGCTGACGGTGGTGGTGGCCTCGGGTCTGGCGCTGCTGGCCGGAGCCGAGCCCTTTGCCACAATCGGGCTGATCGTGCAGGGCGCGGCGGGATCGAAGTTTGCCGCACTCGAGACCCTCAACCGCGCCACCCCGCTGATCTTTACCGGCCTTGCGGTGGCGGTGGCGTTTCGGGCGCGGCTGTGGAACATCGGGGCCGAGGCGCAGCTTTACGGCGGCGCGATCGTGACGGTGCTGCTGGGCACCGGCGCGGTGGCGCTGCCGCAGCCGCTGCTGCTGGCGGTGATGGCGCTGGCGGCGATGCTGGCGGGGGCGCTGATCCTGCTGGGGCCGGTGGTGCTGAAGACCCGGCTGGGGGTGGACGAGGTGGTGACCACCCTTTTGATCAATTTCATCATGCTGCTGGCGGTGTCCTACCTGCTGGAAGGGCCGCTGAAAGACCCCGCCGGGATGGGCTGGCCGAAATCGGCGGCGCTGATCGCCGAGGCGCGGCTGCCCCGGATCGCCACCGGCCTCAGGCTGCACTGGGGCTTTGCTCTGGCGCTGCTGGCCGCAGGCGCGGTCTGGCTGATCGAGACCCGCACCACCTTGGGTTACGAGATGCGGGCGGTGGGGTTGAACCCGCAGGCGGCGCGGTTTGCCGGGATTGCGGTGGGCGCGGTGCTGGTCAAGACCGCGCTGATGTCGGGCGGGCTGGCGGCGCTGGCGGGATTTTCCGAGGTGGCGGGGCTGAAGGGGCACCTCAGCCTCGATCTGTCGCCGGGGTTCGGCTATACCGGCATCATCGTCGCCATGCTGGCGCTGCTGCACCCGCTGGCGGTGGTGCCATCGGCGCTGTTCGTGGCGGCGGTGTTCGTGGGCTCTGACAGCATGAGCCGCGCCGCCGGGGTGCCGACCTACATCGCCGACATGCTGCTGGCGCTGGCGCTGCTGTTCATGGTGCTGGCGCTTTTGCTGGCGCGGGTGCGGGTGGTGCGGGGATGAGCGCGGTGTTCGACATCCTGCTGCAAGCCAGCTTCTGGGCCGCGGCGGTGCGCATTGCCAGCCCGCTGATCTTTGCCACCATGGGCGAGCTGATCTGCGAGCGCGCCGGGGTGCTGAACCTTGGCATCGAGGGCATCATGGTGATCGGCGCTTTCGCCGGCTGGATGGCGACCTATCAGGGCGCGGGGTTGTGGGGCGGGGTGGCGGTGGCGATGGCGGCGGGGATGCTGTTTGGGCTGCTGCACGCGGTGCTGGTGGTGCCGTTCGGGCTAAGCCAGCATGTGGTCGGGCTGGGGATCACCTTGCTGGCGACCTCGACCAGCTATTTCGCCTACCGGCTGATTCTGCCCGAGGTCACCAGCCCGCCCCGGATCGAGCCGTTTGGCACCCTGCCGCTGCCGTATCTCGCCGACATCCCGCTGCTGGGGCCTGCACTTTTTGCCCAGACCGCGCTGACCTATGCCGCCTTCGGGGTGGCCGCGGTGGTGGCGCTGGTGCTTTACCGCACGCCGCTGGGGCTGGCGCTGCGGGCGGTGGGCGAGAACCCGGCGGCGGTGGCGGCGCAGGGGCTGTCGGTCACCGGGTTGCGCATGGGCGCGGTGATCGTGGGCTCGGGCCTGATGGCGGTGGGCGGGGCGTTCCTGACCCTGTCGGCGTTTTCGAGCTTTTTCTTCGAGATGGTCAACGGGCGTGGCTGGATCTGCATCGCGCTGGTGGTGTTCGGGGCGTGGAAGCCCGGCAAGGCGGTGCTGGGGGCGCTGCTGTTTGCCGCCTTTGACGCCTTGCAGGTGCGGCTGCAACAGACCCCGCTGGGGGCGCTGGTGCCCTATCAGGTGTTCCTGATGCTGCCTTACGTGCTGTCGATTCTGGCGCTGATCGCGATGTCGCGCCGGGCCGAGGTGCCCGCCGCGCTGATGGTGCCATTCATGAAGGGGGAACGCTGATGTTCGATCTGCTGATCAAGGGCGGAACCCTGCCCGATGGCACGGTGGCCGATATCGGCATTACCGGCGCGCGCATCGTGGCGCTCGGGCAGCTTGACGCGCAGGCGGGGCGGGTGATCGACGCCGGCGGCGATCTGGTCTGCCCGCCCTTTGTCGATCCGCATTTTCACATGGATGCGACGCTCAGCTACGGCACGCCGCGGATCAATGCCTCGGGCACGCTGCTGGAAGGCATCGCGCTGTGGGGCGAACTGCGGGCGGTGGCCACGATCGAGGCGATGGTGGCGCGCGCGCTGCGCTACTGCGACTGGGCCGCCAGCATGGGGCTGCTGGCGATCCGCAGCCATGTCGATACCAGCGACGACCGCCTGCTGGGGGTGCAGGCGCTGCTGGCGGTGCGCGAACGGGTCAAGGGTTACATTGATCTGCAACTGGTGGCCTTTCCCCAGGACGGGCTTTACCGCACGCCTACCGCGCGCGAGAACCTGATCCGGGCGCTGGACATGGGGGTCGATGTGGTCGGCGGCATCCCGCATTTCGAGCGCACCATGGCCGAAGGTGCGGCCTCGGTGCGTGATCTGTGCGAGGTGGCCGCCGATCGCGGGTTGATGGTCGATCTGCACTGCGACGAGACCGACGACCCGATGAGCCGCCATATCGAGACCCTGGC
>CAYQPD010000194.1:0-4000 GCA_964419305.1 uncultured Rhodobacter sp.
AGAAGGAACCGATAATCATTTAATGCTGATCGATTTACGTTCAAAATTCCCTGACATTACAGGCAAAATAGTGGAAAACACTTTAGTAAAAGCCGATATCACTGTTAATAAAAACATGGTTCCTTTCGATAGCCGTTCTCCATTCCAAACTTCCGGTTTACGTGTTGGAACACCTGCAATTACAACGCGTGGATTAAAAGAAGAACACATGCCACTTTTCCTTTGCAACGAAAGAGCGGATCGCTCCGCGTTTGAAAAACTCGACAGACTCATGTCGCCAGACACGCGCCCGCCCGCTGGCAGGGAGTGGACTCCAGCTGCAGCGTGACGTGGCCGATGCCGAAGTCATGCTCCAGTTCGTCCGCGACATGGTCGAGGAAACCGTCGGCGTCGGTGCCTTGCCAGACGACATGCGCGGCCAGTGCCGTGCGTGTGGTTGACAGGGCCCAGATGTGCAGGTCGTGCACGTTGCTGACGCCCGGTTGATCGCCGATCCAGGTCGCGACCGCCTGCCTGTCGATGCCCTCCGGCACGCCGTCGAGGCCCAGCCTGAGCGAATCCCGCAACAGTCCCCAAGCGGTGAAGGCGATCAGAACGCTGACGGCGATCGCCACGGCCGAATCGAGCCAGTGCCAGCCGGTCAGCATGATCCCCGCAGCCGCAAGCACCACCGCGCCCGAGACGGCGGCATCGGCGGCCATGTGCAGGAAGGCGCCGTTTGCGTTGAGATCGCCCTTGCGGGCTTTCAGGAACAGGAGCGCCGAGGCGGTATTCACGGCGATGCCGATCAGCGCCACGACGAGGATCGTCAGACCGGGCACCTCGACCACCGTCTGGAAGCGGTGTGCCGCCTCCCAGACCACCACGACGACGCCAATCAGGATGGCGATGGCGTTGAACATCGCCGCCAGAATGGTCGCGCGGCCGTATCCAAATGTGTAGCTCGCTGTCCCTGCACGCTTGGCCAGCACCGCCGCACCCCAGGCGATCAACAGCCCCGCCACATCCGTCAAATTGTGCGCGGCATCCGCAAGCAGTGCCAAAGAGCCGGTCATGAACCCGGCCGTCGCCTCGACGATGACGTAGCTGACGTTGAGCCCGACCGCCCAGCGAAAGGCCGGGCCGAGGTCGGCGGGTGGGGTGAGGTCGTGGCCGTGATGATCGGACATCGGTTCAGTCTTTCCGGCGGATGGTCCCGCGCAATTCGGTGGTGCCCGCGAGCGTATTCATGATGGTGCCGTATTTCTGCAGGTTGCGGTGCAGCAGATCGAGGCGGGCATCGGGCTCGTCGGTGTCCACCACGATGTCATAGTCGATGCGGATCAACTTCGGCGGGCTGTCCTGACGCACGCCATGCAGGTTGACCTCGATGCCGCGCAGCTCGAACTTGAGCATCGGGATCACGCGCTCGGTTCCCTTGAGGGTGCAGGCTGCAAGGCTCGCGAGCAGCATCTCGGCGGGGTTGAATGCGTCAGGACGGCCAGCCATGTCGGTGTCGAGCTCGATCCGCGCGTCCTTGCAGGTCGCCTCGGACCCATGGCTGTCGATGCGGCGGGCCGAGACATTGTACTCCAGCATGGTCTCTCCCTTCACACTGCGGGTTCGGTGCCGGGAACGAGGTATTCCGGCACCTGATCGGCGGGCATGGTCGCCAGCTCCGCATCGGTCAGGCGAGCATAGACCTCGATCAGGGTGCCGTCCGGGTCGGTCAGCCAAAGCTCGTGCAGCGGCGTGCCCTTCCACGTGGTGCGCGGCGGTTTCTCGACCTGCGCACCGACGGCAACGGCGCGGTGGTAGGCGCCGATCACAGCGGCCTTGTCCGGCAGCGCCATGCCAAGGTGGTAAAGCGTATCGTGGTGCAGGTCCTTGCCGTCAGTGACCACCAGCACGAAGTTCAGACCAAGATCAGGTCGGATGAAGGTCGCATAGCGGTGCGTCCATTCCTTGGGCCAGATGTTCAGAAGCCAGCCGTAGAAGCGCGTGCTGGCGGCCAGGTCCCGAACGCGGATGCTGGCGTGGAATTCGGTGCCCGCCGGGCCGTCCGGCAAGTTCAGCAGTTCGGCCAGGACTTCGATCCTGCCCTTGATCTGGTCGCGCGCCGTACGGAATGCGGCGATGTCGCCTGCGGTGGACGGGTCGGCGATGGGCCAGTGCAGGCGCTTCACCGGGCCGGGCACGAAGGGGCAGACCTCCTCGGCGCAGAGCGTCACGATCAGGTCGGCGGTTTCGGGCGCGACGTCCGTCAGCGGCTTGGAGCGCTGGCCCGAGATGTCGATGCCCACCTCGGACAAGGCTTCCACCACGAGCGGACTGAGCTTGCCGGGCGCTGAACCCGCGCTGGCGACCTCGACGTTGCCGGGAAGGATCGCACGGGCCAGCCCCTCGGCCATCTGGCTGCGGGCGGAGTTAGCGACGCAGAGGAATAGAATACGGTCTGTCATGTTCTTACCTTTTGAGCACGAATGGGGGTTTCCTCAGCCGGGAACCAGTGCCGGGTGCGGTTGGCGAACCAGACGAGCGACAGCATCACCGGCACCTCGACCAGCACGCCGACGACCGTGACCAATGCTGCGATAGAATTCAGGCCGAAGAGGCCGATGGCCACGGCGACTGCCAGCTCGAAGAAGTTCGACGTGCCGATCATCGCGCAAGGGGCGGCCACGTTGTGCGGTATGCGCCAGGCTTTCGCCGCCCAGTAGGCGATCGCGAAGATGCCGTAGGACTGGATCAATAACGGGATGGCGATCATCACGATGACCAGCGGCTGGGCCAGGATCACCTCGCCTTGGAAGCCGAACAGAAGAACGACCGTCGCCAGCAGGCCCACAATGGAAAAGGGTTTCACCCGTCCGGTGAAGGAGCCGAGCGCCGCTTCCGCCGCCGCAGCATTGGCGGCCCCGCGGGTCATCATCACCCGCGTGACGATGCCCGCCGCCAGCGGGATCACGACATAAAGGCCCACGGACAGAAACAGCGTTTCCCACGGCACGGCGATGTCCGTCACACCCAGCAACAGGGCGACGATCGGCGCGTAGGCGAATACCATGATCGCGTCATTGAGCGACACCTGCGCCAGCGTGTAGTTCGGATCGCCCTTCGTCAACTGCGACCAGACGAAGACCATCGCCGTGCAAGGCGCGGCGCCCAGCAGGATCAGGCCCGCGATGTACTGGCCGCTCGTTCCCGGTTCGATGAAGGGGGCGAACACCCAGTCGAAGAACAGCACCCCGAGTGCTGCCATGGTGAAGGGCTTGATCAGCCAGTTTACCGCGAGCGTGATGATGAGGCCCTTGGGCCGTTCATGCAGCCGCGCCAGCGACCGGAAGTCCACCGCCACCATCATCGGATAGACCATGAACCAGATCAGGATCGCGACGACGAAGTTGACCGAGCCGTATTCGAGGCTCGCGAGGAACCTGACCAGCCCCGGCGCGATCCGGCCAAGGGCAAGACCGGCGATGATGGCCAGCGCGACCCAGATCGAAAGATAGCGTTCGAATGCAGACATGGGCGACGTCGCTTTCTTCGGTTCAGGCGATGGCGGGTGCGCGGCCGGCCAGCGCGCGCAGGCGGTCCGCGCCGACCGGGTCTTCGGCCAGCATCGGCACGACGGCGTGGTGGGTCGCCAACTCGTCGCGCACCCGTGCGATCTCCGGCGCCTCGGTCGCGGCGCGGGCGGCCAGGATCGGATGGGTCGCTCCGGTCGCGGCGAAGCTGGCGTTGACGACCCATGCCCACGGCGTGATCCCGGCGCGCCTCAGGTCCTCCTGCAGGCGGGCTGCTTCCAGAACCGGCGTGGTCTCGGCGAGGGTCACAATCAGGATCTTCGTCTTTTCGGGATCCTGCAGCCGCATCATCGGCGTGGTCATGTGGCTGGCCTGCTTGCCTGCATGGCGCAGCACGTCGCGGTGGTAGGAGCCGGTGGCATCCAGCAGCAGCAGCGTATGGCCGGTGGGTGCGGTGTCCATCACCACGAACTTGCGGCCCGCCTCGCGGATCC
>CAYQPD010000195.1:0-3938 GCA_964419305.1 uncultured Rhodobacter sp.
CGCAGCAGGCCTATCCCGCCGCTACCGTGGCAGACTTTTGCACCGCCGTTCTCAGAGCCGACTGCCGCGCCATACTTGTGCCGCAACGCGCGGGGGGCCAAAGCGGACCGGCGCATGTATTTCGTGGCAACGGACGAGTGAGCGAAATCTTCAGACTTCAAACTTCCGCGCCATTTCGCGCAGGGCGAACTTCTGGATCTTGCCCGTGGATGTCCGTGGCACCGTCGTGAACACGAATTTTCCCGGCACCTTGTAGGCGGCCAGATGGGTGCGGCACCATGTGCGCAGTTCACCCGCATCTGCCTTTCGGCCCTCGGCCAATTCGATAAAGGCGCAAGGGGTTTCTCCCCATTTGTCATGCGGCATGGCTACGACTGCGGCAACGGCGACGGCAGGGTGGCGATAGAGGGCCTCCTCCACCTCGATCGACGAGATGTTCTCGCCACCCGAGATGATGATGTCCTTCGAGCGGTCCTTCAGTTGCAGATAGCCGTCGGGATGCATCACGCCGAGATCGCCGGAATGGAACCAGCCGCCTGCAAAGGCCTCGGCCGTCCCCTTGGGGTTGCGGAAATAGCCCTTCATCACGACATTGCCGCGAAACATCACCTCGCCCATCGTCACGCCATCGCGCGGGACCGGGCGCATCGTTTCGGGGTCCAGCACATCCACCCGTTCAAGCGGCAGATAGCGCACGCCTTGGCGGGCCTTCAGCGCGGCTTGCCGGGCGGGGGGCAACAGCGACCAGCTGTCGTGCCAATCGTTCACGATGGCCGGGCCGTAGGTTTCGGTCAGCCCGTAAAGATGGGTCACCTCAAACCCCGCTTCGCGCATGTCGGCCAAGACCTTTTCAGGCGGCGGTGCGGCGGCGGTGAAAAACTGCACGCGGCGGTCAAGTGCGCGCTTGGCCGCATCGGGGGCGGACAGGAGCAAAGACATGACGATGGGCGCGCCGCACAGATGGGTGACGCCGTGGTGGGCCAGTGCGCTCCATATCGGTTCGGACCGGACCTGCCGCAGGCAGACATGGGTGCCGACAATGGCAGACAGGGTCCAGGGAAAGCTCCAGCCATTGCAGTGAAACATCGGCAGCGTCCACAGATAGACTGCGTGTTTCTGCATGGATGTGGTCAGCGCATTGCCTTGGGCCAACAAATAGGCGCCGCGGTGATGCGACACCACGCCCTTGGGTTTGCCCGTGGTGCCTGAGGTGTAGTTGATGGAAATCGCGTCCCATTCATCCTGCGGCATCAGCCAGTCGAAATCAGGATCGCCACTGGCCACAAACGCCTCGTAATCCTGCGCGTCGCTGGCCGTGGGCGCGCCGTCATATTCGGGATCGTCATACTGGATCACCCGAGGTGTGACAGTTGCCAGCGCCAGCGCGGCCTGCATCAGGGGCATGAACTCGCGATCCACGATCACCACTTTGGCCATGGCATGATCCAGTTGAAAGGCGATGATCGCCGCATCCAGCCGGGTGTTGATCGAATGCAAGACCGCCCCGCACATCGGCACGCCGTAATGGCATTCCAGCATGGCGGGGGTATTGGCCAGCATGACCGAGATGGTATCGCCTAGTCCCATGCCCGCTTGCGCCAGCGCCGAGCCGAGTTGGCGCGACCGGGTGTAGAACTGCGCATAGCTGCGCCGCAAGGGCCCGTGGATGATGGCGGTATGGTCGGGAAACACGCTGGCCGCCCGTTCAAGAAAAGTCAGCGGTGTCAGCGGCTGAAAGTTCGCCGGGTTGCGGTCAAGGTCGGTGTTATAGGGGTTCTGATCCATGGTTCAGCGATCCTGCCACCGGGGTCTGCGCTTTTCGATGAAGGCGCCGATGCCCTCTGCCGCGTCGCGCGCCAGCATGTTGTCCACCATCACCGCCGAGGCATGGTCATAGGCCGCCGCCAAGGTCATCTCGCGCTGTTCGTAAAAGGCGCGTTTGCCGGTGGCCAGGGTCATGCTGGATTTCGATGCGATCTTGCGCGCCATGTCCATCGTGGCCTCTGTCACCGCCTCGGGTGCGACGGCGCGGTTCACCAATCCGATTTCCGCCGCGCGCGCCGCTGATGTCATGTCGCCTGTCAGAAGCATTTCCATCGCGTGCTTGGGGCTTACGTTGCGCGACAGGGCGACCATCGGCGTCGAACAGAAAAGCCCGATATGCACGCCGGGCGTGCTGAACCGGGCGTCTTCGGCCGCGATGGCAAGATCACAACTGGCCACCAACTGGCATCCCGCCGCCGTGGCAATGCCCGTAACCTCGGCAATGACAGGCTTTGGGCAAGTCACGATGGCCTGCATGACACCGGAACACATCGCCATCACCTTGGCAAAATACCCTCTGCCGCCATCGGGCGCCACACGGCCCGCCGTCAGCTCTTTCAGATCATGCCCCGCACAAAAGGCCGGGCCATGTGCCGCCAGAATGACGACACGCACTGCAGGGTCGGACGCCGCCTTGGCAAATGCACGGCCAAGCTGGCCCAGCATCGCCTCTGACAGGGCATTGCGCCTCCGTCCGTCGTTCAGGGTCAGCCGCAGGATGCCGTCGCCATCCAGATCGGACAGAAGAATATTGCTGTCTTGCACGGGTTTTTCTCCTGCCGGGGGCTAAAGGACGTTCACTTCAACGCTGTCGGAAAGCGTGTTTGCGATGAAGCAATAGCGATGGGCGCGGTCTTGCATCTCGTTCATCTTGCCATCATCGACATTGAAGCCGGTATCGAAACGGACGACCGGATGCAGGTCGATGCGGGTGACCGACATTTGCCCCTTGGCGTTCTTGCCCAGATGGGCAACCGCATGATCGTGATAGCTGGCCACCGGCCAGTTGGCCTTGGCGGCAAGAGCAAGAAAGGTCATCATGTGACAACTGGACAGCGCCGCGGCCAGCGCCTGTTCGGGGTTGGTCTTGGCCGGATCGCCACCCCAGTCAGGGGCGGCGTCAACCGGCAGGTCATAGCGGTCGTTGAACTGCACGGTATGGGCGTTGGAGTATTTCCCGCTCTGCAAGTCCCGTTCGGCACGCTGCCAGTGCAGCTGGATCGAAAGCTCGGTCATGGTTTTGCAATCCTTCTGTGGTGGCAGTGTTCAGGCGGCGGCAAGCGATTTCTTCGGGTCATAAAAGGGGCGCTCCACGATGGTGGCGCGCGTCGGACCAAGCGCCGTTTCCACCTTGACCTCCATGCCGATCACCGCATGATCAACCGAGACCATGGCCAAGGCGATATTCTGTTTCAGGCGGGGCGAATGGATCGCCGACGTGACTTTGCCGATGGTGGCCCCATCCTTGGTGATCGCCCAGAACGTCGTGTTCGGCCCCTGCAGGGGCGGGCCATCAATCACCAACCCCACCTGTTTGCGACGCACACCCGTGTCCCTGATCCGGCGCAGCGCGGTCTTGCCGATGAAGTCAGCCTCGATCTCAAGGTTCACCAGCCGCTCAAGCCCCAGCTCATAGGGGTTGGTGTTGATATCCGCATCGGCGTGATAAGACAGCATCCCGCCCTCGATCCGCCGGATCGACGAGGTGTGCCCGGGCTTCAACCCAAAGGGTTTCCCCGCCGCCATGATCTTTTCCCACAGCTCATCACCGCGCGATCCGTCCTGCAGGTAAAGCTCATAGCCCAGTTCGCTGGACCATCCGGTGCGCGACACGATCAGGGGAATACCGTCCAGTTCCACCCTGCGCAGCCAGTAGTATTTCAAGTCCATGATACTGTCGCCAAGCAGCGCCCGCATCACTTCTCCGGATTTCGGCCCCTGCAACTGCAAGGGCGACACATCCGGTTCGCGGATTGTGACATCCACGCCAGAATGCACCGCAACACCCTGCGCCCAAAACAGAATATCGCTGTCGGCCAGCGACAGCCAGAAATGGTTTTCCTCCAGCCGCAGCAGGACCGGGTCATTCAGAATGCAGCCTTCGGCATTGGTGA
>CAYQPD010000196.1:0-3905 GCA_964419305.1 uncultured Rhodobacter sp.
ACGAAGCCCCCCCAGGCCCAGATCTGGACATCGACCTTGCCCGCCGCGTTCAGCACCATGTTGTAAGGCGCTGTCACGGCAATGATCGTTGCTGAAGCCGCCATTGCCGCGACGACAAGCCCCTGATCGGGGAAGGCCTGCCCCACCCAGAGCTGCATGATGAGGTCTATGCCCAGCGTCAGGGCAATACCCAAACCAGCGATCACAACTCCGCCGACAAGGCTCATGCGCAAGGTGTTGCGCCTGACCCAAGCGTATTCTTGCCGCGCCATTGCCGCACCGTTGAAGCCCCACAACGGCATGAATACGGTCACCACCACAACCAGCAGCAGGGATCCGATCCGGGACGGCAGGGCGAAGCCCGTCACCGCTTCGCTGCCAAGTGTGTAGAGGATCAGCGGGATGTCGATATTCATCCCGACCGCCGTCAGGATGCCAAGCCCCAGGTGCCCGAGACCAAGACGGAAGAGGCCGCGCCCCTCGGTGCCATAAACGAAATCCTGCCCGCGGGGCCGGTATTGCGGGAAGGCCACAAAATACCACAGGGTCGTGATCAGCATGAACAGGACGGGCACCGCGCCAAACACCGCCGCGACTGCCAAAGCCGAAAGATCAATCCGGATTGCCGAAAACGTGAAGATCACGCTGCACGCAGAACTTGCGATCTGAAGCAGATTGTAAAACGCAATCTGCTGATTCGCGTAGAGAACGCGATACACGATCGAGAGCGGAAGGCCGACCAGAAAGAGCAGCAGCATGACCACGATCAGGGTGCCATTGCCCTCGGTCACGCCGACACTGCGACCCGACCACAGCAGAACCATGGTCCAGCCCAGGATCAGAAGGCCAAAGCCGACCAGCGCGACGAGCCCGAGGATCCGGTATGCGGCGCCGATACAGCGCCGTGCTGACTGTTCCTCGAGGCGTCCGTGATAAATGGCAAGGCTCGTCAGCAGGCTGTTGCCGATGCCGAAATCCATGAAGGCAGCGAGGCTGATGATGGAGGTTCCGGTGACCCAAACGCCGAACAGCCCCGGTCCGAGATGTTCGAGCATCGCGGGCATGATCAGCAGCGGGGCCAGCAGCATCACACCACGACCGAGCAAGCTGGATGTGATCGCGTGAATCAGGGCGCGTGAAATGCTGGACGGTGCGGTCACGTCAATCGTCACCTGCGGGGGAACCCCGCCACCCGGGGAACAGACCGGCAAGCAGCTTGCCGATCTGTACGCGCGGGCTCTTGTGGGTCAGAACGAAGTCTCGCCCGGGCGCGCCAATGCGGCGCAACTCGGCCTGCGGCAGCGCTGCGACCCGCCGCATTGCCGCCGCCAGCCCCTGCGCATCGCCCGTGTCCGGGGTGATCAGATAGGGGCGATAGTCCTCGGGAATTCCGGCCAGCCAGTGCATGATGACGGGACGACCAGACGCAAGATATTCCATCGTCTTGGAGGGAAAGGAATAGCGGGTGAATTCACCCTCGGGCCGACGCGGGTTGACCATGACATGGGCCAGGCCTTGCAGGGTAACGGCTTGGGCACGCGGAACCCGGTCAAGCTGCTGACGTGGTCTCACTGCTGAACGCGCAGGAAATCGCTTGCCTATGTGACCATCCGGGATGGAACATCTACCTGCCGTTCATGCTGTTTCCGCTGACCCATGGCATCAGCATGATCCCGAACGATACCCGCGACGCCGCCTTTGATCTGGGGGGCGACGCGCTGGCAGGTGCTGACCGAAGTCACCCTGCCGGTGCTGTTTCCGGGCCTGTTCGCGCGGGCGCGGTTCGCCTTTCTGCTGTCCTGGGGCGATTTTCCGCTGTCGCTTTGCACCACCGGGGCTGATACGACGATGCCCGATTATCTTTATGCCAAGATGGTGGCGGGCTACACCCCGGGTGTGCCGGTGCTGGGCACCGTATCGACCATTGGTGCCGCCATTCTGCGGGGGGGTGGTTATGGCCTGATCTTGGGATCGCGCCGCGCGCGTCAATCGGTATCGGAATAACAAGGGGGCGCAAGCGTCATGGCGTCTCGTCAGCCACAGGTCGAAAGATAGGCGTCGCACAGGCCGACTGTGCCCTCGGTATAGGGATTGCCCATCGACTTTGCCAGGTCGGTTTCCGCGTGCGACCCGATCCACGCCACCAGCAACAGGCGGCGCAGCATCACGAAGGTGGGAATTTCGGCCTCATCCGCCGCAGGCAGGTCCGACACCCGACGATAGCCGGTTTTCCACGCGTCGATCAGATCGGGCACCACCGGCTCGTGTTCGTAGAACGAGACCGGCGTCGCCGCATCGTACATGAACCAGCCAAAACCGCAGTCGTCAAAGTCGATGACCTTGACCTTGCCTGCATCAATCAACAGGTTCGCCAGCCGCAGATCGCAGTGAACCAGGCCGAAACGGTTGCGGTCCTGCCCGTAGGCCGCCAGCCGCCGACCGATCAGATCAACGGTGCGCCCGAACAGGGCGGCTTTTTGGGCGTCCACCCCGATGCCATCGCGCCAGCGGCCCCAATGGGGCTGCGTCTCGCCAAGGGCGGTCTCGAAATTCCAGATCGGGCGGGTGAACCAGGCCGGGCGCGGCCAGCTGCGGGCGTGGCGGTGCATCCGCGCCGTCACTTCGCCCAGCACTTCAAACGGCTGGGCAAGGTCGTGGTCAATGCCCGGCTCGACCCCGGTTTCCCACTGCGACAGCACGACATGGCGCGGGGCCTTCAGCCCGGGATGGCCGACGATCTGGATGATCTCGCCATTCCGGCCCGCCACCGGCAGGGGGGTCACGACCACATGGTCGGCCCGCAGCGCCTGCAACCACGCCAGTTCCGAGGCAATCGCCGCGCGCGCGTGATAGCCCTCGCGATGGATGCGCAAGGCCCAGCGCTGGCCGTCCGGGGCCTGCACCGCATAGGTGGCATTTTCCGAAAGGTTGATCAGCCTGACCCGCAGATCGGCGGGCAGATCATAGTTCCGCGTCGCGGCTATGGCCAGTTCCAGCAGCAAAGCCTGTTGCGCCGCATGGCCGACTTCGTCAGAATCCGTCACGTTCCACTTCCCCAAACCTGACCCAGTGCAATCCCCGACCTAACCCGCCCGGCCCTTGATCGCGGCCAGAACCCGCGCGACCTCGGCCAGGCATTGCCTCACCTCAGCCGAACTGCCCGCCATATACAACCGCCCCGCCGCCCCGATCATCTGCACATCGACCAAGGTCAGGCTCTGTTGCACCAATCCGCTGCTGACCGGACCTCCCCTTTCCCCGGACAGACTTATCCCATGGCTTCAGTGACGGGTATGCCGAGCACTGTGAATCCGTTCAGGACGGCAACGCGGACCTGGAACTCGGCAATCTGACGGTCGAAGTCCCGAGCCATAAGGCGCTGGCCCAGCAGTTTCACACAATGCATCCATTCGTCAGGGTGAAGACGGCGGTCGACCAGACTCACTCGCGATCCTTCAAGACCAAGGCGGGCACGATCCGACCGCCGCCACTGCCCGCCATCAATGGCGTGGCGGGCAGTGGCTCCCTTCTACCTCGGGAGCCATGGAAATCCATAAGACAAGGCGGACAAGGAATTGATCCAGTGGATCAATTCCCCGACGAATGGCGCATCGCCCACGTCGCTGGTGGTGAACTCTGCCGCGCGGAATTCCAGCGTTTGCTCGTCAATTCCGATGTGGATCTTGCGCCGCGCGCCTTGTCCGCCATTGAGCCGAGGACAATGGCGCGCGCGCCGTTTCGGGCCACCGTGCTTGCGCGTTCGTCGGGAAAACAGTCCCCCGGACTGTTTTCTGATCCTCCTCACCACTGTAGTCAGGCTGGCGGCCGCGTTTACCGGTCGGCGCAGCCTCCCAGATCATGGCGGGATCAAACCAGATCGTCAGCGAGCCGCGGCGCTTGAGCGC
>CAYQPD010000197.1:0-3885 GCA_964419305.1 uncultured Rhodobacter sp.
GCGCGGTCGATCAGCCGTGCCCCGGCGCGCGCGATCTCGAGGCTGCGGTCGAATACCGGCACCGCGACCAAAGCCTCGTCATCCGCCCGCAGCCGCCCCAGCATGTGGCGCAGCCCCGCGACATCAAAGGTGTCGGGCGCGCCCTTGCGCGCGCGCTTGCCCAGCGGCACCAGCACGAGATCGTCGTAGTGATAGCCGTCCATCGCCAGCACCCCGGCCACGCCGGGGCGGCCTGCGTTCAGGCGGTCGGCCAGCGCGGCGGCGACGGTTGATTTGCCCGAGCCCGGCGCGCCGGCCAGCGCCACGATCACCCGCCCGGCCGCAGCCCGTGCGGCCACAACATCGGCCAAACCTGCGAGCGTGATCACTGGTGCCACCCCATTCTTGCCTATGCTCCCCACGCGCCTACACCACCCGGCCAGCGTCGAGCCGCACCACCCGGTCCATCCGTGCCGCCAGATCGAGGTTGTGAGTGGCAATCAGCGCCGACAGGCCGGTTTCGCGCGCCAATTCCATCAGCACCGCAAACACCTGATCGGCGGTCGCCGGATCAAGGTTGCCGGTCGGCTCGTCGGCCAGCAGCAGGCGCGGCTGGTTGGCCAGCGCCCGGCAGAACGCCACCCGCTGCTGCTCGCCCCCCGACAGCGCCGCCGGGCGGTGATCGGCGCGCTCAGTGATCCCGACCCGCGCCAGCAGCGCCATCGCCCGCCCGCGCGCCGCCTTGGCGCGCACCCCGTTGGCCAGTTGCGGCAACACGATGTTTTCCAGCGCGCTGAACTCTGGCAGCAGGTGGTGGAACTGGTAGATGAAGCCCACCTCGGTTCGGCGCGCCGCGGTGCGGGCGCGGTCGCCAAGCCCGCCCATGCTTGCCCCACCCACAACCACGTGGCCGGCGTCGGGGGTATCAAGCAACCCCGCGATGTGCAGCAGGGTCGATTTGCCGGCCCCCGAGGGTGCCACCAGCGCCACCACCTCGCCCCGCGCCACCGAAAGCGTCGCCCCGCGCAGCACCACCACCTCGCCCGGCTTGCCGCGGTTGTAGGTCTTCTCGATCCCCGCCAGATCCAGCATCGCCTCATTCATAGCGCAGCGCCTCGACCGGGTTCATCCGCGCCGCCCGCCGCGCCGGAAAGATGGTGACGATGAACGAAAGCCCCAGCGCCAGCGCCACCGCCGATGCCACGTCGCCCAGTTGCAGCTTGGCCGGCAGATTGTAGATGCCCCGGATCGACGGATCCCAGACCCCGCCGCCCGAGACATAGTTCACCAGCGAGAAGATCGGGTCGATGTAGATCGCAAACAGGCAGCCAAGCCCCACCCCGAACGCGGTGCCGATCAGCCCGGTTGACGCGCCGCAAATGAAGAACACCCGCAGCACCGAGCCCTCGGTCAGCCCGACGGTGCGCAGGATGCCGATGTCGCGGCCCTTGTTCTTGACCAGCATGATCAGCCCGGAAATGATGTTCATCGCCGCGATCAGCACCAGGATCGACAGGATGATGAACATCACGTTGTCCTCGATGGTCAGCGCGCGCAGAAAACTGCCCGCCGAGTCGCGCCAGCTCCACAGCAGCGCATGCTCGCCCCCCGCCTGGCCCAGCGCCACCGCATAAGCGTCCACCGCGTCGGGGTCCGCCACCATCACCTCGATCTCGTCGGCCATGCCTTCACGGTTGAAATAGCTCTGCGCCTCGGCCAGCGGCATGTAGATGCGGGTGCGGTCGATGTCATAGCGCCCGGCGGTAAAGACATAGACCACCTCATAGGCATTGACCCGCGGGCTGGTGCCGAAGGCGGTTTTCACCCCGTTGGGCGAGATCAGCCGCAGCTTGTCGCCCAGGCCCAGCCCCAGCTCGCGCGCAATCCCCGAGCCGATCGCGATGCCGCGGTCATACTGGCCAAGATCGCCATCGGCATCGGCGCCACGACCGACCCGCGGGATGGTTGCCACATCCTCGCGCCGCATGCCGAAAACCTCGACCCCAAGGTTGACGCCATTGGCGGTGGCCATCACCTGGCCCTTGACCAGCGGAGCCGCGCGCGTGACCCCTTCGATCCCCCGCACCCGCGCCGCGATGGCGTCATAATCGGCAAACCCCCGCACCAAAGCCCCGCTGGCGTCCACCCGTTGCGCGGCATAGATCGTGACATGGGCATTGGCCCCCAGAATGGTATCGACGAACTCGGCCCGGAATCCCGCCCGCACCGCCAGCGTCGCAATCAGCGCGAATACCGCCAGGGTGATGCCGATCAGGCTGATCCAGGTCATCACGCTGACCCCGCCCTCGGCGCGCCGCGCCCGCAGATAGCGCCATGCGATCAGCCACTCAAAACCGGCAAAGGGAGGGGTGCGGCTAGCCATCAAACTTCCTTGTCTGGGCGACGACGCCTGGCACTCTCACCCGGCACCGAGCTTCTCATTGGCCCAAATATCCTCAGGGGGTCCGGGGGGCAGACAGCCCCCCGGCCTGCCTCAGACCCCTTTGTATATCTCGATCAGGCGCGCCACCGCCGCCTCGGGCGACATCTCTTCCGACACGCCGCTGCGGCGCGAGGTCAGCTCGACCTTGCCATGCGCCAGCCCGCGCGGCCCGACCGTGATCCGCCACGGCAACCCGATCAGGTCCATGGTGGCGAACTTGGCCCCGGCGCGCTCGTCGCGGTCATCGTAAAGCGGCTCCAGCCCCTTCGCGATCAGCGCCTTGTAAAGCCCCTCACAGGCCGCATCGGTGCCGCCGTCGCCCTGCTTGAGGTTGACGATGCCCACCGGGAACGGCGTCACCCCCTCGGGCCAGATGATACCCTTGTCGTCATGGCTGGCCTCGATGATCGCCCCCACCAGACGGCTGACCCCGATGCCGTGGCTGCCCATGTGCACCGGCACCCGGGCACCGTCAGGGGTCACCACCGTGGCCCCCATCGGCGCGGAATACTTGGTGCCAAAGTAGAAGATCTGCCCCACCTCGATGCCCCGGGCCGAGCGCCGCCGCGCCTCGGGGATGGCCGCAAACAGCGCCGGGTCGTGGGTCTCGTCGGTGCGGGCGTAAAGGGCGGTGAATTCCTGCATCACCGCGGCGCACTGGGCGCGGTCGTCATAGTCGATTTCGCGCGCGCCAAGGCGGATGTCGGTCACCGCGCTGTCATAAAACACCTCGGATTCGCCGGTTGAAGCCAGCACCAGAAACTCGTGGGTATCCTCGCCGCCGATCGGGCCAGAATCCGCCCGCATCGGGATCGCCTGCAAGCCCATGCGCTCGTAGGTGCGCAGGTAGCTGACCAGATGGCGGTTGTAGGCGTGCAGCGCGTCTTCCTTGGTCAGATCGAAGTTGTAGCCGTCCTTCATCAGGAACTCGCGCCCGCGCATCACGCCAAACCGCGGCCGCAGCTCGTCGCGGAACTTCCACTGGATATGGTAAAGCGTCAGCGGCAGGTCCTTGTAGCTGGTGACATGGCTGCGGAAGATGTCGGTGATCATCTCCTCGTTGGTCGGACCATAGAGAAGCTCGCGCTTCTGGCGGTCGGTGATGCGCAGCATTTCCTCGCCGTAGTCATCATAGCGCCCGGATTCGCGCCACAGATCCGCCGGTTGCAACGTCGGCATCAACAAGGGGATGTGCCCGGCGCGCTGCTGTTCCTCGTGCACGATCTGCTCGATGCGCCGCAGCACCCGCAGCCCCAAAGGCAGCCAGGAATAGATCCCCGCCGCCTGCTGCTTGATCATCCCGGCGCGCAGCATGAAGCGGTGCGACACGATCTGCGCCTCGGCGGGGTTTTCCTTCAAGACCGGCAGAAAGTAACGGGTAAGACGCATGGCGGAAGCACCCCTTGGGCAAGATGGTTTGGCAAGGGGTTTAGGCGAGCGCGCGGGTGCAGGCAAGGGCAGGC
>CAYQPD010000198.1:0-3785 GCA_964419305.1 uncultured Rhodobacter sp.
CACGGAAAGTCGGGTAGAAATAAGAACATTGGACCGGAACAAAACCGTGACGGGTCCACATTGCTTGCGCCGTGGTTGACGGTATCGCCGTGGACCAGCGCCTTCTGTGCCTGCCGCAGGTTAATGCCGGTGCCAGCCATCAGGCTATGGTGAGGCTCGGATGATCCGTTCCCGCATATCGCAGCAAGGCGCATCTTGACATGACCGCATCCCGTTCAGACGCACTCGTTTTCTTCGGCGCCACGGGCGACCTCGCCTACAAGAAGATATTTCCCGCCCTGCAGGCGTTGATCCGGCATGGCGATCTGGACATCCCGATCATCGGCATGGCCCGGGCCGGGTGGACACTGGACAAGCTGCGCGCCCGCGCGCGCGACAGCCTGGAGCAGAACGGCGGTGTCGATGCCGCCGCGTTCGCCAAACTGTCGGCGCAATTGAAATACGTCGCCGGCGACTACGGTGATCCGGCTACTTACGCGCGCCTGAAACAGGCCTTGGGCAGCGCCGCGCGCCCACTGCATTACCTTGCGATACCGCCCAGCATGTTTGGTGCCGTGGTGCGGGGGCTGGCCAAAGCCGGTGCTAACCATGCTGCCCGCGTGGTCGTGGAAAAACCGTTCGGGCGCGACCTCGCCTCGGCGCAGGCTCTCAACCGCACGCTGCACGAGGTTTTTGACGAATCGTCGGTGTTCCGGATTGATCACTATCTGGGCAAGGAGGCGGTGCAGAACCTGCTGTATTTCCGCTTCGCCAACGCCTTCCTCGACCCGATCTGGAACCGCCACTACGTCGACAATGTGCAGATCACCATGGCCGAAAGCTTTGGCGTGCAGGGCCGGGGCGCGTTCTACGATGAAGTCGGCACGCTGCGCGACGTGGTGCAGAACCACATGCTTCAGGTCATCGCGTTGCTGGCGATGGATGCGCCGATCGGGCGCGATCCGGAGTCGGTGCGCCTTGAGAAACTGCGGCTGTTTCGTGCGATGCGGCCACTCGATCCGGCCTGCGTGGTGCGCGGCCAGTTCCGCGGCTATCGCGAAGAGAACGGCGTGGCAGCGGATTCGCAGGTCGAGACCTTTGCCGCGCTGTGCCTGCACATCGACACCTGGCGCTGGGCCGGTGTGCCGTTCTACATCCGCACCGGCAAGTTTCTGCCGGTTACCGCCACCGAAGTCATCGTCAATCTGAAGTGTCCGCCGCTGGCGATCTTCGACGCGATCAGCCCGGCGAGCGCAAACTATTTCCGCTTCCGGCTCAGCCCCGAGGTGGTGATTTCGGCGGGCGTGCGGGTCAAGCAGCACGGCGAGGAAATGCGCGGCGAGCCGGTCGAGCTGATCGCCCGCCATGAGCCGCGCAGCGAAGAATTGCCTTATGAGCGCCTGCTGCGCGATGCGATGCGCGGCGATCAATCGCTGTTCACACGCGATGACAGCGTGGAAGCCGCGTGGCGGGTGATCGGCCCGGCGCTTGGCACCGGCACGCCGGTGCAGGACTACGAGCGGGGTAGCTGGGGACCACCCGCTGCTGCGGACGTCGTGGCCAGCGCCAAGGGCTGGCACGATCCAGAACCCGAGGAGACGGGGCCATGCTGACGCCAGCCCAGACGGTGTTTCTTTTCGACGCCGGCAAGCGCATCTTGCCGCCCCGACCCTTGACGGCGGCCACCTTCCGATTTGCGGAGTGCGGTTATGGTTGAGACGTTCACCCAATCGGACGAAGAATTGTTGGATCGATTCCAGCGCGCGGCGTTCGGCTATTTTCTGGAAGAGTTCAACGCCGAGAACGGCCTGGTGGCCGATACCAGCCGCGCAGGTTCACCGTGCAGCATCGCGGTGGTCGGTTTCGCATTATCGGCCTATCCGGTGGCGGTGGAGCGCGGCTGGATGACGCGGGCCGATGCGGTCAACCGCACGCTCGCCACGCTGCGCTTCTTTTGCGCCAGCGAGCAGAGCGAAAGTCCGGAGGCGACCGGTTTCAAGGGTTTCTACTACCACTTTCTCGATATGCACAGCGGGGCCCGCGTCTGGCACTCGGAGTTGTCGATGATCGACTCGGCCCTGCTGGTGGCGGGTATGCTGACCGCAGGCCGCTACTTTACCGCGAAGACGCCGGAAGAAACCGAACTGCGCGCGCTTGTCGAGACGCTTTACCTGCGCATCGACTGGCGATGGTCGCAGGGCGGATCTGAAATGGTCAGGATGGGCTGGAAACCCGAAAGCGGCTTCCTGAACTATTGTTGGGGGGGCTACAGCGAAGCCATCCTGCTCTACGTGCTCGCGCTTGGCTCGCCGACGCAGCCGGTCGGGGGGGGCTGCGCGTGCTACGACGCCTGGACCGCGACCTACCAGTGGGAGCATCTGTACGGCTACGATTTTCTCTATGCCGGGCCACTGTTCATCCACCAGTTCTCGCACGCCTGGATCGACTTTCGCGGCATCCAGGATCGCTTCATGCGCGAGAAGCGCTGCGACTATTTCGAGAACAGCCGGCGCGCGACCGAGGTGCAGCGCGAGTATGCGCGGCGCAATCCGCACGGTTTCAGCGGTTACGACGAAAACTGCTGGGGCCTGACCGCCTGTGATGGACCAAGCAAACACCTGCCGGAGCTGGCCCACAAGCGCCGCCGTTTGTTCGGCTATGCCGCGCGCGGTGTGCCGTACGGACCCGATGACGGAACCCTGGGCGGCTGGGCGGCGTTGGCGTCGCTGCCGTTCGCACCAAAGATCGCCATGGGCGCCGCGCGCACCATGCGGCAACGTTACCCGCAGATGCTGCCCGCGCAACGCTACACAAGCAGTGTCAATCCGACCCTGGCAGGCAGCGCCGGCCAGGGTGCCTGGGTGTCGGCCGGCCACTTCGGGCTCGATCAGGGTATCGTGGTGATGATGATCGAAAACCATCGCAGCCAACTGATCTGGCGGATGATGCGGGACTGCCCCTATGTGGTCACCGGCTTGCGGCGCGCGGGCTTCCGCGGCGGCTGGCTGTAGCGGCTTTCTTCAATCACGGAGCACGATGATGCCGCAGCACAACTTCAATTCGACAGCGCCGCAAGACAGGAGCGAGCGCGAGCGGCTGACAAACGTGCATCCAGCCGATTGGCGCAATCCCCAGCCTGCCGACCGCTACGCTCTGGTGGTGGTCGGCGGTGGCACGGCGGGGCTGGTGGCGGCGCACGCTGCGGCGGCACTGGGGGCCAAGGTTGCGCTGATCGAGCGCGCCCGGCTTGGCGGCGACTGTCTGAATGTCGGCTGCGTGCCGTCGAAAGCGATCATCCGCACGTCGCGCCTCTACGCCGAAATGCGCAATGCCGAACACTACGGCGCGCAAATCCCGGCCGATATCCGCGTCGACTTTGCCGCCGCGATGGAACGCATGCGCGGCATTCGTGCCCGCATCAGCCGCGCCGATTCGGTGCAGCGGCTGGTCGCGGCCGGCGTCGATGTGTTCTTTGGCCATGCCCGCTTTACTTCGACTGATGTGGTGACGGTGGATGGTCTGCGGCTGCGCTTCAAGAAGGCGATGATCGCCACCGGCTCGCGGCCCGACACACCCTCGATTCCCGGCCTCGTCGAGGCTGGCTTTCTGACCAACGAGAACGTCTTCGAGCTGACCGAACTGCCGCGCCGCCTGCTGGTCATCGGTGGCGGCCCGCTGGGCTGCGAACTGGCGCAGGCGTTCTGCCGCTTTGGGGCGCGGACCACCATCGTTCAGGACTGGCCGCTTTTCCTGCCCAAGGAAGAACGCGACGCGGCGCAGATCCTGTCCGATGCCTTCGCCCGCGA
>CAYQPD010000199.1:0-3757 GCA_964419305.1 uncultured Rhodobacter sp.
ACCGCCCGAGAAAAACCCTCGGATGGAGAACCCCCGCCGAAGCCATGGCCGAAGACCTCGCGGCCTTCAGATCAACCGTTGCGCTTGCAACTTGAAACCGCCCATCCGAGGCCGGTGACGGCAATCGTTTTCATGTCCGATGTCATTTTCCAGAATATTCCCGATACCATTCCACAAACTTCGCGATGCCATCACGAAAATCGGTCTGTGGCCGATACCCCGTCAGCGATTTCAGCAAATCCGTATTGGCCCAGGTCGCGGGAACGTCGCCGGTCTGCATGCCCATGTAATTCCGCTCGGCCTTTTGCCCGAGGCAGTCCTCGATCACATCTACAAAATCCAGCAGCCGCACCTTGTCGGAATTGCCGATGTTGACGACGCGATAGGGGGCAACGGGCGACAGGCTGTCGCCCTCGGCCACCACGCCGTCATCGGGGCGCACCGGGGCCACATCGATGAGCAGGCGGATCGCGCGCACCAGATCGTCGACATAGGTGAAATCGCGATACATGTCGCCGTTGTTGTAAATGTCGATGGGCCGCCCATCGAGGATCGCATCGACGAATTTGAATAGCGCCATGTCGGGCCGCCCCCACGGGCCATAGACGGTGAAGAACCGGAACATCGTCACAGGCAGGCTGTGGATATGCGCCCAGGCATGGCCCATGCTCTCGGTGGCCTTCTTGGTGGCCGCATAGATGGTCAGTTGCGTGTCGGCCTTCTGGCGCTCGTCGAAGGGCATGTCCTCGTTGGCACCGTAAACCGAAGAGGTTGAGGCCATCAGCAGGTGGCGCACCTGCGCCGCGCGCGCCGCCTCCATCACGTTGAAGGAGCCGACCACGTTCGCGTCAATATAGGCGCGCGGGTTTTCCAAGCTGTAGCGCACCCCGGCCTGCGCGGCGAGATGGACGATGACATCGGGGGCGAACGCCTCCACCGTCGCGTGCAGCGTCTCCGCCTCCTCCAGCATCGCCTCGGTGGCGGTGAACGCCTCGTTCTGGCGCAGCATGGCGTGGCGGCGCTGTTTCAGGCGGACATCGTAATAATCGGTCATGCCGTCATAACCGTGGACAACGAACCCCTCGGCCAACAGAAGCTTGGCCAGGTGGAACCCGATGAAGCCGGCCGTGCCGGTGATCAAGACACGCATTAGCGGTCACCTCCCACATAAGCCGCGAAGCACGCTTCACGGGCGTCATCGGCGGAATAAATATTGCGTAAATCGGCCATACCGGCCTCAAGTATTGCGGTCATCATGCTTTCTCGCCGGCTGCCTGGTCGGCGTCGATCTCGGCGCAAACATCTTCGGTCTCGACCTTGATGGCCTCGTTTTCTTCCATCTTGCGCGCAAGGAACCGCTTGGTCAGCGAAGCCTTTGCCACGGTGCCCTTGCGGGTCAGCACATAGGCATGGCGCCGCTTGTCCTCGGCTGCGGTAAAGTTCCCCAGCTTGATCGGGCCTTTGCCCAGCAAAGCACTCAGCGCGTAATGGATGCCGCCGTTGCTCACCCCCACCGCCCTGGCCAGATCGCGCTGTGACAGCTTGGGGTTTGCCTGCAAAAGGCGCAGGATGCGGAAATGCACGTCCTCGCGCAGCTGGTCGCGTCGGGTGGTCATCAGATGGGGGATTTCTTGCAGGCTACCGCACAAGGACTGTCGATCCGGTGCCTTGGGGATCTGGGTTTCGTATTGTGACGCAGAATCAACATGATTACTTGGTTTTGAGCGTTACCGGCATCCTGCCCGTGCTGCAAGCCCAAGTTTCGAGATTGCGGGGGGTGGGGGGCAGCCATACGCTGCGTTGGCGCTGTTTTGCGCACAGTCCGGGCGGTGGACCTGCGTGATGCACGGCATCTGCATTGATCACAGGTTCGTCCACCCAAGCGACCGCCATGCTGACCGTGTTGATCCCCAGGTCGCACTGTCCGGATCAACCGAACCGCCGCTTCGTCCGCGGCCTGAGACCGGCCCCAGCGACTGACATCACAGACCCGAATGACGTTGAACCTGGCCGCGCCGGTTTCGATATCCGCGATCATCTTCTGCAGCGCCGCGCGCATGTCCGCCCTGGTCTTCGCTAATGCAGCAGTTCACGCCTTGATCCAGCTCGGATTTGAGCGCAACTTGCCTGCATCCAGGGGCGAGATCCCATGAGCAATCACGACCGCGGCACCCGCTGGTTTCTGGCCCAGCACAAACCCAACAGCCACCGGATCGCCGAGCGCAATCTGACGCGGCAGGGCTTTCGGACCTTCCTGCCGATGCAGGAAGAGACCAAGCGCGTGCGGGGCAAGTTCGCCACCCGGTCGCGGCCGCTGTTTCAGGGCTATCTGTTCGTTGCCCTCGATCCGCGCCAGGGCGGCTGGCGCGCGATCAACGCGACCTATGGCATCACGCGGCTGGTGAGCCTTGGCAACGAGCCCACGCCGGTGCCGCTTGATCTGGTCAGCCAGTTGATGCTGCGCTGCGACGCCAGCGGCAAGCTGCTGCCCCCACGGATCCTGAAGCCCGGCGATCAGGTCACGCTGAGCAAAGGCCCGTTCAGCGATTTCGTGGCCACCATCGAAACCATCGCGCCAGACAAGCGCGTCTGGGTGCTGATCGAGATCATGGGCGGTGAGACGCGGGTCGCGGTCAGCGCCGGGCAATTGCGGGCGGTGTAGCCCGACGGCAACTGCTGATAACGTGGCGCTACCGTATCAGACGGCATTGCAAGGTGGGATGCAGAACGCGTCAGAGCGGCCCGGACCGGCGCGACAGAAATTCTTTCATCGGCGGGTATTATCGCAGTGCCGAGCGGGCTTGCAATCCGTTCAGGCGGTGCTGCCTTGTGCGCCTCCAAGCCAAACTCCGGGTCAGCAGCCACCGTGCGCCCCAGGCGCCCAGCGCCGCGCCTGACAGGTCGGCCCCCAAATCCGCCAGATCCGCCGTGCGCCCGGTCAGCGGCTGGATCAGTTCAATCGCGGCTCCGGCAAGGGCGAGGCACCCAATCACCGTCCCGGTCGGCAGCCGCCAGCCAGCAGCGATGACCCCGGCCCAGACCGCGAAGGCCAGCACGTGCCACAGCTTGTCGGCGAAGGGGATGCCTGCGATCGGTGCTTGCAGGTTCGGCCACAGGGTGCCCCACAGGATCAGCCCCGTCACGACACAGGCCGCAACGTGCAGGGCGCGGGCGGACACGGCGAACCCGCGCAGCGATATCTCATCCGATTTCATGGGTGTGTTCTAATCGGTCGCACCAGAATTGGCCAGCGTCCCGATCACGGCTGGGCAGAAACGCATTAAAACTATCAAAGGACATGACGGCAAGGCCTTTCAGCGTGGCGATCGCATCGGCGGGCAGGCTGCTGGCCGGATCCTCGACGATGGCGGCCAGCCCCGCGTGGCGTTGGCCACTCGGTGCGGCACGACCTGCCCGAACTCGGTCAGATGGCCGCGCGTCACGCCGCATGCGTGCTTTCAGCACGCCGCGTTGATCGCCTGCTTTCACTGCCGGATCAAGAGCGCTCGTATCCGGAAATCCATCGCCGCGCCCAAACGATCCCCCGGATCGCTTGATTGCTGTGCAAACGATCTGAAAACGCGCTCGGCACGCGGCATTGCCGAAGCCACGGGCGTTCTATTGGTTCGATGCCAGTGTTCTGGCGGTCACCGGCGCTTTCATCTTCGCCCAAATATCCTCGCGCGAAGCGCCAGAAATCACGGCCCGTCCCGCCAGGGGCGGGCTTTCGCCGTCAGCCCTTGGCCCCTTGGGCCAG
>CAYQPD010000200.1:0-3706 GCA_964419305.1 uncultured Rhodobacter sp.
GGCGATGGGCCTGCCACTTCTGGAGATATGAAAGATGACACTGCGCTATGGGCTGATCGGGTCGGGCATGATGGGGCAAGAGCACATCCGCAACCTCAAGCTGCTTGAGGGTTGCGAAGTGACCGCTGTTGCCGACCCGGATGAAGGCATGCGGCAGCGGTCGGTAGAAACCTCGGGCGGCACCGCGCGCCCATTCGCGGATTACCGCGAGATGCTGTCGGCAGGGCTATGTGACGCGCTGGTGATTGTCGCGCCCAACGATACCCACCACCCGATCTTGATGGACGTGCTGGATAGTGGGCTGCCGATCTTGTGCGAAAAGCCGCTGTGCACCACCACCGACCATTGCCGCGAGGTGATCGCCAAGGCCGAGGGGCGCTCGGCGCCGGTCTGGGTGGCGATGGAATACCGCTTCATGCCACCGGTGCAGCGGCTGCTCGCCGAGCTGCGCCGCGGCACCGCTGGCCCACCGCGTATGATGTCGATCCGCGAGCACCGGTTTCCGTTTCTTGAAAAGATCGGCGACTGGAACCGCTTCAACGCCCGCACCGGCGGCACCCTGGTGGAAAAATGCTGCCATTTCTGGGATCTGATGCGGCTTACGCTGCAAAGCGACCCGGTGCGCGTTTATGCCTCGGGGGCGGCGGACGTGAACCATCAGGGCGAACGCTACGGCGGCCGCACCCCCGACATCATCGACAACGCCTTTGTGACGGTTGATTTTGCCAACGGCGCGCGCGGCATGCTCGATCTGTGCATGTTCGCCGAGGGTTCCTGTTGGCAAGAGGTGATCTCGGTCACCGGGCCGAAGGCGCGGGTCGATGCCAAGGTGCCGGGGCCCGCCCGCTTTGCCCCCGATGGCAAGGACCGCGCCGCCGTGATCGAGATTTCGGACCGCGCCAGCAAGCGCACCATCCGCGAAAACGTCGAGGTTGACGAAACGGTGCTGATGGCAGGCGATCACCACGGCTCGACGTTCTATCAGCACCAGCGTTTCCGCGACCTCGTGCTTGCCGGGCGCGGGGCGCCAGAGGTAAGCCTGCGCGACGGTCTGTGGTCGGTGATGGTCGGTGAAGCCGCCGAGCACAGTGCGCGCACGGGGCAGGCAATTGATCTGCGTGGGAACATATGAGCAATTTTGGCACCATGCCCGACGGCACCCCGGTTGAGCGGGTGACGATCACCGGTGGCGGGTTGACCGCGCGGGTGCTGAGTTACGGCGCGGTGTTGCAGGATTTGCGCCTTGCAGGCCACGCCGCACCGCTGGTGCTCGGGTTCGATCACTTTGCGCCCTACCTGACCCATTCGCCCTATTTCGGGGCCACCGCCGGGCGCTGCGCCAACCGCATCCGCGACGGGCATCTGGAACTTGACGGTCAGCACTACCAACTCGACCGCAACTTTTTGGGCAAGCACACGCTGCACGGTGGCGCGCGCAGCATGGGCAAGCGCGTCTGGCGTGTCGAGGATCGGGCCAAGGACAGCGTTTTGCTGTCGATCCGGCTTGAAGATGGCGAGATGGGTTTTCCCGGTGCGCTTGCGGCGCGGGTGCAGTTTGCGCTGAAGCCCGGAGGGGTTTTCGAGGTGCTGATGCAGGCCGAGACCCATGCGCCAACGCTGTGCAACCTTGCGCATCACAGCTATTTCAACCTTGGCGGCCACAGCATCGCCGGGCATTTGCTGCGAATTGACGCCGATCAGTATCTGCCGGTTGACGCCGAGATGATTCCGACCGGCGAAGAGCGTTCTGTCGCCGGAACGCGGTTCGACTTTCGCACGCTTCGCCCGGTGGCACAGGCCGCCCCGCTCGACCACAACTTCTGCCTGTCGCGGGGGCGCGAGGCGCTGCGCGCGGTGGCGTGGCTCAAAAACCCCGATTCGGGCGTGCAGATGGAGCTACGGACCACCGAACCGGGCTTGCAGGTCTATGACGGCAGCCGCATCGACATCGCCCTGCCGGGGCTCACCGGGCAACCGATGCACGGCTTTGCCGGGGTGGCGCTGGAGCCGCAAATCTGGCCCGATGCCAACCACCACCCGGCCTTCGCGCAAGCCGTCTTGCGGCCCGGCGAAAGCTACCGGCAACTGACGCAATACATCTTTTCGGCAATACATCTTTTCGAAGGAATGAAAATGAGCGGTTTCAACGGATTTCAACAATAGGCCAACCTGATCGGCGGCGCGTGGGTCGGCACCGACAACGGCAGCACGATTACGGTGACCAACCCGGCAACCGGGGCCGCGCTTGGCACCGTGCCCGCGTGCGGTGCCGACGAAACCGGGCGCGCGATTGCCGCCGCGAAGGCCGCCTTCAAGGGCTGGTCGCGCACCGATCTGGTGCCCGCCTCAGGGGGTCAGATCAAGCGCTTCAACCACCCGGTGATAGGGCAGGCCCGCCGTGTCATTCAGCTTTTGCACCTGCTCTTTGGACGAGCCGTCGAACAGACACATGCAGCGCCCGTCCTCCGGCGCATAGGTCGAGCGGATATAGCTGATTTTCGATCCCTGCGCGGTCATATCCTGCGCGGTCTTGATCGCGGCCTGCTGGGCGCTGCCCAGATCTTCCATGCTGATGCCCTTGAGATCACGTTCCACCATGTAGACTGTCATTTTCCGGCTCCCTGGTTGAGGTTGTGCGTCCATGAAGCGCCGAGTTGGCGTGAAAGAAAAATGAGGATTGATTATCAATCCATAACCACAGGTTTTGATGGAGTCGTGTATAGTGGCAGTGCAGCGCCTTGGGGTGCCGATTGTGATAGCGGGGCGGTCAGCATGGAAATGTCGCAGATCCGGTATGTTCTGGCCGCAGCCCAGACGCTCAATTTCACCAGGGCGGCGCTGCAGTGCAACATCTCGCAACCGGCGCTGACCAAGGGCATCAAGACGCTGGAACTGGCGTTGGGGGCGCCAGTGTTTCACCGCGAGGGCAAGCGGATATTGCTCAGCGACTTCGGCCGCTCGATGCTGCCGCATCTGCAGCACATCGTCGATGAAACCGAAGCGACACAGCTTCTGGCGCAAAACATGCGGCTGCTGCACAAGGCGCCGATCCGGCTCGGGGTGATGTCCACCGTCGGCCATGTCCGGCTGGCGCGGTTTCTGGGCCAGTTCGAAAACAGCTATGCCGGGATCGAGTTGAGCGTCACCGAGGCCCCGGTCGCCGAGCTGAAGGCGCAACTTCAGGACGGGGCGCTGGATGTGGCCGTGCTGAACCCGCTTGATGGGCTGGGTGAGACGTTCCACGCCCACCCGCTTTATACCGAACGCTACATCGTGATCTTCCCGCCCGAACATCGGCTGGGCCATCTGAACGCGGTCAAGCTGACCGATCTGTCGGGCGAGCCTTATGTTGACCGGCTGGCCTGTGAATTGCGCGAAAGCGTGATGGCGGTCTGCGCAGAAAAGCAGGTCGCCCTGTACGCCCGGTTCCGCTCGGACCGCGAAGACTGGGTGCAGGCGATGGTGCTGGCGCGGATCGGCTTTGCCTTCATGCCGGAATATTCGGTGTCGCTGCCCGGCCTGTTGCAGCGCCCGCTGGTCGATCCGGTGGTGCAGCGCAGTATCGCCCTGATCACCGTGCCGGGCCGTCCGCACTCCCCCGCTGTCGCCGCCTTTGTGCGCGCCGCCAAAAGCTTTGCCTGGCCGGGGTGAGACTGCGTTACCGAGGGGCTCCGAGCGTCACCACATAGTCGCCCGACATCGCCAG
>CAYQPD010000201.1:0-3639 GCA_964419305.1 uncultured Rhodobacter sp.
GGTCGAGCCGGTGGGGGGCGCGCTGCCCGAGGCGCTGCTGGCCGATCTGGTGGCGGCGCGGGCGGCGCGGCGGGCGGTGGCGCTGGGGATCAATCTGCAAACCTGGCAACGCCGCCTGAGCGACGGCAGCGGCGACGGCACCGACGACGGGCCGCTGGCGACCGCGGTTGCCGCCCGTCTGCGGCGCGACAAGTCGGGGATGGAAGCGGGCGACTGGTTCATTGCCGTCCACAACCCGCCGCTGCGGCTGCTGGTGGTGGGGGCGGTGCATATCGCGCAGGCGCTGCTGCCGATGGCGCAGGCCTGCGGCTATGATACCACCCTGATCGACCCGCGCGAGGCTTTTGCCGCGGCGGTGCGGTTTCCCGGCGTGCGCATCCTGCACGACTGGCCCGACGAGGCGATCGAGACCCTTGGCCTTGACGCCCGCACCGCCGTGGTGACGCTGACCCACGACCCCAAGCTGGACGACCCCGCGATCCGCGCCGCACTGGGGTCCGAGGTGTTTTATCTGGGCTGCCTCGGGTCACCCCGCACCCATGCCAAGCGCCTTGACCGGCTGCGCCAAACCGGCCTTGGCGACGTTCAACTGGCCCGGATTCATGCGCCGGTGGGGCTGGACATCGGGGCGCAGTCGCCCGCCGAGATCGCGCTGGCGGTGCTGGCGCAGATCACCCAGACCCTGCGGCGCGGCTGATGCAGTTCGGCCCGGTTCCGCTTGCCGCCGCACTCGGCACCATCCTTGCCCATTCGACCAAGGTTGCGGGGGGCATGCTGCGCAAGGGCAAGGAACTGACGGCGGGCGATATCGCGGCGCTGCGCGCAGCCGGGCACCCCGCCGTCACTGTGGCGCGGCTGACACCCGACGATCTGCCCGAAGATCAGGCGGCGGCGCGGGTGGCGCAGGCGCTGATCGCCGGGCCGGGGCTGCGGCTGGGGGCCGCCGCCACCGGGCGGGTGAACCTGCATGCCACCACCGCCGGCCTCGCGCGGATCGACGCTGGCGCGGTGCGCGCGCTGAACCTGGTCAACCCGATGATAACGCTTGCCACCGTGACCCCGTGGCAGCGGCTGGCGGCAGGCGACATGGTGGCCACCATCAAGATCATCGCCTACGGCGTGCCCGCCGCCGATGTCGCGCGTGCCGAAGCCTTCGGCCGGGCGGCGCTTGGTCTTGCCTGCCCGGCCTTCGCCACCGCCACCCTGATCGAGACCACCACCACCGGCCAGACCCCCGCCGCCAAGGGCCGCGACGCCCTGCGCACCCGTCTTGCCCGGCTTGGCCTGACGCTGGACGCGCGCGTGGTGGTGGCCCATGACACGGCGGCGATTGCGGCGGCGATCACCCGGGCTGCGGGCGAGGTGATCTTCATCCTGACCGCCTCGGCCACCTCGGACGCCCACGACGTCGCCCCCGAGGGCTTGCGCCAGGCGGGCGGGCAGGTGCAGCACGTCGGCCTGCCGGTCGATCCCGGCAACCTGCTGTTCTTCGGCAGCTTCGGCGGCAAACCGGTGATCGGCCTGCCCGGCTGTGCGCGCTCGCCCGCGCTCAACGGGGCCGACTGGGTGCTGGAGCGCCTGATCTGCGCCGTGCCGCTTGGCGACGCCGATATCGCCGCCATGGGCGTGGGCGGCCTGCTCAAGGAAATCCCGGCCCGGCCAAGGCCACGCGAGGGCTGACAAGGGTTGCGCCCGGCTCTGCCGCTTTACCCGCCTTACCAGTGCCCGCTATTGGGCATGCTGAGCCACGGCTCGACCGGCACCAGCGCCGCGCCGGTCTGCAACAGTTCGATCGAGATGTTGTCGGGGCTGCGCACAAAGGCCATCCGCCCGTCGCGTGGCGGGCGATTGATCACCACGCCCTGCGCCATCAGATCGGCACAGGTGGCGTGAATATCCGCAACCCCATAGGCCAGATGCCCGAAATGGCGGCCATCCGACGGCAGACCGGGGTCGCCATCCCAGTTGAAGGTCAGCTCGACCGGGCATTCCGGCTGCCCCGGCGGGGCCATGAACACCAGGGTGTAGCGCCCGTTCTCGTTCTCATAGCGCTTGGTCTCGACAAGCCCCAGCAGCCGGTAGAAGGCCAGCGACTTTTCGAGGTCCAGCACCCGGACCATGGTGTGAAGATACTTGATCGGCATCGCGTTCTCCTGTTCTGGCGGCAGCCTAGCACATGCGCCATGAAAGGCGAGGGCGGATCGCGGCGGCGCCGGAAGCAAAAGGGTCGCGCGCCGGGCCGTGCTGCGCCATAGTCAGGCAACCCCGAGTCGCCCCGATGGAGCCCGCCATGCCGCTTTCCCCCGACCAGATCGCTGAAATCGAAACGGCCCGCGCCACCCAGGCGCCAACCCTGCGGGCGGTCTCGCCCGGCATGGAGGCGCTGCTTTACCGCGCCATCCCGGTGCTGGACCACGGCTTTATCCGGGTGATCGACTACATGGGCGATGACGGCGCAATCGTGCAGGCGGCGCGGGTCAGCTACGGCGCCGGCACCAAACACGTGCAGAATGACGCCGGGCTGATCCGTTACCTGATGCGGCACTGGCATTCGACCCCGTTCGAGATGTGCGAGGTCAAGCTGCACGTCAAGCTGCCGGTGTTCGTGGCGCGCCAGTGGATCCGCCACCGCACCGCCAACGTCAACGAATACTCGGCGCGCTATTCGATCCTGGATCGCGAGTTCTATATTCCCGCCCCGGAAAATCTGGCGGCGCAATCGGTGGTCAACAATCAGGGCCGGGGCGAGGTGCTGTCGGGGGCGGAATCGGCGCGGGTGCTTGAGATTCTGAAATCGGACGCGGGCCAGGCTTACGATCACTACGAGGAAATGCTGTCACAGGACGGCCAGCAGGGCCTTGCGCGCGAGCTGGCGCGGATGAACCTGCCGATGAACATCTATACCCAGTGGTATTGGAAAACCGACCTGCACAACCTCTTTCACTTTTTGCGCCTGCGCGCCGATGCCCACGCCCAATACGAGATCCGGGTCTATGCCGAGGCGATTGCCGCCTGCGTGCGCGACTGGGTGCCGCTGGCCTACGGCGCGTTCGAGGATTACCGGCTGGGCGGGGCCACCCTGAGCGCCACGGCGGTTGCGGTGCTGAAACGGCGACTGGCGGGGGAAGTGGTGGGGCAGGAGGATAGCGGCATGAGCAAGGGCGAGTGGCGCGAGTTTGTGGAGGGGTGGGGGTAAGCGACCTGCCCCCCGGAAATTTCTGCGAACGAGCCGTTTCAGCGAGACTCGGATTATCGGGACGCTCAAAGAGCAGGAAGCCGGGCTGACTGTGGCAGATGTCTGGCGCAAGCATGGCATCAGCGCCGTGAGTTTTCACAAGCTGAAGGCCAAATATGGCGGGATGGACGTGTCGGATACCAGACGCCTGAAGCAGCTTGAGGAGTGAGGCCACGAACGCCACTGGTTCGAGAGAGGGGCTGAGCAACGCAAAGCTCAAGCGGCTGGTCGCGGATACGATGCTGGACGTTGTCGTGCTGAAAGAGCTTCTGGGAGAACCATGTGAACGTGGACCGCAAGCACAAGCTGATCCGCCGTTACCACGTCAACGATGCCGCGCTGCATGACAGCCAGGCGGTGGATCACCTGCTGATGTGGGGCAACACCGGTGCGGGCGTCTGGGC